>JBDSMW010000169.1:0-16452 GCA_039915665.1 Nocardioidaceae bacterium
ACCGCGACCTTGCCGCCGATGAGGACGTCGGTGGCGCGGTTGATGCCGTCGATGAGCGAGTGTCGGCAGCCGTACTTGTTGTCGAACTTGCTCTTGGTCACCGAGTCGTTGACGTTGATGCCCGGGAACAGCAGCGAGCCGTCGCGCATCATGTCGTTGAGGCGGAGCACACCGGTGGTGGTCTCCTCCGTGACGCCCTTGATCTCGTTGGCGACGGTGGTCCAGCGGGTGTTGTCCTCGACCAGGGTGTCGTTGAGCACCTGGAAGATGATGCGCTGCTCGGCGCTCTCGGCGGAGTCGACCGCCGGGGCCTTGCCCTCCTTCTCGGACTGCACGCCGAGGTGGACGAGCAGGGTGGCGTCACCGCCGTCGTCGAGGATCATGTTGGCGTGCGCGCCGGGCCAGGCGAGGATCTGCTGGGTGCACCACCAGTACTCCTCGAGGCTCTCGCCCTTCCAGGCGAACACCGGGACGCCCTGGGGGTCCTCGGCGGTGCCCTCGGGACCGACGACGACGGCGGCCGCCGCGTGGTCCTGGGTGGAGAAGATGTTGCAGGAGGCCCAACGGACCTCGGCACCCAGCGCGACCAGCGTCTCGATGAGGACCGCCGTCTGGATCGTCATGTGGAGTGAGCCCGCGATGCGGGCTCCGGAGAGCGGCTTGGCGTCGCCGTAGCGGTCGCGCATAGCCATCAGGCCGGGCATCTCGTGCTCGGCGAGCGTGATCTCCGTGCGGCCGTAATCGGCCAGGGTCAGATCGGCAACCTTGAAGTCCATGTGAATGTGGGTCCTCTGCGACGAGTCGTGGGTCAGTACAGCCAGCCCAGCCTACCTGTGGGGTCCTCAGACTCCGAACCGTGGAGCGCTCAGTGCGCCGGGGCGCCGGGCGGCTCGGGCCGCGGGTCGGGCTCGTAGGTGTCGGAGTAGATGTCCGGCTCGACGTAGATCACCTGCGCCGTGGGCTCCGCCTCCCGCATCGCGCGCTCGGCCGCGTCGATGCTGGCTGCGACGTCCGCCGCGCTGGCCGTGCGGGGCACTCCGATCTTGACCGCGACGAGCAGCTCCTCGGGACCGAGGTGCAGCGTCTTCATGTGGATGACCCGCTCGATCCCCGGTGTCGCCTCGAGCCGCTCGCGCAGCCGCACCTGCGCCTGGGGGCTGGCGGACTCCCCCAGCAGCAGGCTCTTGGTCTCGATGGCCAGGACCACCGCCACCGCGACCAGCAGCAGCCCGATGCCCGCCGTGCCCGCGACGTCGAAGTAGCCGTTGCCGGTGGCCTTGGACAGCACCACGCCGAGCAGGGCCAGGACCAGGCCGATCAGCGCCGCGAAGTCCTCGAGCAGGATCACCGGGAGCTCCGGGGACTTGGCCCGGCGGATGAACTCCGGCCAGCTCGCGCCCTCGCGGGTCTTGTTGGACTCGCCGATCGCGGTCCGGAAGGAGAGACCCTCCATCACGATCGCGCCGAGCAGGACGACGACCGCTACCCACCACCACCGGCCGTCGAGGAGCTCGTTGGGCGCACCGTCGTGGACCTCGTGCGCCTTGTGGTAAGCCTCGTAGAGCGCGAACAGGCCGCCGATCGAGAACAGCACGATCGCGACCAGGAACGAGTAGATGTAGCGCTCACGCCCGAACCCGAACGGGTGCTCCGGCGTCGCCTCGCGCCGCGACCGCTTGCCGCCGAGCAGCAGCAGCCCCTGGTTGCCGGAGTCGGCCACCGAGTGGATGCCCTCGGCGAGCATCGAGGACGCGCCGGTCAGCGCGAACGCCAGGAACTTCATGACCGCGATGCCCGAGTTGGCGAGCAGAGCCGCCACGACCGCCTTGTTGCTGCCCTCGGCTGACATCGCCGGCGCTCCTCACTGATCGGGTGCTGCACTCCCAGGTGAACGAGCAGCCTAGCGAAGGCCGGGCGCCACCAGATCGAGCGACGTGGTCAGACCCGGGCCTCGATGACGGCGAGGTCGCGGAGGGCGAAGCGGAGGTGCTCGACCTCCTCCTCCATCACCACGCTGACGCAGGACCAGACGGCGCGGTCCTCCTCGGGGTAGCCGGGGGCCGGTGACCGCGAGCAGAGGCGCCCGAGCTCCGAGTCGACGAGGCCGCCGACGACCCGGCGCACGACGGCCTGCCGGTCGGCCCGGGCTTCCCGCACCTCGGAGTACGACGGACGGGCGGCCGGGTCCAGGCCGAGGGCGACCGCGTCCGCCGGGGCGTAGGCCCTCTGGGGCAGACCGAGCGGGTGGAAGGGGTCCGGCTCGTCGAGGACGGTGCGGCCGGCCCACGAGTCGGCGATGAACACGAGGTGGCGCAGCGTCTCCACGAACGACCACTCGTCGTCGACGCGCTCGTGGCGGGCCGCCTCGGGCAGCCGCTCGGCCCGCGCGACCGCGTCGGCCCAGAGCCCCTCGAGGGTGTCCCAGAGGGCGCGGAAGTCGTCGGACCCCTGGACCTGGCGCAGCTGCACCCGCTCGGGGTGCCGCCGGTCGAGCTCGGCCCCGACGAACTCCGTGACGTCGACGCCGTTGACGACGAGGTGCTCGACCCAGCCCGACAGGTCGACGTCGACCAGGGCGGCGTCGACGACCTTGACCCCGGAGAGGTCGCAGTCGACGAACCGCGCTCCCCGGAGGTCCTTGACGTCGAAGAGGGCGCCCACGAGATCGGCGTTGCGACCGTCGTCGCGGTCGCCGGCGGACCAGCGGTGCGGACCGTACTGAGGTGGCATCGCAGCAGTCTGACGGACGCCACCGTCGGTCTCAACGGCTCAGGGGCGCGAGAGCCCCACGCCGAGGTAGGCCGCGGCGTAGGTGCCGGTGCTGAGCAGGGCGGCGTAGCGGGCGACGTCGTTGCCGTCGTCGCTGGCCAGCCGTTCGACCCGCACGTGGCGCTGCTGGGCCTCGGCCAGCAGCCGGCCCCGCTGCTCGCGGATCGAGGCCTCCTCCGAGCCGTCGTCGAGGATCACCAGGGCGGGTCGGCGCGAACCACCCTCGTCGTCGTCGAACGGGTCCGCGAACAGGTCGCTGGTCGGGGCCGCGGCGATCACCGGCAGGAGGTGCTCGGCGTCACCCGCCAGCGCCGTACGCCCGCTCGAGCGACGGATGGACTCCGCGATCCGTCGGGCGGCGCGGGCCGCGAGCACGGACCCGCCCCAGACCAGCGGGGTGACGTCGGCGAGCGCGATCGCCAGCATCTTGGCCGGGTTGACGGCGAGGTCGCGGTGCGGGGAGCAGGCGATGGCCACGTCGTCGAGCGCCTGCGCGACCGCCTCGGGGTCGGACCGCGGGCCGAGGTCGAGCTGGTCGAGGAACTCCAGCATCACCACCGCGGCCGCGAGCTGGTCGCCCGACGAGCAGGGCAGCACCGTGCAGTCCCGGCCGACCGCGTGGTCGGCGACCAGGGAGCGGGGCGGGCAGGCGACCACGACGCGGCAGCCGCGGCGGACCGCCTCGGCCACCGCGGAGGCGGCGCCGGAGTCGCTGCCTTCCGGTGCGAGCACGACGACGAGGTCCAGGCCGCCGGCCCAGCCGGGCAGGGACGGACCGGGCCACGCCACGAACGGCACCGGGCACCAGGGCTCGAGCACGGAGCGGAGGAGCCGGGAGTCGGGCCCGGCCGCGACCACGGCCCGGGGACGGGACTCACCGAGGGCACCCGCCACGGCGGCGGCGATCGCCTCGGCGGCGGCGCCGGCCTCGCGGCGCACCCTCGCCCCCGCCTCGGCGAGGGACCGCAGCACCGCGTCGGCCGAGGCGAGCGCGGACTCGTCTTCGAGCCGGGAGTCGTTGAACAGCTCGACCATGACGGTGTCCTAGCCCTGGCCGGGGCGGCGGGCCTCGTCGACGAGCAGCACGGGGATGTCGTCGCGGACCGGGTAGGCGAGCCCGCACGCGGTGCACACCAGCTCGGAGGCCTCCTCGTCGACCGCCAGCGCACCGCGGCAGTCGGGGCACACGATGATCTCCAGCAGGGCGGGGTCGAGGTTCATGAGTCTCTCCTGATCGTGGCGAGGACGTCGTCGCGGAGCCGGTCGAGCGTGGCCTGGTCGCCCGCCTCGGCGTTCAGCCGCAGCAACGGCTCGGTGTTGGACGCGCGGACATTGAACCACCAGTCGTCGTGGGTCACGGTGAGGCCGTCGAGGTGGTCCAGGGCGACGCCGTCGAGGGCGCCGTAGGTCTGCTCGATCTCCGCGACGACCGCGGCCTGGTCGGTGACCGTGGAGTTGATCTCGCCGGTCGCGACGTACCGCGAGAACTCCGCGAGGAGCTGCGACAGCGGGCGGTCCTGCTCGGCCAGCGCGGCCAGGACGTGCAGCGCCGCGAGCATGCCGGAGTCGGCGCGCCAGAAGTCGCGGAAGTAGAAGTGTCCCGAGTGCTCGCCGCCGAAGATCGCGTCGGTCTCGGCCATCGTGGCCTTGATGAAGGAGTGCCCCACCCGGGTGCGGACCGGGGTGCCGCCGAGCTCGGTGACCAGCTCGGGGACCGCCCGCGACGTGATGAGGTTGTGGATGACGTTGGCGCCCGGGACGCGAGCCAGCTCGCGCGACGCGATCAGCGCGGTGAGCACGGACGGGCTGACGATCTCGCCGCGCTCGTCGACGATGAAGCAGCGGTCGGCGTCGCCGTCGAAGGCGAGCCCGAGGTCCGCGCCGGTCTCGAGCACCTTGGCCTGCAGGTCGGCCATGTTGGCCGGCTCGATGGGGTTCGCCTCGTGGTTGGGGAAGCTGCCGTCGAGCTCGTAGAACATCGGCACGAGGTCCAGGTCGAGTCCCTCCAGCACGGCCGGCGCGGTGTGCCCGGCCATCCCGTTGCCGGCGTCGACGGCGACCTTGAGCCGGCGGCCGTGGACGGGCGCGAGGCCGAGCAGGTGCTGCGCGTAGTCGGTCAGCACGTCGCGCTCGACGATCTCCCCCGCGTGCTCGGCGACGGGCGGGTCGCCGACCGCTACCAGGTCGCGTACGGCGGAGAGGCCGGTGTCCAGGCCCAGCGGCACGGCGCGGGCCCGGCACATCTTGATCCCGTTGTACTGCGCCGGGTTGTGGCTCGCGGTGAACATCGCACCGGGCAGGTCGAGGGTGCCGGAAGCGAAGTAGAGCTGGTCGGTGGAGGCGAGACCGATCATCGTCACGTCGGCACCGGCGGCGGCCGCGCCCTCCGCGAACGCGCGGGCCATGCCGGGCGAGGACGGCCGCATGTCGTGACCGACCACGACTCCCGTCGACACGGCGTCGGTCACCTGCACGAAGGCGGAGCCAACGGCGCGCGCGAGGTCCTCGTCGATCTGGTCGGGAACGGTGCCGCGCACGTCGTACGCCTTGAACACGGCGGAGAGGGCGGCGGCCGAGGTCGCAGACATGCCCCGAACCCTAGCGGGGCGGTCAGGACTCCGGGGTCGGCAGCACCCGCAGGTGACCGCGACGGCCGACCTCGCGAGCGCCGTCGGGAGCCACACCGAACGCGCGGACACCCTCGGCCATGACGGGCGGGGCGGGGCGGGCCGCCTCGCGCACCGCGTCGGCGAGGGCCAGGAGGTCGTCGGTCGAGGGACCGAACGCGTCCGGGTCCGGCGCGAGCCGCAGGACCTCCCAGCCGCGCGGGGCGCTGAGCCGCTCGCTGTGGGCGTCGCAGAGGTCGTAGGCGTGCGGCTCGGCGTACGTCGCGAGCGGCCCGAGCACGGCGGTCTGGTCGGAGTAGACGTAGGTGAGCGTGGCGACCGCGGACCGCGAACAGGCGGTTCTCGAGCAGCGACGGGCAGGACTCACGGAGCAGACGGTACCGGCTGGGTGGCACCGCCGCGGCTAGGCTCGCGGACGTGACCCAACCCGCTCGTCCGACCGACAGACCCATCGGCCGGACCGCGCGCCGCAGGGACCGCCGCGGTCGTGGGATGCGCGGCCCGGCCCTGCTGCCGGGCCCGCTGGCCCCGGCCGGGGTTCCTGCGGCCAAGAGCCCCAAGGCCGCCTTCGACGCGATCGTGGTCGCCGTCCTCGAGGAGCTCGAGGCCCGCTGGGCGGCCGAGCTCGGCCTGGTGGAGTTCGCGGTCGAGGAGACGCCGATGGTGCCCGACGACTGGGACGCGGACACCGTGCCCTTGGCGTCCCTGGTGCGCGGGACCGGCGGCGAGCCCACCCGGCTGGTGCTGTTCCGTCGGCCGATCGAGCTGCGGGCCGAGACGCGCAGCGACCTGTCGGCGATGGTGCTGACGGTGCTCGTCGAGCAGGTCTCGGAGCTCCTCGGGCGCTCGCCCGAGGAGGTCGACCCCCGCTACGAGGGCGACTGACCGACCCGTCTCAGTGCAGGGCGGGCGCGACCTGGGGGCGCTCGACCCGGAACGGCAGCGCGGTCAGCGGCACCGCCGCGAGCCCGCCGCCGGAGTAGCTCACCGCACCGTGCACCGTCCCGGCTCCCGCGTCGGCCGACGGCGTGACCACCAGGTAGGCAGCGCCCTTCGTCGGCGACCAGGCCGCGGTCGCCGTCGCGTCGATCGAGAGGGTCGTGCCGTCCACGCGGGTGCCCTTCGCGTCGTACGCGACGACGGCGGCCATGGTTGCGACGGCCCCCGCAGTGAGCTGCACGGTCGTGTCCAGGCCGGGTACGACGGGCGCGGCGGCCGGACCCACGAGCGGCGAGACCGGCGTCGCGTACGCATGGTCGGACCCGGCGGTGACCCGCACTGAGGCGACGACCGGGACGCGAGAGCGCAGCCGCAGCGCGACGGGCTCCTTCTTCGGCAGCACACGGGCGAGGTCGACCGTCTCGATCGCCCCGGGAGCCACCGTGATGGTGCTCAGGCCCGTGGGGGCGAACGTTCCACGCTTTCCTGCGACCCGGACGTCGACCGTGGCCTCGAGGTCGGAGGGGTTGGCCACCAGCAGCGTGCTGGACGACGAGGTCGCCGGCAGGCCGGCCAGCCTCAAGGTGCGGCTGGCCCGATCGGTCGCGGCGAGCCACTCCTGGCCCGGCTGGGCAGAGGGCTGCGCCGAGGGCTGGGCGGCGAAGGAGTCAGTCACGGACGCCACGACCCGGCCCCGGCTCGCGCTGACCTCGACGGCGAGGTCGTCGGTCTGCGGGGCGATGTCGGCGAGGTCGATGCGACGCACGGAGT
Source organism: Nocardioidaceae bacterium (assembly GCA_039915665.1). GTDB lineage: Bacteria > Actinomycetota > Actinomycetes > Propionibacteriales > Nocardioidaceae > Nocardioides_B. The sequence continues at coordinate 7,107 of JBDSMW010000169.1, forward strand.
GCGGGGCCACGGTGATGCCGTCGGTGGCCACCGTCTCCACGACCCCGTCCGGGCCCAGGACGTGGACGTCGAGGACGGCCGGCCCCGGGTCGAGGTTGGCGATCAGCAGTGAGGAGGAGTGGTCCAGGCCCGCGCCGGCGCCGGTGAACCACCAGCGGGCCCGTGGGGCAGGGCAGGCGCCGACCCCGAGCGTCCGGCCGGTGACCTCGTCGGTCCGGAACCCGAACAGTCCCGCGGCAGACCCTCCCGTGGCGTCGACGGCAGGTCCCCCGTCGGACGAGACGCGCGAGAGGCTGCCGCGGGCCAGGTCGACCGAGCGGCCCGTGGAGTCGACCGAGCCGGCGGTGAGCGCCCCGCCGGACGGCGGCGTCACGTCGGACGGGCTGCGGGCCAGGCCGAGGTCGGTCGTCACGCTGTCGCGACGTCCGGCCGGCTGGTCGGGGCAGGCGAACGTGGTGTGGTCGACCACCCCACCGCTCGCGGTCGTGGCGTCGTCCGGCTGCGGTGTGGCACCGAGCGCCCCGGTGATGAGCAGGGCCACGGCCGCCAGCAGGACGAGGGCGGCCGGCGCGACCGCGGAGCGGCCCAGGCGTGGGCGGGGCCGGGAGGCCGCGCGGCGGCGGGCGCCCTTCTCCGCGGCGTTCACCGGCCCACCTTCCGGGTCGGTGCGGCAAGCACGGCGACGACCACGACCGCGATCCCCTGGAGCCCGAGCAGCCAGCCCCGCAGGGCGTCGGACCCGGAAGGCCGGTCGGCACCGGTCGGTGCGGCCTCCACCTGCCAGGCCCGGTCCCCCGGTCGACCGGCGCTGCCGGTCGAGAGGCCCGAGACGCTGTCCAGGTTGCCGACCAGGCCGATGTCGGCCGGTCGCGGCGCGTAGACGTAGGCGACGCCGAGACCGGTCAGGCCGGCGACGTCGGACGGCTCGGGGGCGGTCGCGAGGTCCTCCACGAAGTGGGTCAAGGCAGCCTGGTCCTCGGTCGACGGCAGGACGGAGTCGTCGCCGAGCCGGACTCCGGGCGTCCGGGTCAGCACGTAGGTGAAGCCGCGCTCCCGCGAGCCCTGGACGACCAGGATCCCGTCGACGGGGTCGGCGGCGGCCGCGTCGGTCATGTACGTCGGGATGGTGGTCGCCCGGCCGCGGTCCAGCGGTCCGTCGCTCCCGGACCACACCCACCACAACGTCGAGACGACGGGGGCGACCGCGGCCAGGACGACCACGAGGACGCCGAACGGCTGGCGCCAGCCGAAGCTGGAGCCCGAGAGCCGACGGCGGATGCCGGTCCCCGCAAGCGCGGCAGCGGTGATCGCCGCGGCCTGCGCGAGCACCAGCGGGAAGCCGAGGAAGAGCGGCTGACCGGTGGGGGCGTTGGCCGTCGAGAAGGTGCCCGCAGCCAAGACGGCGGTCAGCCCCAGCGCGACCACCAGGACGGCCCAGGCGCGCAGGACGGCGGCCCGGGTGTCGGGTCGCACCAGCGCGACGACCGCGGCCAGCAGCACGCCGAGCGCCATCCAGCCCGGGGCACCGGCGCCGGGCCGGCCGGTGAGCGCGGCCCAGGCGGTCAGCTGCTGCGCGAGTCGGGGCGCGGGTAGACCGGCCTCGAACAGCCACGACGCCGCGCCCTGGTGCGTCCAGGTCGCCACCGACCAGGGCAGCAGCAGCACCAGGGTGGCCACCAGCGGTGTGGCGACGGCTGCGGCCAGCCCCTGGGTTCCGCGGCCTCGCAGGCCGACGGCGAGGGCGACGACCGCCACGAGCAGGGCGATCAGCCAGGCGGCCGGGACGAACGCCACGAGCAGCGCCAGCCAGAGCGAGGTCCGCCAGGCCGCGCGTCGACGCCGGTCCTGGTCGTGCTCCGGTCCGAGGAACAGCGCGGCGTGCGCGAGCCACGGCAGGACGAGGGTGCCGACGACCGTCCCGAGACGGCCCTCCTGCACGGCACCGGTGACGACCGGCAGCACGCCGTACGCCACCGCGCCCCAAAGGCTCATCGGCAGCGAGGTGGTGACCCGCAGCAGGAAGCGGTAGGCGCCGAACGCCGCGAGCGGCACGGCCAGCAGGAACAGCACGTCGACCACGAGCCAGGCCTTGCCGAGCAGCACGGTGCCGACGACGGCGAGCGGCAGGACGTACGGCGCGACCGGGGACGTCGAGCCGACGCCGGTGTCGTGGCGGGTGGCGAGGTGCAGGTGCCACCAGTCCATCGCGCTTCCGGGCGCGGGCAGGAGGGCACCGCCGAAGAGCGTGCCGGTGCCCACCAGGCCGCGGGCTGCGAGCAGCGCCGCGACGAGGAGACCCGTGAACACCCAGGCCGCCGGGTTGGAGACCAGCCGGGCCAGCAGACCGGTGTCCTCGGGGAGGTTCTGGGACTCCTCCGACACGGGACCGGTCTCCGCCGGTGCGGCGTTGCGGGCCCGCCGGGCCGCGGTGACGTCGCCGGCCTGGAGCACCACCGCGCTGGCGATGTCGCTCAGGAAGTCCAGCCCGTGCCGGTAGGGCATCCACGGCGGCGCCAGCAGGTGACGCACCTCGCGGGCCGGGACGACCGACGCACGGCGGCGCGCCCGGCGCCCGGAAAGCACCCGCCAGGGACGCAGGTACGTCGCGACCAGGCCGGCCAGCTCGTCGACGGCCTCGCCCGGTGCGCGGACCAGGAGCAGACCGAGGACGCGCACGATGCTGCCGAGGAAGAGCCGCACGACCATGAACGGCAGGGCCAGGGACGACCCGTTGACCAGCAGCGTGTAGATCGCTGCCGCCCGTTCGCCCCGTTGGTAACCCGCTGGGCCGATCTGGTGCGGTCGCACGCCGCGGTGCGCAGCCTCGACGTGGAAGACGACCGCGTCGGGCACCACGATGGTGCGGTGACCGGCGCGGGCGGCTCGCCAGCCGAGGTCGAGGTCGTTGCCGAACAACGGCAGCCGCCGGTCGAAGCCGAGGGACTCGAGCACGGAGCGCCGGACCAGCATCCCCGCGGTGTTGACCGCGAGCACGTCCCGCGTGCGGTCGTGCTGACCCTGGTCGTACTCCCCTCGCTCGAGGCCGGTCTCTCGGCGGCCGGTGCCGCTGACGGTGACGCCGACCTCGAGGAGGCGGCGCAGCGAGGGCCACTCGCGGAGCTTGGGGCCGAGGAGGTCGGCCGAGGGGTCGGACTCCGCCGCGGCAAGCAGCTGTTCGAGGGCGTCGGGCGCGGGGTTGCTGTCGTCGTGCAGCAGCCAGACCCACTCGTCGGGGCCGTCGACGGCGGGAAGGGCGTCGAGGCCGGCGCGGACCGCCGCGCCGTACGCGCTGGTCGCGGGGGCCTCGAGCAGGAGAGCCCTGGGGAGCGCCTCGCGCACCAGCCGGGGCGACTCGTCGGTGCTGCCGGTGTCGACCGCGACGACCCGGTCGGGGGCCCGGGTCTGGCCGCTCAGGCCGCCGAGGACCGCCGGCAGCCAACGAGATCCCTCATGGCTGACGAGCAGCGCGGTCACGCTGGCGCCGCGCGCAGCCGGGGGAAGGGTCGTCACGGCGGACCACCCTAGCCATCGGAGCGGAGACTCGAAGAATCCTCACGCCGTCGCGTCCGCCACACCCAGGTCGGGGCGCGGCCGGGTCACGACGGGTCAGCGACGGGTCACCGATGGGGTCAGACGGCGCGCTTCTTGAGCTTGCGGCGCTCCCGCTCGGACAGCCCGCCCCAGATACCGAAGCGCTCGTCGTGACCGAGTGCGTACTCCAGGCACTCGTCGCGGACGTCGCAGGTCAGGCACACCCGCTTCGCCTCTCGGGTGGAGCCGCCTTTTTCCGGGAAGAACGCCTCGGGATCGGTCTGCGCGCACAGGGCGCGCTCCTGCCAACCGAGCTCCTCGGCGTCTCCGTCGAGTAGATATAGCTCTCGCACGGCTTTCGCCCTTTCGACCCGTGAGACCCTTACGGGTCCCGTTTGGTGCCCTCCCAGAGAGGGCCTGTGACTCACGTTAGTGCCGGTCCCAGCCGCCCGTCAGGGAAACGTCCAACTCGAACAACACTGTAGGAATTACACGTCTGTCGTACCGGTGAAGTCAAGCCTTGGTGTGCTAAAGGAATCGACACGCCAGACATTTGACCCAGCGGTGTGACACCGACTAAGGAAGCTCCGATGACCTCGTCCGCCTCGCCCGAAGCCGCCCGACCCCCTGTGACCTCAGTCACCGTGCTGTCCGGCGGCGTGGGCGGAGCGCGGTTCCTGCAAGGCCTGCTGCAGCACTTCGCCGGCGAGCGGGAGCGCACGGGGACCGCGGTCGAGGTCACCGTGGTGGCCAACACCGCCGACGACATCTGGCTGCACGGTCTCAAGGTCTGCCCCGACCTCGACACCGTGATGTACACCCTCGGCGGCGGCATCGACGCCGAGCGCGGATGGGGCCGCCAGGACGAGACCTGGCACGCCAAGGAGGAGCTGGAGGCGTACGGCGTGGAGCCGACCTGGTTCGGCCTGGGCGACCGCGACCTCGCGACCCACCTCGTGCGCACGCAGATGCTCGAGGCGGGCTACCCGCTCTCGGCGGTCACCGAGGCCCTGTGCCGTCGGTGGCAGCCCGGCGTCCGCCTGCTGCCGATGACCGACGACCGGGTGGAGACGCACGTGGCGATCGACGACGACACGTCCCCGTCCGGGCAGCGGGTCGTGCACTTCCAGGAGTACTGGGTCCGCCTGCACGCCGAGGTGCCTGCCCGCGCGGTCGTGCCCGTGGGCATCGAGGCCTCGACCCCCGGTCCCGGCGTGACCGCCGCCATCACCGATGCTGACGTGGTGATCGTCCCGCCCTCCAACCCCGTCGTCTCCGTCGGCACGATCCTGGGCGTGCCCGGGGTGCGGGAGGCGCTGCGGTCGACCTCCGCACCGGTCGTGGGCCTCTCGCCCGTCGTGGCCGGCAACCACGTGCACGGCATGGCCGCGCAGATGCTGGGGGCCATCGGCGTCGAAGTCAGCGCCGCCGCGGTGGCCGAGCACTACGGCTCCCGGAGCACCGGCGGCGTCCTGGACGGCTGGCTGATGGACAGCGCGGACGCGGTTGATGTCGAGCGCGTCCGCGCCGCGGGGATCGCCTGTGTCGCCGTACCCCTGATGATGACCGACCACGACGCCACCGCCACGATGGCCGTCGCCGCTCTCGCGCTGGCCGAGGACGTCCGTCGGTGAGCGCCTCCGACATCGGCTCGGTGCCGGCCCGTGCGCCCGACCAGCTGCTCTGCCTGCCCGTCGACGGCATCGGGGAGGTCACGGAGGGCACCGACCTCGCCGCCGTGCTCGCGGACGCCACGGACCTGCAGGACGGCGACATCCTGGTGGTCACCAGCAAGGTGGTCAGCAAGGCCGAGGGCCGGACCCGCACCGGCAAGCGCGAGGAGGCCCTGGCCGACGAGACCGACCGCACCGTGGCCCGGCGCGGGCGCACCTCGATCGTGCGCACCCACCACGGCCTGGTGATGGCCGCGGCCGGCATCGACGCCTCGAACACCGAAGCCGACACCGTCGTGCTGCTCCCCCTCGACCCCGACGCTTCCGCGCGACGACTGCGCGACTCCTTCGCGCGCAGCATCGGCCGCAACGTCGCCGTGCTGGTCACCGACACCGCCGGACGGGCGTGGCGGACCGGTCAGACCGACATCGCCATCGGCGCCGCCGGCCTCGACGTCCTGCACGACTACGCCGGTCGCACCGACCCGCACGGCAACCCGCTGGCGGTCACCGCCCCGGCCGTGGCCGACGAGCTCGCGGCCGCGGCCGACCTGGTCAAGCGCAAGCTCGACCGCCGTCCCGCCGCCGTGGTACGAGGCCTGTCAGCCCTGGTGCTGCTCCCGGGCCGGCACGGCCCCGGGGCCGTCGTCCTGGTGCGACCGGAGGCCGAGGACATGTTCGGGCTCGGCGCCCGTGAGGCGGTGCTCACCGCGCTGCACGCCGACGACCCGCGCGGCTTCGGGTCACCGTGCTCGGCCGTCGAGCTCGTGGTCCAGCTCTCCGCCCTCGGCGACGACACCGCCCTGGTCCGCCACGAGGACGGCGCCGTGCTGGTCCGGCTGAGCGGCACGGAGCGCGAGCAGGGCGCCGCCGAGGCGAAGATGCGCACCGCCGCGTTCGCACTGGGCTGGCGGCCGCTGCCCGGCCCGCCCGGCCCGCCCGGGCAGCCGATGCTCCGGTTCCGTCCGGCGACTCCGTAGACTTCGCCACCGACCACCCCGCACCTGATCCGGAGACCGCGAGAACATGGCCAAACCGAACAAGGACCGCGACCGCCGGGCCGTCGTCGAGCAGCTTCGCAAGGACCAGAAGCGGGCCGAGCGGCGCCGGACGATCATCGTCATCTCGGCGTGCGTGGCCGTGGCGATCCTGATCATCGGTGCGGCTGCGGTTCCCCTGATCAAGCAGTCGCGGCTCAACTCGAAGCCGCTGGCCTCGCTGGGCGCCGGCGAGAAGGCCGCCGGCTGCCAGCCGATCCTGAAGAAGCAGGCCACCGGCAACCAGGAGCACAAGCCCGAGGGCACGCCGATCACCTACGCCGACGCACCGCCCGCCTTCGGCCCGCACTACCCGGTCACGGCGCCGTTCGAGCGGAAGTTCTACACCTCCAAGGACCGGCCGCAGATCGAGTACGTCGTGCACAACCTCGAGCACGGCTACTCCATGCTCTGGTACGACGCCACGATCGCCAAGGACCCCGCCAAGCTCGACGTGGTCAAGGCCATCGCGAAGAAGTACGAAGGCACCAAGCTCACGGACAAGTTCATCGCGCTGCCCTGGACCTCCCAGGACGGCAAGTCGTTCCCGTCGGGCACCCACATCGCCCTGACCCACTGGTCGGCCGGCGGCGACCCCACGGTCGTCTCGAAGCAGAAGGGCGTGTGGCAGTACTGCGCCAGCCCGAGCGGCTCGGTCACCGAGAAGTTCACCAAGGACTACCCCTACAGCGACTCCCCCGAGCCCCAGGCGTTGTAGCCCCGCATGGGGGACCTGCTCGGCATGCTCGGGGTGGCCTTCGCCTCGGCGCTGGTGCCACTGATCAACATCGAGGCCTACCTCGGCGTACGCGGATCCATCGGCGGCGTCGACAATGTCTGGGTGCTCGGCTTCGCGGCCGCACTCGGGCAGATGCTCGGCAAGCTCGTCTGGTACTACCTCGGCGCGAGCTCGCTCAGCTGGGCGTGGGTGCAGAAACGCATCGAGACGCCCAAGGCCCAGGCCCGGTTGGAGAAATGGCGCACCCGCACGCAGGAGCGACCCGTCCTCACCGGCGCGCTGGTCTTCGTCTCCGCCGCCTCCGGGTTTCCGCCCTTCGCCATCCTGGCGGTGCTCGCCGGCCAGCTCCGCATGCGCCTGGCGCTGTTCTTCGTCCTCGGCCTCGCCGGCCGGTGGCTGAGGTTCGCCGCGGTGCTCGGCGGCGCCGAGTGGCTCACCGGTCTGCTGAGGTAGGGCTCCCTCCCCGCGCATCACTCACGCTGAGGTCTTCGTCCCCGCAGGTCGGGGTCGTCGCGGTAGCGGCCGGGTGGCGGGCTGAATCTCGGTCTGTGGTCGTGGGGGTCGATCCGGACCCGCCAGGGGGTGGTGTGCACGACGGTGTGGTGGGTGCGGCAGAGCAGCACCAGGTTGTCCAACTTGGTGGTGCCGCCGTCGGCCCAGTGGTGGATGTGGTGGGCGTCGCAGGCGATCGGCATCCGGTTGCAGCCGGGGAAGGCGCAGTGCCGGTCCCGGGCCACCAGCGCCTGCCAGATCCCCGGGGTGACGAGGCGGCTGCCGCGGCCGACGTCGAGGACCTGGGAGCGGGTCCCGAGCACGATCGGGAGGATCTCCGCGTCGCAGGCCAACCTCCGCGCCGTCGCGGCCGAGAGGCCGGTGTCGTGGTCGACCAGTCCCGCCTCGCCGAGACCGGCGACCAGTGCGTCGTAGTCCACCGTGACGGTGATCCGGGGTTTCGCTCCGTGGGACTCGGGCAGCACGTCGGTCCCGGCGAGGCGGTGCATCGCCTCGACCAGGGCGTCCCAGAGCCGGGCACCGGCCTCGCGGGGGTCGCGGCCGTCGTGGGCACAGTCGCTGACTGCGCAGCCCTCTGCCCGTCGGGCGGTGCCGGGGACACGGCCACAGCTACCGGGCTCACCGGTGGGTTGGGGTGCGGCCAGCGGGAACAGCACGGTCTTGAGCCAGGCGGCGTCCTCCACGGTGCCGCGACCGGTCACCCGGACCCCACCGATGCCGTCCTCGGCCAGGGTCAGGAACCGGGCGTGGTGCGCAGCGCGCGCCTCACGGTCCAGGGCGGCTTCGTCGCGGCGGTCGACGCCGCCCGGGTCGAGCCGCTCCACCACCCGGCGCCCCAGCCGGGTCAGGTCGGTGCAGTCCAGGTCTCGGGCTTCGTCGAGCAGCAGCCGTTCCGCTGCCCGTCGCAGGTCCGGGTTGACCGGCAACCGGTCCACCGCCGCGACCACCACCACGGTCTGGTCCCGCGACACCGCACCGGCCGCGAGGGCCTGCCCGGTCGCGGACCGGTCACCGGACAGGGCGTGCGCCAACCGCACCAGCCGCTGCCCGGACCCCCGCGGCCCACCGGTCACCGCGGTCACGAAGTCCTTGGCCGACGCCCAGCCGTCCACTTTTGCCGCATCGGTCTGATCGATCGCGGCGATCGCGGCGAGTTCCACCGCATCCAACCTCGACCGGAGCCGCTCACAGGCCCGGACCGTCGCGAGCAGCACCTCCGCCGGCACCGAGACCCAGCTCGTCCCGGTCAGGCCGGCCAACACGTCGGCCAGCACATCAGCCATCGCCTCCACCGACCACACCGGCGCCCCCGCCTCCCCCACACCCGACCCGTCCAGCAACGACGGCACCCACCCCTCCAGGACAGGCACCTCCGCCACGTCGGTGCGATCCATGGTGTCGGTCATGCAGACAACACTCCCAACAACCACCGACAGAACGCGTCACTCGTCTAGACCATTCTCGAACTAGTGTTCGATGATCTGCCCATGCATCCGGCACGACTGTGCCCGCCGGTCGCGGCCCACGCCCAAGGCGTCGACGGCGTGCTTGCAGAGCTCGGCGCAGGATCCCTGGTTCTTGGAAACCCCACCCCAGGTCTCGGGGTCGGACCAGTGCCACACCTGATGTACACGCCTCCCGCCCGAGCGCACAGTTGAGGAGTGCCAGGGAGACGCCCTGACACCGACTCGAGGAAGTGCATCCACATGAACGACATTCACCAGAGCTTCGCCCAGCAGGGCCTGGTCCGGTCGCGGGACGGGCGGGTCCTGGGCGGCGTGTGCGCCGGCCTCGGTCGACGCTTCGGCCTGACGCCGTGGGTGTCCCGGCTCCTGTTCGTCCTGCTGCTCATG
>JBDSMW010000004.1:0-9275 GCA_039915665.1 Nocardioidaceae bacterium
CAGAGAACTGCAACCCGCAGTTACGACTCCGCCGGGTGGCGGATCTTCTCCAGCCGAGCCCGCAGCAGCGGCGCCCGGTGCGCGTTGCCGTGCAGGTCGACGTAGCGGACCCCGAAGACCGCGAGCAACGCGTCGTCGAGGCGGCGGACGGCGCCCGGCGGGTAGCGGTACTCCATCCGGTCGTTGATGGCGACGCTGTCGACGGAGTGGATCAGGGCGGCCAGCTCCTCCAGCGAGGTCACGCCCAGCTCCAGCAGCAGGCCGGAGACCCAGGCGTAGTGGTCGGTGCGGGACCAGCCGGCGTCGGCGTACTCGCCGGCGAGGAAGTTGGCCAGGTCCTGTGCACTGATCCGCGGGTCGCTGACGTCGGCCTCGGGGTGCTGGTCCGGCACGGTGGCCTGCAGCCGGTCGCGGATCAGGGAGAACTCCCGGTCGGCGAGCTCGAGCAGCCCCGCAGCGAGGGTGAAACGGCGGTCGAGATCGGGCACGTGCTCCGCGGGGATCGTGCCCTTGTAGCGGATCGCGTGCTCGAACTCGGCCCACGCGTGCTGCAGCACCGTGCGCACCTGGATCTGCGCGGGCTGCTCGCCGAGCGTCGGCTGGGACACGAGCAGGTGCCGGCTGGCGTAGCCGAACCGGCCCTCCCGCGCGGTCTCCTGTCCCATGTCGCGGTCGTCGAGGACGGTCAGCTGGTCCCCCATCAGGTCGGCCACGGCGCTGACGTCGCTGTGGATGTAGGTGATCACGCGGATCCCGACCTGGTCGGTGATCTCGGTGAGCGGGTCGTCATAGACCGGCCGGTCCTCGACCAGCCGGTCGGCCTTGGCCGCGAACGACGCGACGCTCTTGGCCCGGCCCGAGACGCTCAGGTAGTTGATGCCGGCGTCGTCGAGCAGGGTGGTCACCAGGGCGACGTAGCGCTCGGTCGTCTCCTGCACGAGGGGCTGCCGCGCGGCGTACGCCTGGACGGCCTGCTTGACCGGGTCCTTGTCCGCCCGCGGCGCCCGCTCGCGGGGGGTGGGGACGTGCCCCTCGGGCAGCGTCGGCGTGACGATGTAGCCGGTCGCGCCGTCGCCGTACGTCGTGGTGTCCTCGGGCCGACGGTGCGCGAACAGCGCGACGTACGCACAGACCACCGCGTCGACCTGGTCCTCGACCACCCGGAGCTGGCTCTTGCGCTCGGCAGCGTCCACCTGGCCCACCAGGGCCTGCCACGCCTCGTTCACTGCGACCCGTAGGGACGGCGTCGCCGACTCGAGCCCCTCGATCCTTCGCATCAGCTCGCGGAGCGCGGCCTGCAGGTCGGCGAACGGGCGCCCGGGCTTGTTCTTGTACTTCAGCGTGCGGCCGAGCCGGAACAGCGCGACCGTGGCGGCGTGCGGGTAGACCTCGACGGCCCGTCGGCGGGCGGACGAGCCCGGGTCGATGTCGAGGCCCAGGCGGGCCGCGACGCGGGCGCCGCGCGAGCCGTCCGCGAACTCCTTCTTGCCGGTGTTCGTCGGGTGCGCGCCGGCGTCGAACCTTGCGAAGTCCTTATTGAGAGCGGCCTCGCCGGGACGGTTGCCGGTCGCGTTCTCGACCACCAGCGGCGCGTCGATGCCGACCAGGCAGTCGCCCGAGACGTACGGCGCGAGGAGCGACTCGATCGAGTCGTCGTCGGTGCACGCCGAGACGAGCAGCAGCACACCGTCGTCGTCGAGCACGGCGACGCCGGTGGGCTTGCGCTCGCCCCAGGCGAGGTCGACGCCGACGAAGTGCACGCGGCTCAGACCGGGAGCTCGCGGGCCAGAAAGGCCAGGGTGCGTTGCCACGCCAGGGCGGAGGCCTCGGGGTGGTGCAGCACGAAGTCGTCGTTGTCGAAGGCGTGGTCGGCGCCTTCGTAGAGCTCGAACTCGACGGGCGTGCCGCCCGCGGTCACCGCCGACCGGACCGCATCGACGGTGTCGGCGTCGAGATAGCTGTCGGCCGTGCCGAAGTGGTGCAGGCTTGGCGCGGTGACCTGCGGCGCGAGGTCGAGCAGCCCGGGGATGCCCGAGCCGTAGTAGCTCACCAGCACGTCCGGCTGCTCCACCGCGGCCACGTTGAACGCCAGCCCGCCGCCGAAGCAGAACCCGATCACGCCCGTGCCGCCGGTGGCCCGGCCCCGCACGTCGCCGAGAGCCGCCACGGCGTCGGCGACCGACGTCGGCCAGTCGAGCCGCTGCGCCCGACCCATCGCCTCCTCGATCGCGCCGTCGGTCGACTCGTCGATCGGGCCCGCGCCGAGGCGCCAGTAGAGCTCCGGCGCGAGGACGACGTAGCCGGCCTCGGCAAGGTCCGCACCGCGGCGCGCGATGTAGTCGCTGACGCCGAAGATCTCCTGCAGGAGCAGGAGCCCCGGGCCCGTGCCGGACGCCGGGGTCCACAGGTGCGCAGGCATCGCGCCGGCGTCGGTCGCGACGGTGACGGGCTGGCTGGTCGGTCGGCTCATGGGGTGAGTATGCCGGTCAGTCCAGCCCCATGAACGACTCCAGGCCGACGGTCAGGCCGGGGACGTCACCGATGGCGCGGAGCCCGAGCAGGACGCCGGGCGTGAACGAGACCCGGTCGAGCGAGTCGTGCCGGATCGTCAGGGTCTCCCCCTCGCCGCCCAGGATGACCTCCTGGTGCGCGACGAGCCCGCGGATCCGCAGGCCGTGGACGCGGATGCCGTCGACGTCGGCCCCGCGGGCGCCGTCGAGCGAGGTCGAGGTCGCGTCGGGGATCGGGCCGGAGCCGGCGGCTCGTCGCGCGGCGGCCACCAGGGACGCCGTACGCCGGGCGGTGCCGGAGGGCGCGTCGGCCTTGTCGGGGTGGTGCAGCTCGACGATCTCGACGGACTCGTAGAACGGCGCGGCCTCCGCGGCGAAGCGCATCATCAAGACGGCGCCGATCGAGAAGTTCGGGGCGATCAGCACCCCCGTGCCTGGGGAGGCGGCCAGCCAGCCGCTGAGCCGGTCGAGGCGCTCGTCGTCGAAGCCGGTGGTGCCGACCACCGCGTGGATGTGACGGGCGACGCAGAACTCCAGGTTGCCCATCACCACGTCGGGGTGGGTGAAGTCGACCACCACCTGCGCCCCGGCGCCCACCAGGTCGTCGAGGCCGTCGTCCCCGTCTCCGGTGTCGACCCGGGCGACCAGCTCGAGGTCGTCGGCCGCCTCGACCGCGCGGCAGACCTCGGCCCCGACCTTGCCGTGGGCGCCCAGCACTCCGACGCGCATCCGCTCATCGCTCACCCGCCCAACCTAGGGCAGGCGCCCTCGGAGCGGAGCACCAGGCCTCGACCTGATGTGGTCACACATAAGTTTCTGACCTGATGTATTCTGAGATCAGGTTCTGACCTACCCAGAGGAGGCGACGTGCCAGCGGTGCTCACCGTGGACCAGCGGGACAGCCGGACCGGGGACGACGGCGTCCCGGCCCTGCTCGACCTGCTCGGCCGCGACCCGGCGCCCGCCGTGGTCCGGCCCTTCCAGCGCACCGTCGGCGACGAGGTGCAGGCGGTGCTCGACGAGGCCGAGGCGGTCATCGAGGTGGTCGGCCGCATCCTGCGCACCGGCCACTGGTCGATCGGGCTGGGCGTGGGCGCCGTGGAGCAGCCCCTCCCCCCGGACTCGCGGGCCGGCCGCGGCGCGGCGTACCTCCACGCCCGCGACGCCGTCACCCGCGCCAAGAACGGCCCGCACCGGCTCTGTGTCGTGGGCACGGACCCTGCCGCGGCGGAGCGGCTCGAGACCGTGCTGTGGCTGTGGGCCGGGCTGGTCGAGCGGCGCACCCATCGGGGCTGGGAGGTGTACGACGCGCTCGGCGACGGGCTCTCCCACGCCGAGGCCGGCCAGCGGCTCGGCGTCACCCAGTCCGCGGTCACCCAGCGCACCCAGAGTGCCGGGCTCGTCGACGAGCGGCGGGCGCGTCGCCTGGCCACGGACCTGTTGTCGGCGATGCTGTCCGAGGACACGAAGGAGGTGCCTCGATGAGCGTGCTCATCGCCGTGCTCGTCGGCCTGCTCGTCGCCGTCGCGTTCCTCGCCTTCGGGCTCGTCGGCCGCGGCCTGCCCTCCCGGGTCACCGCCCTCGTCTGCGTCTGCGTGCTCGGTGTGCTGGCCTTCGCCGTGGTGCTCACCGGCGACCTCACCGGTCCCGACACCCTGCTCGGCCGGCTGCTGGTCGTCGAGCTCGCACTGGCCGCCGTGCTCGCCGGCAGCCCGGTCACCGCGACCGTGCTGTGGCTGGTCGACCGCGGCAGCAGCCGCACCGACAGCATGGAGCGGGCCGGCGAGGTGCTCCGCGGCGGCGCCTGGATCGGCGCGTTCGAACGAGCCGCCGTCTTCGCCGCGCTGGCGTCCGGCTGGCCGGAGGGACTGGCCGTGGTGCTGGCGCTCAAGGGCCTCGGCCGCTACTCCGAGCTGCGTGGCACCCCCGGCGAGCCCAGCAGCGCCGGCGCGTCCGGTGGCGTTGCCGAGCGGTTCATCATCGGCACGTTCGCCAGCGTGCTCTGGTCCTGCGCCTGCGCGGGCACCTACCTCTCGCTCGTCGGGTGAGGCGGCCGCCTAAGGCGGTGGACGGCAAGATCTGAGGGGTTGAACGCCGGGATCTCAGGCGGAGCTCCCGATGTGCTGCGCACGCGCGAGGACGAGCGTGGTGGGTGCCCCAAAACCCACCCAAGGACTCCTCATGAACAGCATGGTTCGCGCTTCAGCTCTCTCCCTCGTCCTGCTCGGAACCCTCGCCACGCAGCCCGTCGCCTCGGCCCACGAAGCCCTCGCATCGACAGGAGGCGGGGCGACGTCCGCCTGGACGGAGCCCATCGCCGCGCTCGGAGGCATCCCGCTGGCGGTCTACGTGAGCCGTCACCAGGCGCGTCGACTCGGTACGCCGGGGGTGTGACGAGGTCACGTCAGCCGGACCGCCCAGGACGCCACCTCGGCCCGGCTCGAGGTGCCCGTCTTGCGCAGGATGTTGGTGACGTGCACGCTCACCGTCTTGTCGCTGATCACCAGCTCGCGGGCGATCTCGGCATTGGTCCGGCCCACGACGAGGTGCCCGAGAACCTCGCGCTCCCGGTCGGTGAGCGACTCGTGCGGCGGCCTCCGACCCGCGGCACCCGGGCGCTGCTCGGGAACGGCCGGGGGTTCGGTGAGGACGACCCGCGAGGCGCGGGCCAGCTGCTCGGACCGCTCCAGCATCGGACGCGCCCCCATGTCGGCGGCGTGCTGGTGCAGGCGTCGGACCAGCGGGGCCAGCGTCGCTCGCGGGGCTCGTCGGCGCACGCTCGCATCGATCAGGAGGACGAGGGCACAGCCCTCCTCCCACCGGAACCCCAACTCCCGACAGACGTCGACGGCCCGCAGCCAGTGGTCCTTCTCGTCGCTGTCTCCGCGGCAGCGGGCAATCTCGGCTCGGGTGAGCACATTCCTGATCCCGCCGCCCGAGATCCCGCCGGGCACGAGTCTGGCCTCCCACTCCCCGACCGCCCTGATGGCGCCTCGTTCGCCGGCCGCGTCGTCGGTGTCGCGTGCGGTAGCCGCCACGTCGGCCAGCGCGCGAGCCGCCCACAGCAGCGCGACGGTGGACACGTCCTCGCCCCGGCGGCCGTCGACCCGCTGCTCAATCCAGGCCAGCGCCGCCGACGGGTCGCCCTCGGCGAGGAGAAGCTCGGCCACGGTGCCGATCAGGCAGGTCACCAGCCCCCCGAACCCCGGCTCAGCCACCTCGAGGGCCCGCTCGACGTGCTGTCGTGCACCGTCAAGGTCGCCGGTCCGGAGAGCGAGCCGGGTGGCGACCAGACGGGTCGCGGCGCCGGGCACTCCCACGCACCGAATCGCGAGGGCCCGACGCAACAGGTCGCGCGCCTCCTCGAACCGGCCGAGGACCAGAAGGTCGTTCGCGGCCATGGCAGCCACGAAGTAGCTCCAGTGCACCCCGCCGAGCCGCTGTGACTCGTCGAACGCGAGCCGCCCGGCTTCGGCGGCCTCGGCGACGCACAGCCGGTCATCGAGGACGTTGACCAGCCAGATGGTGCCCTCCACCATCGCGTCCACGTCATTGGTCGCGCGCGCGAGGTGGAGTCCCTCCCGCACGCGGCGTAGGGCCTCGTCGTCCTGGCTGTCGTGCGCGGCGGCCCAGGTGTAGAGGGCTCGCATAAGGACCGTGTCCGGCCCAGCACGCCGGGCCACCTCGAGCGCCTCGTCGGCGTGTCGGCGGGCGGAGTCGAGGTCACCGTCCCACATGCAGCTCTCGGCGAGACCGCACAGAGCCATCACCCGCTCCTCGCTGTCCGGGAAGCCGTCGGTCAGGCGTACGGCCTCATACAGTTCCGGGACGAGCGCGACGCTGGGCGCCGAGCGCTCCCAGGTCACCTGGCACCACTCGCTGAGCAGCCGGCTGCAGAGCAGCGGGTATGGCTCCGGGTCGACGAGACCTCGCGCTTCCTCCAGCAGGCGCTGGGCGTCGTCGTAGCGCCACACCAGCCGCGCCACAGCGGCCGCCTGCATCAGCAGGTCGACCCGCTCGACCGCTGAGCCTCGACGGGTGGTGGAGAGCTGAGGCCAGAGGGCGCAGGCCCGTACCAGGTGCTGCGCCTGTTCGGCCAGGGCGTGCACCGCACCGGCCGAGAAGGCGGCCGCCAACGAGTACTCGAAAGCCCGGTCGAGGTTCCCCGAACGTTCGTAGTGGGTGGCCAGGTCCGCGGGAGCGCTCGACGACCGCGAGGCCAGCACGTCGGCGAAGTCCGCGTGCACGGAGGTGGCCTGGTCCACCGGGATGCCGTCGATCAGCACCTCGGCCAGCAGGGGGTGCCGGAACCAGTGCCGGCCCTCGTCGACGGGGCCGAGCACTCCCTCCACCTGTGCGGACGTCAGGGCCGGGCCGATGTCGGCCACGGCGATCCCCTGTCGTCGGGCGACTGCCGTCAGCACCGGCAGGTCCGTGGGGCGGCCGCCCACGGCCAGGATCCTCATCACCTCGCGTGCAGCCGGGTCCAGGCGATGCCACGTCGCTGTGAGCGCCTCCGTCAGCAGGCCAGGGGCGGAGCTCGGCACCGCGTGCGCGCCGGGGGGCAGCTCCCTTCCGAGCAGCTCGGTGAGGTAGGGGTTGCCGTCGGACCTAGCGTGCACCTGGGCCGCGAGCTCCAGTTCGTTCCCTTCGCCGCGGACCTCCGCCAGCAGCTCGGCCGTGCCGTCCAGGTCCAGGCGGGGCAGCACGATCTCGCTGAACGACGGCATGCGGCGCATGTCGGCGAGCCAGCCGTACAACGGGTGCCCTGCAGGCCGGAACTCCTCCCGACAGGTGGCCACGATGGCGAGCGGCTGCTCACGGAAGCCCGCGATGAGGTACGCCAGGACGTCGAGGGAGCTGACGTCGGCCCACTGCAGGTCGTCGAGCACGAGAAAAGTAGGGCCGTGCCGCGCCAGCTCGTTGACGACGGAGTCGATTATGGGCAGCAGCCGCACCGGCTCGCTCCCGACACCGGTCTGCGGCAGCGCCTCACGCAGGGCCGTGATCAGTGGGGCGAACGGAAGGGTCGAGGCTCCGAACTGCACGCACGTCCCCCACAGCACCTGGGCCTCGAGCACCTCGGCCTCGGTCGAAACGACGTCCCGCACGAGCCGGGTCTTGCCCGCCCCAGCCTCTCCAAGCACGACCACCGCACCAGGCTCACCACGCGCGGCCTTCTGCAGCGCCTCAGCGAGGAGGTGCTGCTCGTGCTTCCGCCCGACCAAATGTCGGGCGGACGGGGGTCCGGACCGCGACATGCCTCCAGTCTCGACGGTGCCGCAACCAGATTTCACCGTCCGGTCGGGGGGTTCGGGCCTACCCAGATGTGCGCGTCAGCCGGGCAACGCGTCGAAGGGTCCGACGACGGCGAGGGTCTGACCCTGCCGGAACAGGTTGCGGGCGAGGGTGTTCACGTCGTCGAGGGTGACGTCCTCGACCCGGCGCAGCACCTCGTCGATGCTCGGCAGCTCGTCGTAGAGCAGCTCGGCCTTGGCGATGCGGGACATCCGGGATCCGGAGTCCTCCAGCGACAGCACCAGGCCGCCGCGGAGCTGGCCCTTGCCGCGCCGGAGCTCATCGGCGGAGATGCCCTCGTCGGCGAGCCGGACGAGCTCGCCGCGGACCACGGACAGCACGTCGGTGACCTTGGACGGCAAGCACCCGACCGCGACGGCGAAGGTGCCGGCATCGGCGTAGTGCGAGGCGTAGGAGTAGACGGAGTAGGCCAGCCCGCGCTGCTCGCGAACCTCCTGGAACAGCCGCGACGACGTGCCGCCGCCGAGCGCCGCGTTGAGCACGCCGAGGGCGTAGCGACGGTCGTCGGTGCGCACCAGGCCGTTGACGCCGAGCACCAGGTTGACCTGCTCGAAGGGGCGGGTCACGACGACGTCCCCGGTCGACGTACGCCGGGCCCGCTCGCCGCGACGGACGGGCAGCGGGCGCGCGGCGGTGTCGACGAGGAAGTTGGAGCGCGAGAACGCCTTGCGCACCTGGCGTACGACGGACGCGTGGTCGACGTTGCCGGCGACCGCGACGACCATGTTCTCGGGGGTGTAGCGCGACCGGTAGTAGCGGAGGATCTGCGCACGGGTCAGCGTGCCGATCGACTCGACCGTGCCCGCGATCGGGCGACCGAGCGGCGAGGAGCCCCACGCCTTCTCGGCGTAGACGTTGCTGACCACGTCGTCCGGGTCGTCGTCGTGCATGGCGATCTCGTCGAGGATCACCTCACGCTCGGCCTCGACGTCGTCGTGGGCGATCGTCGAGGAGGTGATCATGTCGCCGATGACGTCGACGGCCAGCGGCAGGTCCTCGTCGAGGACCCGCGCGTGGAAGCAGGTGTACTCCTTGGCGGTGAAGGCGTTGAACTCACCGCCGACCTCGTCGAGCTCGACCGAGATGTCCAGCGCGGACCGGGTCGGCGTGCCCTTGAAGAGCAGGTGCTCGAGGAAGTGCGAGGCCCCGGACTGGGTCGGTGACTCGTCGCGGGACCCGACCCCGACCCACACCCCGATGGAGGCGGACCGGACGCCGGGCATCGCCTCGGTCACGACCCGCAGCCCCCCGGGCAGCACCGTTCGTCGAACGAGTGCTGCCCCGTCCTGGTCGGACAGGAGGGTGCGGGTCGTGCCGGGCTTCTGCAGTGCGGAGGACGCCAAGTTACTCGGCGGACTCGGCCGAACCGGCGGAGCCGGACTCAGCGGACTCGGACGACGCCGAGGAGTCGGCCTCGTCCACGACCGGGATCAGCGACAGCTTGCC
>JBDSMW010000015.1:0-8709 GCA_039915665.1 Nocardioidaceae bacterium
CAGACCGACGAGATGCTCGCCCGGCTCGACCTGCGGGTCGCCTCGGTGCACTCTAAGCTGAAGATGGAGTCCACGGCGATGACCCGGCGGATGGTCGCCGCTGCCCAGCACCCGCGCACGAACGTCCTGGGTCACTGCACCGGCCGGCTGGTCAAGGGCGGGCGGGGCACCCGCGCCCAGAGCAGCTTCGACGCACAGGCGGTGTTCGAGGCGTGCGCCGAGAACGACGTGGCCGTCGAGATCAACTCCCGGCCCGAGCGCTGCGACCCCCCTGACGAGCTGGTCACCCTGGCCGCAGAGACCGGCTGCCTGTTCTCCATCGACAGCGACGCGCACGCGCCGGGCCAGCTCGACTTCCTGGCGTACGGCGCCGAGCGGGCCCAACGGCTCGGCGTACCCGTCGAGCGGATCGTCAACACCTGGCCGGCGGACCGGCTGCTGGGGTGGGCCAACGGGTAATCTGCACCCATGGCCCAGTCCCACAGCCAGCGCCCCAGTGCGCCCGGCGATGCGCCCGACGATGCGCCCGTCGTCGAGATCCGGCGCTCGCGCAAGCGTCGCCGGACGGTCGCGGCCTACCGCGAGGACGACAAGGTGGTGGTCCTGCTCCCCGCGCGCTTCACGCGTGCCGAGGAGAAGGAGTGGGTCGCCACCATGCTGGCCCGGCTGGAGAGGTCCGAGAAGCGGCGGCGTCCCAGCGACGCGGCGCTGAGGCGGCGCTCGGCGGACCTGGCCGAGAAGTACCTCGACGGTCAGGCGGTCCCGCTGACCGTGCGGTGGGTGGACAACCAGAACAGCCGGTGGGGCAGCTGCACCCCCAGCGACCGGTCGATCCGGCTGTCGACCCGGCTCCAGGGCATGCCTGCCTGGGTCATCGACTACGTGCTGGTCCACGAGCTGTCCCACCTGATCGAGTCCGGCCACACCACGGAGTTCTGGGCCTGGGTGGACCGCTACCCGCGCGCCGAGCGGGCCAAGGGGTTCCTCGAGGGGGTCGCCGCCGCGTCGCAGCTCGGCATCGAGGCCGACCCGCCGGACTGCTCCGACGAGGGCGCGGCTCAGATGGCCCGCGACGACTGAGCGGCCGCCACACCCGCGTCGACCAGCCGCCGCATCTCGGGGGCGTCGGTCGGCAGGGCGTCGACCGGCCACCAGCGCACGTCGAGGGACTCCTCGCTGACCTCCGGCACCGCACCCTCCGGCGCCAGCGCCAGGAAGCGTACGTCGAGATGGGTGACCCGCTCGTGCTCCCTGCAGAAGTCGACGAGGTGCGCGTCGAGGTGCAGCGGCTCCGGGGCCAGGACGAGACCGGGGATGCCACCCTCCTCGACACCCTCGCGGAGTGCGGCCCCGCCGAGCGTCACGTCCTGCGGCTCGCAGTGACCGCCGAGGTGGAACCAGCGCCGGGCCTTGGCGTGCAGGGTCAGCAGCACGTGACGCCGGTCGGCCGACAGCACCAGGACACCCGCCGTGACGTGGGCTCCGGGGCAGTCCCGCTCGGTGCCGTCCGGGTGGGCGTCGAGGTGGTCGACGTACCTCTGGCGGAGCTGCTCCTGGCCGGGGTCGTCGCTGTGCCACGCCCGCAGGGTCGCGAGCGCGTCGTCGTACAGGGCGGTCACGGCGTGGTGGGCCGGTCCTCGCCGCCGCCCTCGGAGCCGCCCTCGTTGTCGAGCAGCTGGGCCAGCGCGGCGTCGAACTCGTCGTCGGAGAGCTCCTGCGAAGCGGGCACGGTCCCCTCGCGGAAGCCCAGCGGGTCGTCGAGGTCGGCCGAGGTGGGCAGCAGGTCGGGGTGCGTCCAGACGGCGTCGCGCGCCTCCTGGCCCTGCCGGGCCCTCAGAGAGCCCCACAGCGCGGAGGCGTCCCGCAGCCGACGGGGCCGGAGCTCCAGCCCGACCAACGCGGCGAACGTGGACTCCGCCGGACCACCCGCTGCCCGGCGACGGCGCATCGCCTCGTGCAGTCGGCCGGCGCTCGGCATCCGGGACTCCGTGGCCTGGCCGACGACCTCGTCGACCCAGCCCTCGACCAGGGCGAGGGCGGTCTCGAGGCGGGTCAGCGCGGCCTGCTGGGCCGAGGTCTTCTCCGGCTCGAACAGGCCGCCGTCGAGGGCCTCCTGGATCGAGGACGGGTCCGCCGGGTCGATGTCGCGCATCGACGACTCGATCTTCGACACGTCGATCGTGGTCCCGCGGCCGTAGTCCTCGACGGCGGCGAGCAGGTGCCCGCGCAGCCACGGGACGTGTGCGAACAGCCGCTGGTGGGCGGCCTCGCGCAGCGCCAGGTAGAGCAGCACGTCGTCGGCGGACACGTCGAGGCCCGCGGCGAAGGCGGCGACGTTGCCCGGCAGCAGCGCGGCCTTGCCGCTCGGGCCGAGAGGGAGACCGATGTCGGACGCGCTGAGCACCTCGCCCGCGAGGCCGCCCAGCGCCTGGCCGACCTGGCCACCGAACATGGCGCCGCCGGCCTGGCCGAGGAGCCCCATCAGCGGTCCGGCCATCTGCCGGGCCTCCGGCGGCAGCGCGCTGCCCATCGCGGAGACGACGTGCTCGGCCACCGGCTCCACCAGCACCCGCCACACCTCGATGGTCTGCTCGATCCACTCCGCCCGGCTCCACGCGGCCGTCGAGGTGACGCCGGACGGGAACTCGGTGGCGGAGTCGAGCCAGTGGTCGGCGAGGCGGAGCGCGTCGGCGACGTCGGTGCCCTGCCGGTCGGTGGGGGACGGGTCGGGCTGCTCCGCGACGGTGCGCCGCGCGACGTCCTTGGCCAGCGTCCAGTTCACGGAGCCCTCGTGCGGCGCCATCATCGCCTGCATCTGGCTCATCAGCGCGGACAGGTCCGGCATCCCTGCGCCGCCGGGCATGCCGGGCAGCCCGGGACCGCCCGGACCTCCGGCGCCCCCGAAGGCGTTGAAGATCTGCTCGAACGGCGTGCCCTTGAACGGGTTGGGCTGCTCGTCGTCGGGGTCGTTGCTCATGGGTCCAAACTACTCGCCGCGTCCAATGCTCCGGCGCGGTGTGAGTACCCTCATCGGGTGACCGAAGCCGTGCCCGGCGACCTGCCCGTCGTACGCCTCGTGGACCTGCGGGAGACCCCGCTCGACGTGGCCGAGGTGCTCGACGCCCTCGCGCACCGCGGGGCCGGCGGCGTGGACGTCTTCGTCGGCAACGTGCGCGACCACGACCACGAGCAGGGCGTGACCGGGCTGGACTACTCCGCGCACCCCACCGCGCTGCAGCAGCTGGTCGACGTGGCCCAGCACATCGCCGACGAGTACGACGTCCTGGCGGTCGCCGCGGTGCACCGGGTCGGCCGGCTCGAGATCGGCGACGCCGCCGTGATCGTCGCGACGGCCGCGGCCCACCGAGGCGAGGCCTTCACGGCCACGCGGGCCTTGATCGACGAGCTCAAGTCGACGGTCCCGATCTGGAAGCACCAGCTGTTCGAGGACGGCAACGACGAGTGGGTCGGCACGCCCTAGCTCAGGTCGGGCGTGTCGGTCGGGTCGCGCCCGCACCGCTGCCTACCCTGACGGCGTGGAGATCCTGATGTGGTTGGTGCCTTCGGGCGTGGTCCTCGTGGTCGCGATGGCCTGGGCCGGCTGGGCCGGACGGCCGCGGCGCGAGGAGACCGACCGCTCCGACGCGGCCTACGCCAAGTTCGCGCAGGCGATCGTCAAGGAGCACCCGGGCGCCGGGCGGGCCGGTCCGCCGGTGGCCCGTGACCGCAGCACCGGCATCGCGGTGCGCCCCTCGCGGGCCGGGCAGGACAGCACCCGTCGCTCCGCGTAGTTGTCGGCCAATGAGAAGGTGGCGCCATGAATCGCCGCAGCCTGGCCAGCAGCCTGGTCTTCTCGCTGCTGGTGCTGCTGTTCGCGACGGCCGCCTTCCTCCCGGTGCCGTACGTCACCGAGAGCCCCGGTCCCACGGTCAACGTGCTGGGCAGCTCGTCGGGCAAGCCGATCATCACCGTGCGGGGTCACCAGACCTACAAGACCGAGGGTGACCTGCGGTTGACCA
Organism: Nocardioidaceae bacterium; assembly: GCA_039915665.1. Lineage (GTDB taxonomy): Bacteria > Actinomycetota > Actinomycetes > Propionibacteriales > Nocardioidaceae > Nocardioides_B. The sequence goes on from JBDSMW010000015.1 coordinate 4,020, forward strand.
CGGTCTCGGTGACCAACCCGACCCACCGGATCGGACTCGGTGAGGCGCTGACGGCCTGGTTCGACGGCGCGCGGGCGGTCTACCCCCGCGACGTGATCTACCCGCCTGAGCAGAGTGCGCAGGACGTCGAGACCCAGAGCGCCGTGGAGATGGTGAGCTCCCAGGACCTGGCGATCGCGGCCGCGCTGCACGAGCTCGGCTACACGCTTCCGCTGCGCGTCGAGGTCGTGGACGTCACCAAGGGCGCCCCGGCCGACGGGAAGCTCCAGACCCGCGACCGGATCGTGAGCGTCGACGGCACGAAGATCACCGACGTCAAGCAGGTGACCACCGCGATCCAGGCCGCCGGCATCGGCACGGCCGCGACGATCGTCGTCCGCCGTGGCGGGGCGACCAAGACGGTCACCCTGACCCCCAAGGCCTCCCCGGACGACGCGAGGAAGGCGGCCGTCGGGGTGCAGATCCAGCCGGGCTACGACTTCCCGTTCGACGTGTCCGTGCGGCTCGGCGAGGACATCGGCGGGCCCAGTGCTGGGCTGATCTTCTCCCTCGGTGTCTACGACACCCTCACCCCCGGTTCGCTGACCGGCGGCACCGACATCGCCGGAACGGGAACCATCAGCGCCAAGGGGCGCGTTGGACCCATTGGAGGGATCCAGCAGAAGATCGTCGCGGCCGCCGACGCGGGCGCCAAGATCTTCCTGGTGCCTCCTGCCAACTGCGACTCCGCCCTGAACGCCGACGTCACGAAGGACGACATCACGCTCGTGAAGGCCCCGACCATGCACAGCGCTGTCACGTCGCTGAAGAGCTACGCCGCAGACCCCAGCGCACCGCTGCCGGCCTGCTCATGACCGAGCAGGCCGTCGTGGACCCGGTGCTCCGCGCCGCCGTACGCGAGATCGAGCTGCACTCCGCCGAGGCCGGCTGGGACCAGCCCGCCCGGCTCTACGCCCTGGTCCCGACCGCCGACCTGGTGCAGCGGGAGCCCGTGCTGGCCGCCGCGATGGGCCTGGGCGAGTCCGACGGGGCCGGGACGCTGACGCCCGTCGAGCAGGACGACGTGCCGCAGGACAAGTCCCTGGAGTCGGTGCTCGAGGAGATCATGTGGCCGGCCGAGGTCTTCGGCTGTGCCGCGGTGGTCGAGCGCCTGGTGCTGCCGCCGGGCGCGGACGACCAGCTCCCGGACGACGCCCGCAGCGCGGAGGAGTACGCCGCGCAGCACCCGGACCGCCAGGAGGTGCGGATCGTCGCCGGCGCGACGCGGGACGGGTCGACGTACTGTGCGCTACGGCTGAAGTCGCACGACGACCCGCTCTCGGTCCTGGAGGCGCCGGACCTGGTCCCGGCGCTCCTCGAGCTGGTGCGCGGGACCCTTGAGAACTGAAGGCTCGAACTTGATGAACGGGACGGACGAGACAGCGTGAGCGGAATCTTCGACGACGGCACCCCCGAGCAGGCGCGGCGCGCCCCCGCCCCCGGGTCGCCCCAGCGGTCTCGCGCCCTGATCGGCACGATCATCGTGCTGGTCATCGCGTTCTTCGTGGTGTCGGTGTTCACCGGCATCTACACCGACCGGATGTGGTTCCGCAGCGTGGGCTACTCCTCGGTGTTCACCAAGGTGCTGGGCACCAAGGTGCTGCTGTTCCTGATCTTCGGGCTGGTGATGGGACTCGTGGTCGCGGCCAACGTCGTCGTGGCCTACCGCTTCCGGCCGCTGTTCCGGCCGGCCTCGCAGGAGCAGGTCAACCTCGACCGCTACCGCGAGGTCGTCGATCCGCTGCGCCGGTGGCTGGTGATCGCGATCGCCGTGGTGCTCGGCCTGTTCGCCGGCGGCTCCGGCTCCGGTCAGTGGCGCCAGTTCCTGCTCTGGCGGCACCGCGCGCCGTTCGGCACGGAGGACCCGTACTTCCACAAGGACGTCGGCTTCTACGTCTTCTCGCTGCCCTGGCTGCACTACCTGGTCGACTTCGGCCTGGCGCTGACCGTGCTGAGCCTGCTGGCCGCCGCCGTCGTGCACTACCTGTTCGGCGGCATCCGCCTGCAGGTCAAGCAGGACCGGCTCTCCGGTGCAGCTCAGGTGCAGATCTCCGTGCTGGCCGGGCTGTTCGTGCTCATCAAGGCGCTGGACTACTGGCTGGACCGATACAACCTGACCAACGACGGCGGCGGTCTGTTCACCGGCCTGGGCTACACCGACAAGAACGCCGTACTCCCGTCCAAGACGATCCTGACCTTCATCGCGATCATCTGCGCAGTGCTGTTCTTCGCCAACGTGTTCCGCCGCACGTGGTTGCTGCCCTCGGTCGGCCTGGTGCTGCTCGTGCTGTCCTCGATCCTGCTCGGCGTGATCTGGCCGGGCATCGTCCAGCAGTTCCAGGTCAAGCCGTCCGAGCCGGACAAGGAGGGTCCCTTCATCGCCCGCAACATCCAGGCGACGAGGGACGCCTACGGCATAGCGGGCACCAAGGTGACGCAGTACGAGGCGAACCTGACGCTGAGCGCGGACCAGCTCAAGTCCGACACCCAGTCGCTCCCGGGGGTGCGGCTGCTCGACCCGGCGCTGGTGTCCGACGCGTTCGAGCAGCTCCAGCAGGTCCGCGGCTACTACAACGTCGCGCCGGTACTCGACGTCGACCGCTACAAGGTCGACGGCACCATCCGCGACATGGTCGTCGCGGTCCGTGAGCTGGACCAGAACGGCCTGCCCGACGGACAGCGCAACTGGGCCAACGAGCACACCGTCTACACGCACGGCTACGGCGTGGTCGCGGCCTACGGCAACCAGCGCGACAAGAGCAACAGCCCGGTCGTCGACAGCGACGGCAAGCCGGTCTGGGCCGAGCGCGACCTGCCGCCCAAGGGCGACCTGACCGACATGTTCGCCGACGGCTACCAGCCGCGGATCTACTTCGGCGAGAACAGCCCCGACTACTCGATCGTCGGAAAGAAGTCCGACGCCAAGAACCTGGAGCTGGACCTTCCCGAGGGCCAGGGGTCGAACTCCACGACCAACACCTACGACGGCGAGGCCGGCGTGCCCATCGGCGGGCTGTTCAACAAGCTGGCCTATGCCGTCAAGTTCAGCGAGCCCAACATCGTGCTGTCGAGCCGGGTCAACGAGAACTCCAAGATCATCTACGACCGGGTGCCGCGCGAACGCGTGCAGAAGGTCGCACCCTGGCTGACCGTCGACGGGGACTCCTACCCCGCGGTGGTCGACGGCCGGGTCAAGTGGATCCTCGACGGCTACACCACGACCGACCACTACCCGAACAGCCAGAAGGACTCGCTGCGGTCGATGACCTCGGACGCCTTGAGTCCCAACACGACCTACGCCACCCTGCCGACCGATGAGATCAACTACATGCGCAACTCGGTCAAGGCCGTCGTCGATGCGTACGACGGATCGGTGGAACTCTACGAGTGGGACGACAAGGATCCGATCCTCAAGGCCTGGGAAGGTGCGTTCGACGGTCTGGTCAAGCCCAAGTCCGCGATCTCCCCGGACCTGCTGGCCCACATGCGCTACCCCGAGGACCTGTTCAAGGTGCAGCGCAACATGCTCGCGGCCTACCACGTCACCAACCCGAAGACGTTCTACGACGGCAGCGACAAGTGGAAGGTCCCCGAGGACCCGGAGAACAAGGCGAACAAGCAGCCGCCCTACCGGTTGTCGGTGAAGACGCCCAACGGGGGCGCCGACCCCGTGTTCTCCCTGACCAGCGTCTACGTCCCCAACAACCGGCAGAACCTGGCGTCCTTCATCTCGGTGGACGCCGACGCCGGCCAGCCCGAGGACTACGGAACCATCAGGATCCTGCGGCTGCCCAGCAACACCCAGGTCCCCGGTCCCTCGCAGATCGCTAACAACTTCGGCCAGGACCCCGACATCCAGGACAAGCTGCTGGCGTTCTCGCGGACCAACTCCAAAGCGGTCTACGGCAACCTGCTGACGCTGCCGGTGGGTGACGGTCTGCTCTACGTGCAGCCGCTCTACACCCAACGGAAGTCCGGCGAAGGTCGCTACCCGGCCCTCAGGTACGTGCTGGTGTCCTTCGGCGAGCAGGTCGGTATCGGTACGACGTTGACGGCTGCCCTTGACGACGTACTCGGGATCTCGTCGGCACCCACCGACGGCTCGACCGGCGGCACGGGCAGCACCGGAGGCACCGGAGGTACAGGAGGCACGAGCGGCACCGGAGGCACCGGAGGACAGGTCTCGGGCGACGTGCGTCAGCTCCTGCAACAGGCCGAGGGCAAGTTCGCGGCCGCTCAGAAGGCGCTGCAGTCCGGCGACCTCGAGGGCTACGCCAAGGCGCAGGGTGAGGCGCGCGACCTCGTGCAGCAGGCCCTGGCTGCGGCGGGCAAGACGACGCCCAGCGCGTCACCGTCCGCCTCCGGCTCGGCCAGCCCCTCGGCGTCGCCCTCGAACTGACCTCCGATTTTGAGTCCGCGTCGGTGTTCCCGTAGAGTGGGTTCACCGACGCGGGGTGGAGCAGTTCGGTAGCTCGCTGGGCTCATAACCCAGAGGTCGCAGGTTCAAATCCTGCCCCCGCTACAACGCTAAACCGCAGGTCAGAGCCGGGTTCGTGGGTTACCACGAACCCGGTTCTTGCGTTCCGTGTCAGCAGGATGTCTGCTGACATTGCCGCCGGATGGGCCCAGAGCGGCCTTCATCGCGACAAGT
>JBDSMW010000092.1:0-5004 GCA_039915665.1 Nocardioidaceae bacterium
AGCCGACGCCGCTTGGTACGCCGACCGCCTCGACCTCGATCACCAGCACGCCCAGCGCGGCGCCAAGCGCGACGCCGACGGCGCCTGAGCTCCCTGCTGCCGCAAAAGGGACGAGCGCCGCGTCGGCCAAGGCGTTCGTGCGCCACTGGATCGAGGTTCTCAACTACAGCGGCCCCGCCGGCGACAGTAATCCTCTCAGAGAGATCTCCGCATCCGATTGCGTGGACTGCGATGCCATCTCCGACTACATAGACAAGGTCTACCGATCCGGAGGCTCCATCGACGGCTCGGGGTGGGCTGTTCGACAAGTGCGCGTGGTCGACCGGCCGGGCGCTCGCAGTTTGCTGCTCGATGTCCTGGTCAACGTCGGCCAGCAAGAGGTCGTCACCGCCAAGGGCAAGCCTGCGACGCGCTTCAAAGGCGGCCGGAGACTGAAGACCTTCCTGGTTGAGCAGCAGTCAGATGGATGGCGGGTTGCCCGATTGGATCAGTCGACATGAACGCTTCAAAACGTGTGAGTTCGCTCGTGGTCGCTTGGATCGTGGCTTTCGGACCCAGCCCGGTCACATTTGCGGACGATGGAAACGTCCAAGGCGACGCGGTTTCCGACGGCTACGAACTCGCGGCCTCACAACGGCACGAACAGGATGGGACCGGCGTCGCTAGCGACATAGACACTGACGCAGTGACTTCCAGCGGAGCAGACGCTCCTACTTTCGCGAAGTACCGCTGGGTGTCGGTCTGCAACCTCGCCGGACCCACATCGTCTGTCGGCGATTCCCCTGACTGCGGTCAGGCCAACACCTGCCCCGATCCCGCAGAGCGGCTGTGGCGACTGTGGGGTCTCCCAGGCGACGGAGACTGGGCGGCTCTGGGCACCCAGTGCGCCGGGCCGCAGGGTCCTCCCCCGGCCGCGACCCCGAAGCCCCAGGTCACCCCGGGCCTGGTGCTGGCCGAGCTCAAGCGGATCGGGCTGCCGTCGCTGCGGGCGCAGACCCAGCCGCGCGACAAGACGCTGGTCAACTTCGACACCATCTTCTACGCCGACCCCGCGTCGTTCACGAGGACGATCACCCTGCTCGGGCAGTCGGTCGACGTGGAGGCGCAGCCGGGCTCGTTCACCTGGCACTACGGCGACGGCAGCATGACCCGGACGACGACGCCGGGGGCACCGTACCCGGCCAAGGACGTGGTGCACAGCTACACCGACGCGCACACGACGGTGCAGACGAGCGTGGACGTGACCTACACCGCGCGCTTCCGGGTCCGGAACGGCGCGTGGCAGGACATCCCGGAGACCGTCACGATCCCGGGACCCGGCGGCGCTCTGCGGATCAGCGAGGCCACCGCGGTTCTGTCCGGAGAGCAGCAGTAACTCACGGGGACACAGCACGAGAGGCGGACCCTGCTGCTTGAGCAGGTGCCCGCCCCTCGTGCTTCCCTAGCATGCCGTCAACCCGGGTCGAGGGAGTCGCCGGCAAGTCTGTGGTGGGTCAGCCCACCGGCACCGCGATCTCCTGGCCGACCTGCAGGGCCGAGGAGGACAGCGCGTTGAGCTCCTGGATCTGGTGCACCATCTCGCGAACGTGACCGGGAGCGGCTGTCTCGGAGGCGATCGCCCAGAGCGTGTCGCCCTGGCCGACCTCGACGGTGCGGGTCGCGACCGGCGTGCCGGTCTCGCCGGTCGCGGCGGAGTGCGAGCCGTAGACCGTGAGGACGGCCATCAGCAGGCCGAGCAGCACCAGCACCGCGACGACCTGACCACGACGGGTCAGGCGGACGGGCTTGGTGCGCACGGGCCGGCGGGTGCGGCTCGGGGCGAAACCGGGCGTGAAGGCAATGGTGCTCATCTGGGACCTCCTGGGGAAGGAGTCGGTCTGGGAGTCCAACGGCGTGTCCATGACCGAAGTTCTATCGAGGACCTCCGACAGTTTCTGGAGACTGTTCCTCGAATGCTTGTTCGATCGAACACATGTGCGACGTTAGAGCACCTGTTCGAACGAATCAAGCACCAGGCGAACATTTGTTCGAACGGCGTGGCGCCACCCGTCAGGGACGCCGCATCACCGGTCGGCCGACCAGCTCGAAGAGCCGGAAGCCGCCGGCGGACTGCGAGGGCAGCAGCTGGCCGAGCCGGGTCAGTCCCCCGCGCCAAGCCGGCAGCGACGGCACCACCCGACGTGAGCCGATCAGGCCGAGGGCCGCGTCCGCGACCTCCTGGGCGGTCAGCAGCCGGCCGGACGAGTGCACGATCGACTTGGCGCGACCGGCCGGGTCCATGGCGTCGACCATGTCGCCGGCCACGCCGTCGGGACAGACGGCGTGCACCCGCACCCCGACCGGAGCCTCGACGAAGCCGACATCGTGATCGACACGACGGCGGCCTTGGTCGCGGCGTACACCGCGAGCCCCGGCACGGGCCCCAGCCCGGAGATCGAGGCCGTGCCGGAGCGCCTCGGCGGCTGCCGCAGCGTGCGCGGCCTCGTCCCGGACGTCCTGCTCCAGGCCGGCCGCGACAGCCCGTCCGATGCCTCTGCCTGCTCCGGTGACGACCGCACTGTTCATGGCCGAAGACAACCAGAAGCGCCTCGGCCGCTCCTCAGCGGGCCGACACGCCGTTCGAACAGATGTTTGAACAAGAGCCCTCGAGACGACTACCGTGACGGAACGGCCGGGTGAGCGACATCCGGGCCACCAGCGGGGCCGGCAGCGCGGCGAGAAGGGGCAACTCATGGCAGGCAAGACCAGGAGCACCGGCACCGGAGACGTCACGGAGCTGCCCGACGGGCCTCCCGACGCGCACGGCCTGACCCCTCGTCAGCAGCGCGTCCTGACCGTCATCCGCGACTCCATCGAGCGTCGCGGCTACCCGCCCAGCATGCGCGAGATCGGTGAGCGGGTCGGCCTGACCAGCTCGTCGTCGGTGGCCCACCAGCTGCGGGTGCTCGAGGAGAAGGGCTACCTCAAGCGCGACCCCAACCGCCCGCGCGCCCTGTCGGTGTTCAATCCCGACGAGGCCGAGGGCGCCGACGAGACCGGGGTGGGCGACGCGATGCCCGCGGCGACCTACGTCCCGATGGTCGGCCGGATCGCCGCCGGCGGGCCGATCCTCGCCGACGAGCAGGTCTCCGAGATCATGCCGCTGCCCAAGAGCCTGGTCGGCGAGGGCACCCTGTTCATGCTCGAGGTGGTCGGCGACTCGATGGTCGACGCCGCGATCTGCAACGGCGACTACGTCGTGGTCCGCCAGGAGCAGACCGCCGAGAACGGCGAGATCGTCGCCGCCCTCATCGACGGAGAGGCGACCGTGAAGACCTTCCAGCGCAAGAACGGCCAGGTCTGGCTGCTGCCGCACAACGAGGCCTACGACCCCATCGACGGCACGCACGCGACGATCCTCGGCAAGGTCACCGCCGTGCTGCGGCGGCTTTAGGTCAGCTCGACGAGGAGCAACGGGCCGCCGTCGTACCTGCCGCCGTCGATGGCGACCGCGAGGCCGTCGGCGTAGGTCAACGGGCCCGTGATGTGCTCCGACGGGGCGTCGACGATGGTGCCGATGATGCTGTGCCCGTGCACGATGTGCTTGCCGCCGAGGGTGTCCAGCATCGTCCTGGCCGCCTGTGGGCCGTCGACGCCCTTGAAGTCGAAGCGGCTGGTCAGTGCGGCGAAGGCGTCGAAGTGCGCCTGGGCGTCGTCGCCCGCCAGCACGTCGGCGACGGTGGCGTTGATCGCGTCGACCGAGTCGCCCCAGGTCAGGTAGTCCGTGGTGTCGGAGTGCACCAGCAGGTGGTCCCCGGCGCGGGCCATCGCCGGCAGGGCCCGAAGCCACACGACGTCGTCGTCGGTCAGGCCCTCCTGGTCCTTCTCGTGGCCGCCGTTCATCGACCAGACGTCGGCGAACCGCGTGTCCGGGAACAGGTGGTAGCCCAGCATCAGCGCCTCGTGGTTGCCGAGCAGCACCCGCACGTGGTCGGGTGCATGATCCTGCAGGGACCGGACGAACCGGACCACGCCGATGCCATCGGGACCCCGGTCCACCAGGTCGCCGAGCACCCAGAGGTCGGCGTCTCCCCCGGCCCACCGGTCGTCGGCGTCGATCAGGTGCGCGCCGAGGAGGACCTCACGCAGGTCGTCGAGGTGTCCGTGGACGTCGCTGACGACGTAGGTGCTGCCCATGCCGCACATCCTTCCAGCAGGGCTGACCCGGTGATCACGAAGGGCGGGCTACGGGGCTACCGCGTGGTGCCTGCCGGCCACCGACCCGGGGTCGTGCTCCTCGGCCGCCGCGCCGACCAGCAGCAGGCACGCCACGAGGATCGCCACCACCGACCAGCCGCCTCGTTCCATGGCACAGACGCTAGCAGCCGGTCCTCGGCCGGCTCAGGAGGCGAGCCGCTTGAGCGCGGAGAGCACGACGTCCCGGTCGGTCGTCGACCACATCGGCGGCAGCGACGCCCGCAGGAAGCCGCCGTAGCGGGCGGTGACGACGCGCGGGTCGAGGATCGCCACCACACCCTTGTCCGTCGTCGTGCGGATCAGCCGACCGCTGCCCTGCGCGAGCAGCAGCGCTGCGTGCGTGGCGGCGACCTGCATGAAGCCGTTGCCGCCGGCCTGGTCGGCGGCCTTCTGGCGTGCGGACATCAGCGGGTCGTCCGGGCGCGGGAACGGGACCCGGTCGATGAGCACGAGCTGGCAGGTGTCCCCCGGCACGTCGAGGCCCTGCCAGAGGCTGAGCGTGCCGAACAGGCAGGCGTGCGGGTCCTCGACGAACAACCGTGACAGCTCGGGCAGCTGGGCCTCGCCCTGGGCCAGGATGGTCAGGTGCGGCAGCCGTTCGCGGGCCGCCTCCGCCGCCGCCTCCGCCGCGCGGCGGCTCGAGAACAGCCCCAGCGTGCGGCCGTCCGCGGCGTCCACGAGGTCGACGATCTCGTCGATCTGGGCGGGACCGAGCCCGTCGCGGCCCGGCGGGGGCAGGTGCTTGGCGACGTACAGGATGCCCTGGCG
>JBDSMW010000112.1:0-15159 GCA_039915665.1 Nocardioidaceae bacterium
GGGCCGGTGCATCCTCGGCTACTGTGTCCGGGCGGTGCTCGCACCTCACGGGCCTCTAGCTCAATGGGCAGAGCAGCGGACTTTTAATCCGCGGGTTGTCGGTTCGAGTCCGACGGGGCCCACCACGTCTGACCTGCGGCTTTGTCGGTGGAACTCGCCGCTGCTGGGGCCCGTGTGGCCCACGTCTGCAGCCGCGGGGTGTCTGCTCTATCCGCTCCAGCCCGGACTCAAGGTCACTGTCCTCCCACGACGGGCCAAGGCTTCGCCACGCCTCAACCTCAGGACGTGCCTCCCCGTCGAGGGCAGGGTTCGCTGCCGGGGTCCCGCAACCCCTCGTCTCAGAGAGTGCGTCGGCGCGCGACTTGCGTGTAAAGCCTGGTTTACATAGCCCCTCGTGGCTTGGGCACGACATTGAACTGATCCTGATTGGTCATGTGAAATCACAGGTCGACATCTAGGCTGATTTTGCTGAGCAAAGAAGGGTGCATGGCCATCGAAACTGTCGCATCGCCTACGACGGCTGAGCCCGACCGTGACGACGACACCGAACCAGGAACCATAGTTCTCGGGCCGTTTCTCCAGGTGACAACATGGCGCAAGAGGGATCGCGTACCGATGAACCGGGCGACGGGCGCATCCACACCGAGGTGCTGAGTAGCCACACAGAGGCCGAAGTGACCCCGTGGCGACGCAAGACCTCGGCAGTCGTGATTGCGCTGACGATGATGGTCCCGGTGGGTCTGGCCGTGCATTCAGCGCGGTACTCGCACCCGTCCGAGGCAGCCGGGACAAGCAGCGACAGCAAGTCGTTCGCGAAACCACCGGCATTGCTGAGCGAGTCCAATCTGGTCGCCTTGGTCCGTACTCGCTGCCCCCATGTCCGGAGCCTCGGTTTGGGCGACGTGGAAACCTTGGTGTTCGTCGAAATCGCCCCCTGCCCGACGGGTAGGCATCAAGGGCCGATCGCAAACGGCCCGCAAGACGCTGAGTCGATACGGTTCGCCAGAATCGTCGGAGACGCCCGTACGGTCCGACACCCGACCAACGGGTGGATCGAGGTCCGCTGCCCCAACAGGGCGTGCTCAACTCCAGAACTCCTCTTCTCGGTCACTGACATCGCCTCAGCCGTCATCCGCTAACCCACGTGCACGCCCGAAGTCGAAGGTTCGATGACCCGGACAACACCTGGAGCATCTGCCCGTGCGAGCGCCAGAGCCCGTTCGGGTGACTGCCACAGAAAGGAGGAAGGTCATGAGCGACATTTCTTGGCGCAGCGTCGTTCGTCCTGGAACCGACGGTGACGGTGCGAGTCTGAGGCTGGCCGGATTGGCCGGGATTGTCCTTTACCCGGTGTTCGCGCTCACGGTGGTCCTGCTGACCTGGTTGGAGTGGGACTTCATGTACGGGACCGGTTGGACGGTCATGCACGAGCACAAGGTGAACTACCCGAGCACTCTGGCGCTGGGCAACTTCGGCTTCGTGCAATCAATGAACTTTCTGTTGCTGGGGCTGCTCGCCGCCGTGCTCGGACTAGGGCTCCGCACGCAGTTCACTCACCGATGGTCTGGATGGGTGGCAACCGCTGGTATCGCGGCAGTCGGACTGTCCGGGTTGTTCAGCGCGTTCGTGACGGATCTACCGGGCGAGCCGGTGAGTTGGCATGGGCTTGTGCACGGAATCGGCTTCTTGCTTCTCATGCTCGGGTCCGTGATCACTTCCGTCGGAAGCGGCCTGGCTCTACGCGGGGCCTCGGGTTGGCGGGGCTACTGGGTGTACTCGCTGGCGACCACACCGTTGGCGTTAGCCATTTCAGCAGTCACGTCTTCTCTCGGGCAGGTGTCGTTCTATGCGCTGATCACCGTCCTCCTCACGTGGTACATGGTGATGGGGCTTCGACTACGCCAACTCGCAAACCCGGTCAACCGGTCCGACAACCTGAAGTGACGAAATCGAGACCGGGCCAGCTCTCGAGCCTAGAATCATGGCCAGGCCCAGGAGGGTCGTCAGGAGCTTGAAGTGACGGACGATCACAAGAGTTACACGGTGTGGTGGGACCAGCCGAACGGGGTCGTACGCACCGACTGGTTGCGTCACGCGGTATGCACGCTCCCGGTGGCACACCAGGTCACCGCGGACATCAGGGGACTGGGACAGGGGCGGGTGCTGTCCCTGGTGGACTTGCGTCCGTTGAAGTCGATCGACCGCGAGTCGCGCCAGTACTTCATGGGCGACCACAGTGCCTATCGTGCGGTCGCGCTGGTGGCCGATGCGCCCGTCAGCCGGATGATCGCCAACTTCTTCCTCGGCATGTTCAGCCAGGCGATCCCGGTGCGCATGTTCGCTGCGGACGACGCGGCGATCGACTGGCTGCAGCAGCAGCCATGACCAGCTCAACCGAGGACCTGGAACAGGCCCTCGGGGTCCTGATCCAGCTAGCTTCGGGTAACTACTCGGCGCGAGGAACACCGTCGGGCGCGGACGAGGAGTACGAAGCTCTGATGCTTGGGGTGAACATGCTGGCCGAGGAGCTCGAAGCCAGTCGTGGGGAGCTGGAACAGCGCGTGCGGGAACGGACCGACGAGCTCAGGCAGCTCAACGACGACATGCGGGCTCTCTCCGAGCTCGGGCGCGAGCTTCGAGGGTGTGTCGGCACAGAGGAGGCACTACAGGTGATCTCAGCTGAGTTCCCAACCATCCTCGCTCCTGCCTCCGGCACCCTCTACGTCCACTCAATCGATCACGAAAGGCTCGAGAGGGTGACAGCCTGGGGTCCGCATGCCCCCACGGAGCCGAGTCTCTGCCGCCACGAGTGTCGTGCCTTGGACCCGGGCAGCGACCGCGGTGATCAACGGGTGACGGACTGCGAACATGGCTCGTCTTCCAGTGGCGTCGGCGAGGGCGACGCGATCTGCATCCCACTGGCGGCCGGCGAAAAGCTGTTGGGCCTATTGCGCCTCCGTGACGTCGGGCCGCCACCAGGGACCGTGAGACGGGCTGGCCAATCCCTTCACCAGCTGGCAACGACCGCTGTCGAGCAGGCGTCCCTGGCACTTCTCAGCCTCGAGATGAGCGAGGAGCTTCAAGCGCAAGCCATGCGCGATCCCCTTACGAGCCTGTACAACCGACGATTCATGGACGAGTGGGTCCGCGGTGAGTTGAGCCGCACAGACCGTGCCGAGACATCGCTCGGGGTGATCATGGTCGACATCGACCGATTCAAGGAGGTCAACGACACGTTCGGTCACGACGCGGGTGATCACGTCCTGAGAGCAGTGGCCGCCACCCTGCGAAGCTCCCTACGACCCGAGGACATCGCCTGCCGCTACGGCGGGGAGGAGTTCGTGCTGCTGCTGAGCGGCATCAGCGCCGAGACTCTGACGACTCGGGCCGAGGTTTTGCGCGCACGCGTGTCGGACCTGCGGATCGAGCACGACGGGGTCCTCCTGCCGCAGGTCAATGTGTCCGCAGGTTTCGCCCTGTACCCACAACACGGTACCCACTTCAATGCGGTCCTCGGCGCGGCGGACGAGGCGCTCTACCGGGCCAAACAGTCAGGTCGGAACAGGGCGCTGTCCGCCTAGAGCGTGCGGATCCGGCGGTACAGCCGCGCTGTTGATCCGCGGGTTGTCGGTTCGAGTCCGACGGGGCCTACCCCTCCGACCGTCCCCGGCCGGTCGGTCCAGTCCGTGGTTGCGCGGTCCGGACAGGGTTGTAGTCTTCCCTCGGGCCGACCCCGACCATGCATCCCCCGTCATGGTTCGGGGTCGGTTCCAAGCTTGCCCAGAGCCCTTACGTGAGCAGGGCTGCGACGATCACGATGGCCGGCACGGACAGAACCGTGGTCACGAAGATCGAGTCCCGCGCGAGCACCTCTCCCCGGCCGTAACGGGTCGCGTGCACGAAGATGTTCTGGGCCGTCGGCAGGGCCGCGAGCACCGTCACCGCGAACAGCCCGGTGGCGTCGAGGTCCAGGACGAACCGCGCGACGCCGTACGCCGTGAGGGGCTGGACCGCCAGCTTGAGCACGGTGATGTAGCCAACCTCGGTGGCCGACGTGCCGTGCCCGGGCCGCGGTCCGAGGCGCAGCGAGATGCCGTAGGCCAGCAGCATCGACGGCACCGCCATGCCGCCGACGAGCTCGAGCGGGTCGAGCACCGGCCGCGGAAGCGTGGCGTCAGAGACCGCCAGCAAGAGGCCCAGGATCGAGCCGACCGTCAGCGGGTTGGTCAGCGGTCGACTCAGGGCCCGACCGACGGAGAACCGCCGCGCCGACACGGCGTGGTCCAGCACGGCCAGGGCGATCGGCTGCAGCACCAGCAGCTGCATCAGCAGGGTCGGCGCCACCAGCGCCGCATCGCCGAGGACGTAGGCCGCGATGGGCAGGCCGAGGTTGCCTGCGTTGACGTAGACCGCGGACAGGGTGCCGACGACCGTGTCCGCGAGCGGCTTGTGCCAGACGAACCGGGCAGCCACGAGGTAGAGCAGGGCACAGACCAGGACTGCCACCGATGTCGCGGCGAGGTTCTTCGACAGCACGGCGCCGACGTCGGCCCGGCCGAGCACGGTCACCATCAGGGCCGGGCTGGCTACGAAGAACGAGAGCCGCGAGAGCACCCGCTGAGCGGTCAGGTCAAGGACGCCGAGCTGGGCGAGCAGCACCCCGAGGGCGATGATCACCCCGATGGTGGCGAAGCCCTCGAACACACCCTGCACCGGCCACCCCTCCCTCGACGCGAGGATTCTCCCAGGCCGAGGTGCTCAGCCGGTCGCGGCCCTTGCGGCGGGCGCGCGAGGCTCGCAGGTTGGCGACGTTGCCGCACGTCGCCACGTCGTGCCAGACCCGGCTGTTGTTGCGGGACCGGTCGTAGAACGCGCACGAGCAGACCGGGGGAGCCGGCTTGAGTCGGAACCGTGACGTGGACGACATAGAGGACACGGCCGGCTACGTGCCACCGCAACGAGCTCCTGCCTGATCCTCGACCTACCCTGACTCCCGGCTCAGGCCACCAGGAGACCCGGGTCAACGCTGAGCAAGGCCCGGGTCAACGGAGCAGGGAGAGCAGGCCGCGGACGCGGTGGTCGGCATTGTGCAGCGCGGAGCCGAGCAGGGTGCTGCCGGGCAGCCGGGTGGCCGTGATCGACCGCTCCCACCACGACGACCGCACCCAGGCCGGGTCGCTGCGCTCGCGCCCGGAGGGCCGTCCGCCGGGGCCGTCGGCGAGAACCGCCTCGGCGAGTGCCTCGCGCAGCGGTAGTGCGTCGATCAGGTCGACCTTCTCCGGGTCCGGCTGCCCGGGACGGCAGACCATGTCGTGGCGGAGGCTGCGGACGAGGGCGGCGGCGGTCCAGTACGGCGCGGCGGACACGAGCCCGGCGGTGAGCGAGACCGCGGTGACCGGGGCGACGACCAGCGGGACCTGGATCCGGGGCAGGTGCGCCGCCTCGGCGTACAGCGCGAGCAGCTCGGGGTAGGTCACCACGTCGGGGCCGCCGATGTCGACGTCGCCGACGGCGTCGCCCTCCAGCGCGTCGGCCAGGGCCCGGAGCACGTCGGCAACCGCGATCGGCTGCACCCGCGAGTGCATCCACAGAGGCACCGGCTGGACGAGCAGCGTCGAGGTGGTCTGCCGGACGATCTCATACGACGTCGACCCGGCGCCGATGACGACCCCGGCGCGCAGGGACAGCGTCGCGGCGTCGCTCTCCAGCAGGATGCGCTCGACCTCGAGGCGGGAGGCGATGTGCGGAGACAGCTCCTCCTCGGGCACGTCGGGCACGAAGCCGGAGAGGTAGACGACGCGCCGGATGCCATGGCTGTCGACGGCGTTGCGCATGTTCTGCGCGGCCGCCCGGTCGCGGATCAGGAAGCCGCGGCCGGCGAGGCCGTGCACGAGGTAGCAGACCGCGTCCACCCCGGCCGTCGCGTGCAGCACCTGCGAGGCGTCGGTCGCGTCCATGCGGACGAAGTCGACCTGGTCGCCCCAGGAGAACCGGTCCGGGTCGGGCACCGACGAGGACGCGGAGACCACCTCGTGTCCGCGTCGCAGGAGCTCGGGGACCAGGCGGGAGCCGATGTAGCCCGTGGCTCCGGCGACGAGGATGCGCATCTGCCCAGCATGCCAACCCGCTGCAAGCCTTCGCTACCTTCGACGAGCACGACCAGGCGGCCCCATGCCGTCCGGTGCTCAAGGCTGCCCCGCTGGGCAAGGGCGGCCGTGTGCACGCGCTCGTGGGCCTCGTCCACCTCCGTCCCGAGCCGAGCCGCGTGCGCCGTCAACGCGCAGTCCTCGGGCGCCAGGGGTCGAGCCGGGTGGTCGCTCAGAGCGGTCACGCGGTGCTCCCAGGCCACGTGGGCAGCGAGCAGTCCCAAGGGGCTGCGCGGCGCCGCCGGGTCCAGCTCTAGGTGGTAGCCCGAGGCCCAGGCGACGAGGTCCGCGCGGGGCATCGGGCGGGCGATGCCATAGCCCTGGCCTGCGTCGACGCCGAGCTGCACCGCCGCCTCGATCAGACCGTCGTTCTCCAGCCCCTCGGACACCACGTGCAGCCGGGGAGCGCGAGCAGGCGCGTGGCGTCAGCACGCGTCTCAGCCTGGATCCCCGTCACACCCTTGACAGAAGGTCACCCGCCACGCTCCGATCCGGGTTTTCGGACCATTGCCGTATCGCCGGTCCGGTTCAGGCCGGCAGGGGTCGCCCGTCGGCGTCGAGGTACGTCGTCCCCTGCGGCAGCCGGGCACGCATCACCGCGACGGCCTGAGGGTTCTCGTCGACCAGCACGAACCGGCGGCCGAGGGCTGCCGCCACCGCGCCCGTCGTACCGCTGCCGGCGAAGAAGTCGAGCACCCGGTCGCCCGGCCGCGACGACGGCTCCAGCACCCGCCGCAGCACCCCCTCCGGCTTCTGGGTGGGGTAGCCGGTCTTCTCCTTGCCGGTCGTCGGGACGATCGTGTGCCACCACACGTCGGTCGGCAGCTTGCCGCGCGCGGCCTTGACCTCGCCGACGAGAGACGGGGCCAGGTAGGGGATCCGGGTGATCTGGTCCTGGTCGAAGAGGTGCTCCCCCATCCGCTTCACGTAGACCAGGATCGTGTCGTGCTTGGCCGGCCACCGGTTCTTGGCCCGGCCGCCGTAGTCGTAGGCCCAGATGACCTCGTTGAGGAAGCAGTCCCGGCCGAAGATCTCGTCGAGCAGCACCTTGCAGTAGTGCGCCTCCCGCCAGTCCAGGTGCACGTAGAGCGTGCCCGTCGCGGTCAGCAGACGACGGGCCTCCTCGAGCCGCGGAGCCAGGAACCCGGCGTAGTCCAGGAACGTGTCCGGGTAGGACATCCGGCCGGTCTCGACACTGGTGTAGCGCCGGCCGCCGAAGCCGGTGCGGTCACCGGTCGCCTCGTCGCCGGAGGCGTCGTGCGTGGTGCGGAGCGTACGGCGGTCGCGTCGGGCGCCGGTGTTGAAGGGCGGATCGATGTAGACGAGCTGGAACGACTCGTCCGGCAGCTTGGCCAGGACGTCGGCGTTGTCGCCCTGCACCACCACGTCCACGTCCACCGCCAGGTCGATCACGGAGGACATCCTCGCAGCCGACGGGTGCGGAACCGTGGTTCGATGGACCGTGGTCATCGAGTTCGCCGCGTCGCGACGCCCGACCCTCGGCGTCGAGTGGGAGTTCGCTCTGGTCGACAAGACCACGCGCGACCTCTCCAACACGGCCAGCGACCTCTTCGACCGGGTCCGCGAGTCCGTCGGGGAACAGCCACAGCTGCACCAGGAGCTGCTGCGCAACACCGTCGAGGTGGTCACCGGCATCACCGCCTCGGTCCCCGAGGCGATGGCCGACCTGGCCGGCACGCTGCGCCTGGTGCGGCCGGTGGCCGACGAGCTCGGCGTCGACCTCTACTCGGCCGGCACCCACCCGTTCGCCCAGTGGTCGACCCAGCTGCTGACACCCGGCGCCCGCTACGAGGAGCTGATCGAGCGGACCCAGTGGTGGGGTCGGCAGATGCTGATCTGGGGCGTGCACGTGCACGTCGGGATCGGGCACCGCGACCAGGTCATGCCGGTCGTCTCGTCGCTGCTGAACCACTTCCCGCACCTGCAGGCCCTCTCCGCGTCGTCGCCGATGTGGTCCGGGACGGACACCGGCTACGCCAGCAACCGGGCGATGATGTTCCAGCAGCTGCCGACCGCCGGGCTGCCCTTCCAGTTCGAGACGTGGGAGGAGTACGAGGAGTTCGTCGACGACCACCTGCGCACCGGGGTCATCGAGTACCTCAACGACATCCGCTGGGACGTGCGGCCCTCCCCCGCTCTCGGCACGGTCGAGGTGCGCATCTGCGACGGCGTCTCCAACCTGCGCGAGCTGGCTGCTCTCACCGCGCTGACCCACTGCCTCGTGGTCGACCTCACCGACCGGCTCTCGGCGGGTGAGAAGCTGCCGACGATGCCGCCCTGGCACGTGCAGGAGAACAAGTGGCGGTCCGCGCGCTACGGCCTCGACGCCGAGATCATCCTGGACGCGGCGGCGCACGAGCGGCTGGTCACCGACGACCTCGCCGACCTGCTGGAGCGGCTCGAGCCCGTCGCGGCCCGGCTCGACTGCGCCGACGAGCTCCGGTCCGTCGACGAGATCGTCCAGCGGGGTGCGTCGTACCAACGGATGCGGCGGGTGGCGGCCGACACCGGCAGCGACCTGGTCGCGGTCGTCGACTCGGTGGTGCGCGAGCTCGACCTGGGGTGAGGTCGCCGCCGGATGCGGCTTGGGCAGCTGGGGTAAGCCTGAGTCATGAGCGAGAACACCGGTGAGAACGAGACCTACCACGACTACAGCGTCGACGACGAGGACCAGCCGCAGGGTGACGGCGACAGCCTGGTCAGCGACCGCGGTCTGACCGAGCCGCTCGACGAGGGCTACTCACCTCCGGAGAACTGGTCTCCTGCCGAGGGCTACGGCAACACGCCCCTCGAGGAGGAACTCGGCGAGACGCTCGACCAGCGACTCGCCCAGGAGGAGCCCGAGGAGGACCCGTACGTCGCGGCGGCGGCGGACACCGAGAACGTCGGCGGCGAGGTGGGCACCGAGCGCGCCGGACGACTGGTCGACGAGGACGAGGGCCTGGGGCCGGACGTCGACTCCGAGATGATCGGCGAGGACGTCGGGATCGACGGCGCCGGGGCCAGCGCCGAGGAAGCCGCCGTCCACATCGTGGAGGACTGACCCGGCGACTCGGTCAGCGAGCGGGGGTGCCGTCGTCCTGGTGGACGCCCCGCTCGCCGGAGTCGGTGAGCCGGGCCTCCTCCGCGGCCTGCGTCTCGAGCTCGGCTCGGCGCGACGCCTCGAGCAGCGACTGGGTCGCCTCGTAGTCGCCGGGCGAGCTGACCAGGTCGGACGCGCCGCCCTTGAGCCGCTGAAGAGCGGCCCGGGCGAAGATCTGCTGCTCGGTCGCGGTGCGCTCGGAGCGCCCGCGGCCCAGGAAGCTGACGGCCCAGTGGCCCAGCGCCCCGAGCCGGTTCTTGAAGCCGGTCAGGTAGACCAGGTGCACGCCGAGCCACATCAGCCAGGCGACGAAGCCGGTGATCCGGAACTTGCCGACCAGTGCGACGGCCTTGAAGCGCGAGATCGTGGCCATGCTGCCCTTGTCGAAGTACTTGAACGGCCGCTGCGGAGCAGCGCTGTCCGAGAGCCGCGCCTTGATCTCCTTGGCGGCGTACTTCGCACCCTGGATCGCAACCTGCGCCACGCCGGGCAGGTGGTCGAGGTTGATCATGTCGCCGACCACGAACACCTCGGGGTGGCCCGGGAGCGTCAGGTCGGGGTTCACGCTGATCCGGCCGGCCCGGTCGACCGGGGCACCGGTCTGCTCTCCGAGCATCTTCGCGAGACCGCTCGCCTGCACTCCGGCGGCCCACACCTTGGTGGTGGCCTCGATGCGACGGCGGGTGCCGTCCTTGTCCTGCACGTCGATGCCCCACTCGTCCACGTCGACGACCATCGCGCCGAGCTGGACCTCGACTCCGAGCTTCTCGAGCTCGGTCTTGGTCTTCGCGCCCAGCTTGGCCCCGAACGGCGGCAGCACCTGCGGGGCCGCGTCGAGCAGGATCACCTGGGCGGAGCGGGTGTTGATGCGGCGGAAGTCGCGACGCAGCGTGCGGTGCGCGAGCTCCGCGATCTGGCCGGCCATCTCGACGCCGGTCGGGCCCGCGCCGACGACCACGAAGGTGAGCAGGCGCTGGATCTCCTCCTCGCTCTCGGCGATCTCCGCCAGCTCGAACGCGCCGAAGATCCGGCCGCGCAGCTCGAGGGCGTCGTCGATGCTCTTCATGCCCGGCGCGAACTCGGCGAACTGGTCGTTGCCGAAGTAGGACTGCCCCGCCCCGGCCGCCACGATCAGGGAGTCGTACGGCGTCACGGTGACCCGGTTCAGCACGGTCGAGGTGACGGTGCGCGCGGCGAGGTCGATGTCGTTGACCTCGCCGAGGATCACCCGGGCGTTCTTCTGGCCGGACAGGATCTCGCGTGTCGGCGGGGCGATCTCGCCCTCGGAGAGGATGCCGGTCGCCACCTGGTAGAGCAGCGGCTGGAACAGGTGGTGGGTCGTCTTCGCCACCATGGTCACGTCGACGTCCGCGGAGCGGAGCGCCTTCGTCCCGAACAGGCCTCCGAAGCCGGAGCCGATCACCACCACTTGGTGGCGGTCGCTGCTGGGGGTGTTGAGGTTCGCCATCCGGCTCACCCTTCCTGGGTCTCGACTGCACCCCCATTGTCTTGTGAATGTATTCACAAGTCCAGCCGGGCGGGCGTCTTTTCCCTCACACCGGCAAGATGGTGCGGTGAGCACCCACTATGACCTCGCCATCATCGGCACCGGTTCGGGCAACTCCATCGCGGACGACCGGTTCGCCGGCCAGCGGGTGGCGATCCTGGAGAGGGGCACCTTCGGCGGCACCTGCCTCAACGTCGGCTGCATCCCGACCAAGATGTTCGTCTACCCAGCCGACCTGGCCCTCTCCGCGTCGCACGGCGACCGCCTCGGCGTCGAGACGCACTTCGACCGGGTGCGCTGGCCGGAGGTCCGCGACCGGATCTTCGGACGGATCGACCCGATCTCGGCCGGGGGACGGAGCTGGCGGGCCGACGAGAACGAGAACGTCACCCTGTTCGAGGGACACGCGCGCTTCGTCGACGCCCACACGATCGACACGGGCACCGGCGAGACGATCACGGCCGACCAGGTGGTCATCGCGGCGGGTGCCCGGCCCGTCGTACCCGACATCGACGGGCTGGCCGACGTCGGCTTCCACACCAGCGACACGGTGATGCGCCTCGACGTGCTCCCCGAACGGCTGCTCATCATCGGCGGCGGTTTCGTGGCCGCGGAGTTCGCGCACGTGTTCAGCGCCTTCGGGACCCGGGTCACGATCGCCAACCGCTCCTCGGCCCTGCTGCGCGCCGAGGACGACGAGATCTCGCTGGCGTTCACCGACGTGGCCCGCGACCGCTGGGACCTGCGGCTGGACACGACGGTCGCCCGGGTCGAGGCGTACGACGGAGGCATCCGCGCGCACCTCTCGACCGGCGGCACCGTCGAGGTCGACGTCGTCCTGGTGGCCGCCGGCCGTCGCTCGAACGCCGACGGACTGGACCTCGACCAGGCCGGGGTGAAGACCGACGAGGACGACGTGGTCGTCGTCGACGAGCACCAGCGCACCAACGTCGAAGGCATCTGGGCGTTGGGCGACATCGCCAACCACTTCCAGCTCAAGCACGTCTCGAACCTCGAGGCGCGGGTGATCCAGCACAACCTCCTGCACCCCGACGACCTGATCACCTCCCGCCACGACGTGGTGCCGAGCGCGGTCTTCTCCAACCCGCAGGTCGCCAGCGTCGGGCTCACCGAGGCGCAGGCCGTCGAGCAGGGCGTGCGGCACGTCGTCGCGCGGCAGCGGTTCGGCGACACGGCCTACGGCTGGGCGATGGAGGACACCACCGGCATCGCCAAGGTCATCGCCGACCCGGAGACCGGGCTGGTCCTCGGGGCGCACTTCATGGGGGCGCAGGCCTCGAACCTGATCCAGCCGCTCGTGCAGGCGATGAGCTTCGGGCAGACCGCCCACGACGTTGCGCACGGGCAGTACTGGATCCACCCGGCGCTGATGGAGGTCGTCGAGAACCTCCTCCTCGCGCTTCCTGACCCCTCCGCCGCCGGTTGATCCACCCGAGGCTCAACCAGCGTGCCGGGGCTCCACCAGGTGCTCGGCGACGGTGTCGAGCCGCGGGTGCAGGTGGTCGCCGCCGACGACGGTGCCGGTGACCCACCGGACCTCGAGGCCGTCGGCGCGGTCCTCGATGATGGCGATGCTGTTGTCGAACCACGGGCCGGCCAGGTTCTTCCACGAGAAGGGCGCGCCGGGCACCTTGGCCGAGCGGGCGACGATCTGGCCGATCGGGCCCGCGACGGCGTAGGCCAGCACGGCGGTGGCGAAGCGCATCTTGCGCGGCAGCGGGTTGCGGATCGGTGAGCAGACGGCCTGGATGATCCGGCTGCTGCCGGCCGAGTGCGGGCGCTGCACCTCGGAGACGTAGGAGTGGTGCACGTCGCCTGACAGGAACGTCACGGTGTCGGGAGCCTTCCCCCGCTTGCCGTCTGCGACCTCGGTGGCCATCGTGCCGACAGCCTGGAAGGCCTTCTGGAACGCCGCCCAGTGCTCCAGATCGACGGCCTGGCGTAGCTTCTCGCCGTACTCCGCGGACCGCCTGCCCCAGGCGCCGCTGCCGACCGCTTCGCTCCAGGCCTCCAGGTAGTGCAGGCCGGGCGGCAGCAGGAACGGCAGGGACGTGCCGATGAACAGGTGCTTCACGTCGCCGCGCATCTTCTCGTCGAGCCAGGCCAGCTCGGCGTCGTCGAGCAGGTCGCGGCGGTCGGGCTCGAGGACCCGGGCGGCCCGGGAGTCCACGACGATCAGCCGGTTTCCGGAGATGTCGCGCGAGTAGCTCCACCGGTAGGTCTCCGGGTGCTGGTCGACGCGCTCGGCCAGGTCGCGCAGCGTCTGGGTGAGGTCGAGCTCGTCGGCGTCCCCGTGGTTCACCACGAGCTGCCAGATGTCGTCGGCCGCCCGTTCTTCCGGCGAGAGGTTCCCGAGGTGCTGGTGCACCCAGTAGGACACCAGCCCGGACACGATCCGCTCGTGCCACCAGGAGGTCTTCTCGATCTCCTGCTTCCAGGCGTAGGAGGTGTTCCAGTCGTCGCGCACGTCGTGGTCGTCGAAGATCATCGAGCTCGGCAGCGTCGAGAGCAGCCAGCGGTTGAGCGGTTCGCTCCAGGCCAGCGCGTAGAGGTGGGAGTACTCCTCGTAGTCCTTGAGCTCCTTACCCGGCGGCTCCTCGATGTCGCGCCGTGCGGCGATGTACTTCTGCATCTCCTCGGTGGTCTCGTCGGCGTAGACCTGGTCGCCGAGGAAGAGGACGAGGTCGGGCCACTTGGCCGTGCGGTCGGTCGCCATCTTGAGCGCGAGGCTGCGCAGCGCGTCGACACCGTGCGTCTTGTTGCCCGGCTCGTCGTGGTCGACGCTGGTGCGGCACGAGCCGAACGCCATCCGCATCGGCTTGCCCGGCTTCAGGCTGGTGAGCACGCTCGGCGGGAAATCGGACCCCTCGGCGCCCTCGGCGGGCGGCCACACACGCTCGCCGTCCAGCTCCACCGTGTACGGCGCGACCGTGCCCGGCTCGAGGCCGTCGACCACGACGAGCGCGTAGTGGTGCCCGTGCACACCGAACGTCCGCGCCTCCCACGACCGGTCGTCGGTGCGTACGACGACCCGCGTCGCGTCGCGCGTCTCGACCCACAGCGACGTGGAGGTCTCGTCGACGTACCGGACGAGGGGACCAAGGACCAGAGGGGATGTCGTCACGCGACGTTTCTACCCGGCGCGCACCCGGTCCGCACCAGCGGCCCGGTCACGAGTGGGCCGGGGCAGAACGGGGTACGTTCTCCGGGAGCCAGGGAGGGTGAGCATGAACGTGTCAGCGGAGGCCGAGCAGGCCGGGCGGCGGGCGGACGACAGCGAGTGGATGGACCGCGCGGTCCAGGTGGGACTGGTGTCCTACGGCGTCGTGCACCTCGTCCTCGCGTGGCTCACGCTGCAGCTGGTCTTCGGGGGCGGGGGCGGCAGCGCCTCCAACCAGGGCGCCGTCCAGCAGCTCGCGCAGAACGGCTTCGGCCGTTTCATGCTGTGGGTCGCGGCGTTCGGCTTCGTCGCCCTGGTCGTGTGGCAGGCCCTCGAGGCCGCCTTGGGGCACCGTGACGAGGACGGTGGCAAGCGCGTGCTCAAGCGCGTCATCTCCGGGGTCAAGGTCGTCATCTACGGCACCCTCGCGCTCAGCTCGTTCAAGGCCGCCGCGGGCTCGTCGTCCGGCGGGGGCGGCACCGACGGCATGACCGCCAAGATCATGAAGCTTCCCGCCGGCCCGTTCCTCGTCGGCCTGGTCGGGCTCGTGGTCATCGTGGTGGCCGGGTTCCTGGCCTACCGCGGCTGGAAGGAGAAGTTCCGCTCCAAGCTGGATGCCGAGGGCAAGACCGGCAAGGAGGGTCGCGCCTACATCCTGCTCGGCAAGATCGGCTACATCGCCAAGGGCGTCGCTCTCGCCGTCGTCGGGATCCTCTTCCTGTACGCCGCGATCTCCCACGACTCGTCCAAGTCCGGCGGGCTCGACCAGGCCCTGCACAAGGTGCTGCAGCAGCCCTTCGGCGGAGTCATTCTCGTGGTCATCGCGATCGGCTTCGTCGGCTACGGGCTGTTCTGCTTCGCCTGGGCCCGGCACCTCGACCGGGCGTGAGCGCCGCGGCCCGATAGCCTCTGCGCATGCCGAGGTGGGTCGCGTTCCTCCGTCGTACGCCCTGCCTGGTGCTGCACGCTGCGGGTCACGCCGTTCCTGACCTGGGTCGCGTTGCTGTTCGCGAGCCAGAACCGGTCGCTGTTCGCGTGGTCCGCGGGCTTCGAGACGGTTGTCTACTTCTACGCCGCCGCGAGCATGCTGGCCTGCATGCTGGCCGACGACCGGGTGACCACCGACGAGCTCTTCGCGATCCCGGCCGTGTTCACCCTCCTGGCCTGGGCTTTTGCCTTCCTGTTCGTGGTCCTGCAGGCGCTCGATCCCGGGGGTTTCAAC
>JBDSMW010000065.1:0-8830 GCA_039915665.1 Nocardioidaceae bacterium
CCGCCGCTACTTGAGCAAGCGGGACATCCGCCGGTCGGCGAGCGGCTTGCCGCCCGTCTGGCAGGTCGGGCAGTACTGCAGGGACGAGTCCGCGAACGACACCTCGCGCACGATGTCGCCGCAGACCGGGCAGGGCATGCCCGTCTTGCCGTGCACCGAGAGGTTGCTCTTCTTCTCGCCCTTGAGGTCGGCGGCGTGCAGGCCGCGGGACCGGTCGACTGCCGCGCCGAGGACGGTGCGGATGGCGTCGTACAGCGTCTGGAGCTCGTCGCCGACGATGCTCGAGGCCGGCTTGAACGGCGACATCCTCGCGGCGTGCAGCAGCTCGTCGGAGTAGGCGTTGCCGATGCCCGCGATCGTGCCCTGGTGCCGTAGGACGCCCTTGACCTGCGCGCGGCCGGCCTTCTGCAGGATCGCCGAGAGCGCGTCGATGGTGAAGGCCTCGTCGAGCGGGTCGGGCCCGAGGCTGGCCAGCCCGGGGATGTCCTGGGGATCGCGGACGACGTAGATCGCCAGGCTCTTCTTCGTGCCCGCCTCGGTGACGTCGAGGCCGGACCCGTCGTCGAGGTGCACCCGCGCGGCCATCGGGGACTTGTTGCTCGGCTTGGGCGGGAGGGTCGGCACCTCGTCGCGCCAGCGCACCCAGCCGGCGCGGGCCAGGTGCATCACGAGGTGCAGCCCCGAGGCGTCGATATCGATGAACTTGCCGTGCCGGGTGACGTCCACGACGAAGGCGCCGTTGAGCGCGGCCAGCGGCGGGTCGAAGGTCTTCAAGGCGCTGAAGGTGGCGATGTCGACCCGCGTGATGGCGCGGTCGGTCAACCGGGTCTTCAGGTCCAGGGCGAGTCCTTCGACCTCGGGCAGCTCAGGCATAGCCAAATCCTAGGTCCGACCGATGACACCTCAGGTGTTTCGCGTCACACTGGGGCCATGCGTCCGGTCACGCCGCTGCCGACCGCGGGCGAGGTCTTCCTCGACTCCCGTGGCTCCGACCGCGCGCTGCGGGTCTCCTGGCATTTTCTCGGGCCCGGCGAGGCCGACGTCGTGGTGCTCTCGTTGTGGACCGGATCCACCTGCTCCGGGACCTTCCGGCTGTCGGTCGAGGACGTGCCCGGCCTGATCGACACCCTGCGCGAGGGCCTGGCGCGTTCGTTCGACGGGCACCGCGCGCCGCTGCACGCGACACGCGCTAGGGCTCGCTAGGCGTATCTACCGAATCGGCTAGAGATCGGGATACTGTCCGATCGTGGACCCGGTGAGGAACCCCTACGCGCCCGGCGCGGGACAGCGGCCGCCCGAGCTGGCCGGCCGCGACCGCCAGCTCCAGCAGTTCGAGGTCACCCTCGAACGCGTGGCCGCCGGACGCCCGGAGCGCTCGCTGGTGCTGTCCGGCCTGCGTGGCGTCGGCAAGACCGTGCTGCTCAACGCCCTGCGGGGCCAGGCCGTCAAGCGGGCCTGGGGGACCGGCAAGTTCGAGGCTCGACCCGACCAGTCCCTGCGGCTGCCCCTGGCGCAGGCCGTGCACGCCGCCGTCCGCGAGGTCGCCCACCGGCACCGTGACCAGGAGCGCGTCGACGAGGTCGCCGGTGTGCTGAAGTCCTTCGCGCTGCGCACCCCGCTGCCCGACCGCAAGGGCGTGCGCTGGCAGCCGCCGACGGACATGCCGGCGATGAAGGGCCGCGCGGACTCCGGCGACCTCGAGCTGGACCTCGTCGAGCTGTTCACCGACGTGGCCGACCTCGCCCGCGACCTCGGCGTCGGCATCGGGATCTTCGTCGACGAGATGCAGGACATCTCCACCGACGAGCTCGCCGCTCTGTGCGGGGCGTGCCACGAGATCAGCCAGCAGGGTGCGCCGCTGGTCGTCGTCGGCGCCGGCCTCCCGCACCTGCCCGTCGCCCTGGCCGCGAGCAAGTCCTACGCCGAGCGTCTCTTCCGCTACGTCGTGGTCGACCGGCTGCCGCGCGAGATGGCCGACCGGGCGCTTCTCGTGCCGGCCGGGACCGAGGACGTGTCCTACGCCCCCGAGGCCCTCGACGAGCTCTACCTGCTCACCGACGGCTACCCCTACTTCGTGCAGGCCTACGGCAAGGTCACCTGGGACGCCGCGCTGAGCAGCCCCATCCAGCTCTCCGACGTACGCGAGGCGGCGCCGGAGGCCGAGGGCGAGCTGGCCGTCGGCTTCTTCGGGGCGCGCTACGACCGGGCCACGCCCGCCGAGCGGGAGTACATGCGCACGATGGCCGACCTGGCCGCGCTCAACGACGACGGCGCCGTCACCACCAGCGACATCGCCAAGGCCCTCGGGCGCAAGCCACAGAGCCTGTCGCCCGCCCGGGACGGCCTGATCAAGAAGGGCCTCGTCTACTCCAGCGAGCGCGGGACGGTCGCGTTCACGGTGCCGCACTTCGGCAAGTTCCTGAGAGGGCAGCGCGGATGACACAGGTGCACGAGACCGACGTACGACGGCCCGACGGCAGCACGCTGCACGCCTACACCGCGGGTCCCGAGGACGGGCTGCCCGTCGTCTGGCACCACGGCACGCCCAACATCGGTCCGCCACCCCGGCCGCTGTTCGCCGAGTCCGACCGCCTCGGGCTGCGCTGGGTGGGCTACGACCGGCCGGGCTACGGCGGTTCGACCCAGCGTCCAGACCGGCCCATCGGCTCCGCAGCCGCCGACGTCGCTGCGGTCGTCGACGCGCTGGGGATCGACCGGTTCGCGGTGATGGGGCACTCCGGCGGCGGGCCGCACGCGCTGGCCTGCGCCGCCCTGCTGCACGACCGGGTGCTGGCCGCGGTGAGCGCCTCCGGCCCGGCACCGTACGGCGCGCCGGGGCTCGACTGGTTCGCCGGCATGGCCGACCCGGCCGCGCTCCAGGCGTCGGTCGCCGGCCGCGCCGAGCGGGAGGCCTTCGATGACGCGGAGCACGAGGGCGAGCCCGGCTTCATCGCGGTCGACGAGCAGGCCCTGGAAGGGGAGTGGTCCTGGTTCATCGAGGTGGTGCGGCCGGCCCTCGCCAGCGGCCCGGCGCCGATGGTCGACGACGACCTCGCGCTGGCCCGGCCCTGGGGCTTCGATCCGGCCACGATCACGGCGCCGACGCTGTTCCTGCACGGCGGTGGCGATCGGATCATCCCCGCGTCGCACGGCGCGTGGCTGGCCGACCTGGTCCCGCGTGGGGAGCTCCTGCTGCTGCCCGAGGACGGGCACGTCTCGGTGATGCGAGCCGGGGAGCAGGCGCTGGCCTGGCTCGCCGAGCACGCCCGCGCGGAGTAGGGCGCTCCGCGCGACGTCGTACACGCCCCCGCGCCTCGTGGATCGGAGACGTCCCGGCTGCCACCATGGGTGCATGCACCACGTGGAGGGCCGCCCGCAGGTGGTCGCGCACCGCGGGTCCAGCCACGACAACCCGGAGCACACGCTCGGTGCCTACCTGGCCGCCCTGGACAGGGGCGCCGAAGGGCTCGAGTGCGACGTGCGGCTGACCGCCGACGGGCACCTGGTGTGCGTGCACGACCGCCGCGTCGACCGGGTCAGCACCGGACGTGGGGTGGTGTCCACGATGGAGCTGGCCCAGCTCGACGAGCTCGACTTCGCGTCGTGGAAGAACCCCTGGGCCGAGCTCGACGACGAGGCGCCTGAGCTCGACGAGCAGACCCGCCGGGTCCTCACCCTGGACAAGCTGCTGTCGGCCGCTCGCGACTACGACCAGCCCGTCGACCTGGCGATCGAGACCAAGCACCCGACGCGCTACGCCGGACTGGTGGAGCGCCGACTGGTGGACCTGCTCGCGTCCGTGGGCTGGGCCGGGGCCGACTCGCCCGCGCGGATCATGAGCTTCTCCCCGGTGGCTCTGACCCGGATCAAGAAGCTGGCCCCGGAGCTCGAGGTCGTGCTGCTGATCGACCGGCAGTACTCCTGGCAGATGGCGACCAGCCTGCTCGGACCGGGCTGGATCGCGGGGCCAGGCATCGACCTGCTGCGCGAGAACCCCAAGCTCGGCCGCCGGCTGCGCAAGCGCGACCTTCGCATCCACGTCTGGACCGTCAACACCCCCGAGGACCTCGACCTGTGCGCCCAGCTGGGCGTCGAGGCCGTGATCACCGACGATCCGGGCATGGCCCTCGACCACTTCGACGGACCGTCCGCCTACCACCCGGAGTCCTGAGGCGCACGCCACCGCGCCGCCCGTGTTTGCGAGGGGTGAGGCCGGGCATCATCACGGGACCAGCAGACGTCGAGCCTTGAGAGGATTCCCGTGTCGAGCAGCTCCGTGTGTGCGCCGATCACGATGCGTCTCCCCTTCACGCCCTCGTCCGTGTCGGTGGCGCGTCAGCGCCTGAAGTCCTGGATGGACGACAACGGCACCACCGGTGAGGCCGTGGAGGATGCCCGGGTCGTGATCTCCGAGCTCGTCGCCAACTCGGTGCGGCACGCCCGACCGCTCGCCGACGGCCGGATCCAGGTCTCGTGGGAGCTGGAGACCCGTGGCCTGCAGCTCACCGTCACCGACGGGGGCAGCGGCACCCGACCGCGCGCGCTGCGCGCCGCCTCCTCCTGCGCCCTGGCCGGCCGGGGCATGGCGATCGTTGAGGTGCTCGCGCAGGAGTGGTGGTCCGAGCAGGGTCCCTCCCGCACGAGCGTGCACGCCCTGCTCGCCGTCTGACCCCTCCCGCGACCGACCGGTCGACCGAGTCCCGGGCGCGCCTGCGTAGGCTCCCTGCCATGGGTAAGAAGTCGCGCGTCAAGGCACGGTCCGCTCCGCCGCATGAGGGTGCTGCATCCGGCGAGGTCGGTCCGCGTCAGCCGTGCCCGTGCGGCTCCGGTCGGCGCTACAAGGCCTGTCACGGCAGTGCCGGCGGCCCGGTCCCGACGTATGTCGCCAGGCCCTTCGAGGGCATCGCCGGCGAGTGCGACCTGATCGCCATGCGCGAGATCATCGCCGCGGCAACCGCCCCCCTCACGCTCAAGGACGGAGTCGGCGAGGGCCGCAGCGTCCAGCTCTGCTCGCTGCTGCCGATGGCCGCGCCCGCGCTCTCCCGTGCGGACGGCTCGATCTGGCTGGGACTCCAGGTGCAGCACGGCTTCGGTGACCCCAGCCGCGACCTGGCCGCGGTCCTGCTCAAGGCGCTCGAGGCCGAGCCGGGAGAGGGCGTCATCGGGCTCACCGACGCCCCCGGCGACGGCCCGCGGCTGCAGGACCTGATCGAGGACGTCCCGCTCGAGGTCACCGTGCACGACGGCTTCGGCTACTGGATCGCCGACGTGGAGGACCCGGACGGCTCGGCCGCCGCCTCCCTGGAGCAGGCCAACACCGCCGCCAACCCCAGCGCGCGGCTGTCCTCGGTCGAGGCGGCCTACTGGACCGACGTCGGCACCCGCGAGCACCTGCGCTGGGTGCTGCCGCACGACGAGGAGCCGCTGCTCGACGCGCTGGCCCGGCTGCACGTGGCCGGCCGGGACGTCGTCGCGGAGGGCTCCCGGTTCGTCGGGATGTTCCGGGCGCACGGCCTGCTCGTGCCGGTCTGGGACCTGCCGTCCGGCACCGGGGCCGAGGTGCTCGAGGAGCCGGTCGCGCTTCTGGGTCGGGACCTCGACGCCGCGCTCGCGGACGCCTCCCCGCTCAGCACCGACGAGCGTGCAGCCCGCAACGGCCTGGCGAACCGGCAGCTGACGATCCGCTGACGCCGGGCCGCGTCCGGCAGGTCGGCCTAGACCGGTCGGACAAATCGCCCGTGTGCTGGGTCATATTCGGTGCGACGGGTTGGTCAAACCGTCAACCACCCCGTACATTCGAATGTGCCCGGTCGTTGTTGTATCCCCCGTCAGCAACGGCCGGGTTTCCATTGGCCTGCGGCGATTTTGATCTAGAAAAGTCGCTGAGTAGCAAACAGAACCCCCGCTCGGTCCGTTTGGACCTTGAGCGGGGCTTCTTGGCGTTCTGGGGTGCCGGTTAGGGCTCTATCCGGGCCAGATTCCGGCCTGGGGTCGCGGCCTGATCATCATCGACCTGTTGAGCCGTGAGTGGCGGTCAACCCGACAGCCGACGGCGGCAAATCGGTGTGGGCGGCTGTCGACAACCGATGAGGTAGCGGCCCAGGAGCCCTCGACCCTTCCGATCAGAACCAGCCCCTCCTTCCTCAGGAACGTCCAACGGTCCCTGGAGTCCAAGGGGCGGTAGGCTCCGATCACAAGCACCCGAACGATCTGCCCCGGACCCCGGCACTGTCTCTGGAAAGCACGGTCGTGAATATTCTTCTGCACGGGGCATCGCGTTGCGGCGCGCGTGTGCACGCCCGGGGGGCGAGGTGAAGGACTCCGCCAGCCCCTTCGACCGCGTCTGGGCACTGATCGCTGCCGAGCCGGTCAGTTCCACCGACAAACCCGATCTGGTCGGTTGGATGCAGCGACTATGCCGCGCGGCATCCACAGCCCTCCCCGCCACCGGGGTCGGGATCACCGTGATGTCCGGCGACGGCGATCCGGCAACGGTTGCCGCCTCAGATCCACACAGCGCGACTGTCGAGGACCTCCAGTTCATCCTCGGTGAGGGACCCTGCATCGACGCCTACAACACCGGTAGACCCGTGCTCGCCCCTGACCTAGCCGTCGCCGTCAGAGTCCGCTGGCCCGGCTACGGGCTCGCCGCCCAGGAACACGGTGTCCAAGCAGCCTTTGCGTTCCCGCTCCAGATCGGAGCAGCACGGCTCGGCGCGTTGGACGTCTACCGCGACCAGCCCGGGAGCCTCTCACCGGAGACCATCATCGAGGCACTCACGTTCGCCGACGCCGCGATGACAGGACTGCTGGACGCACAGCAACGCTCGAACGAGAACGACCTCGCACCTGGCCTCGACGAGGCACTCGACAACAGATTCGAGTTGTACCAAGCCCAAGGGATGGTCGCCATCCAACTCGGAACCGGGCTCCACGAGGCAATGATCCGCATCCGCGCCTACGCCTACGCCCATAACCGGGCTCTGAGCGACGTTGCCGACGACATCATCGCGCGTAACATCGTTTTTGAGACGGACTCATGAGCGCGCCCGCCCCGGCCGCTAGGCACATGAAGGGATGTTGACATGATCGCCGCCGAACGACTGGCCGAGGTGTTCGTCGAGTTAGCCGACACTCTCATCGACGACTTCGACCTGATCGAGTTCCTGCAGATGCTCGCCACCCACACCTCCGATCTGTTCGACGCTCGCGCCGCCGGTCTCCTCCTCGCCGACCATCGAGGACGCCTGCAGGTCATGGCTGCCTCAGACGAACGATCCGAGATGCTTGAGCTGTTCCAGGTCCAGGCCCACGAAGGCCCCTGCCAGGACTGCTTCACCCACGGCAAAGCCGTCGTCAACGCCGACCTGACACAAGCCAACGACCGGTGGCCCAACTTCGCCCCCCGCGCCGTCACCGCAGGCTACCGGTCGGTGCACGCCTTCCCACTCCGCCTGCGCAACCAGACCTACGGGGCCCTCAACCTGTTCGGCACCGACACCGGACAGATGGACCCCACCGACACGAAGATCGTCCAAGCCCTCGCAGACATCGCCACCATCGGCATGCTCCAACAACGCGCCATCCAACGCGGTGACGACCTCACCGAACAGTTGCAAGGCGCACTCAACACCCGCATCGTCATCGAACAAGCCAAAGGCATGATCGCCCAAACCCACGGCATCAGCCCAGACCAAGCCTTCAACCTGCTGCGGGCCTACTGCCGCAAGAACAGCCTCCCGCTCACCGACGTCGCCAACCGCGTGATCACCCAACCGGCAAGCCTCGGCGATCTCTTGAACCCAGGCTGAGAGCCACGGCCGCGAACCCCGGCAACCCGGTTTGAGGTACTGCTCGCCTCCTGCGCGACGGATTCCGCGGCCCGGTGGCCCTCGACGCCACGCGACGCCCCGCGGACCAGCGGGACCTGTCGGTCTCGTCACTGGTCAGATGTGTTCGGACACCATCACCGCGGACGTGTTCTTCACCAGCGCCTTGAACACGTGCGGCGCGTCGCCGGGATAGCTCAGGTAGTCGCCGGGCGCAGCTCGACCGGGTCGTCGACGGGCCCGATCAGGGCACGGCCGCTGCTCAGCACGACGTGCTCGGTGACGCCCGCGCCGTGCGGGTCGGGAACGCGGGGCTCGCCCGGCTCGGCCTGGATCCGGTAGACGTCGCGGCGCGCGTGCGGCGGGCTCGACGCCAGCAGCGTCGCGGTGTAGCTGGCCCGCTCGGAGTGCATGGCCGGACACTCGCCGGCGCGGATCACCCGCACCACTTGGCGGGGCGCCTTCACGAGTCGGCTGAACGGCACGCCGAGGGCGACACTGAGCGTCCAGATGGTCTGGACACTCGGGTTGCCGGTCGCGGCCTCGAGCTGGGAGAGGCAGGACTTGGCGATGCCGGCCTGCTTGGCCAGCTCGCTCAGCGAGAGCCCGACGCGTTCGCGCTCGCGCCGCAGCGACTGGGCGATCACCAGGATGGGCGTGCCGTCGTTGTCCACCAAGTTCTCTCCATCGGCCGGGACCTACGCCTTCCGAGGGCGGGACCCGTCTTCCGGCGTCGCTTCGAGCTCCCCTCCGCGCCTGGAGCGGCTGCTCGCGGACGCCGCCGTGGTGCTGCTCGGCGCGCTCCCTGTGCCTGACCCCTGTGCCTGACCCGTGTGCCTGACCCGTGTGCCTGACCCGTGTGCCTAACCCTGCTGCAGCGGGTCGCGGGTGACCGGGCAGGACATGCACCGTGGGCCGCCGCGGCCGGAGCCGAGCTCGGACCCGGAGATCGCGACGACCTCGATGCCGGACTCCTCGAGACGGGAGTTCGTCTCGATGTT
>JBDSMW010000001.1:0-13597 GCA_039915665.1 Nocardioidaceae bacterium
GTTCATCCCCCTTGTCGGCGCGACCGTGGCGGGCAGCGTCGCGATCCTCGTCGCCCTGGTCGATCAAGGGCCGATCACCGCGCTGCTGATGCTCGGCGGCGTGATCCTGGTTCAGCAGATCGAGGGCCACATCCTGCAGCCTTTCCTGATGGGTAAGTGGGTCTCCCTTCACCCGCTCGGGGTGATCCTCTCCCTGGGTGCCGGGGTACTCATCGGGGGAATCGCCGGTGCCCTGGTGGCGGTGCCGCTGGCTGCTGCGGGGAACGCCGTGGTGCAGCACCTTGCGTCCAACACCAGTGTCGGCGAGGACCCGGTCGAGGAGCTGGCCGAGGACTACGAGGAGATAGGCACGACCGCTGCGGTCGAGGAGGACGATCTCCTCGACGAGGACTCGAGCCATGAGTGACATCTCGCTCGCCGACATCGAGGCCGCCAGGGAGCTGCTGCGCGGCGTCTCGATCCAGACGCCGATGGAGGAGTCTCGGTGGCTGTCGGCAACAGTCGGCGGCCCGGTGTTCCTCAAGTGCGAGAACCTCCAGCGCACCGGATCCTTCAAGGCTCGCGGGGCCTACACGAGGATCGCGCGGCTCACTGAGGAGGAGCGGGCCCGGGGCGTGGTCGCGGCCTCGGCAGGCAACCACGCGCAGGGCGTCGCGCTGGCGGCCCAGCTGCTCGGCATCCGCTCCACCGTGTTCATGCCGGAGGGCGCTCCGATCCCCAAGGAGAAGGCCACCCGCGGGTACGGCGCGGAGGTGCGCTTCCACGGTCACAGCATCGACGAGGCCCTCGTCGCCGCGAAGCAGTTCTCCACCGAGACCGGGGCCGTGCTGATCCACCCCTTCGACCACTTCGACATCGTCGCCGGCCAGGGCACCTGCGGTCTGGAGATCATCGAGCAGAGCCCCGAGGTCCGCACCGTGATCGTCTCCGCCGGCGGTGGCGGGTTCCTGGCCGGGATCGCGACGGCCGTCAAGGAGCTGCGTCCCGACGTGCGCGTCGTCGGGGTGCAGGCCGAGGGCGCCGCGGCCTACCCCGCCTCCCTCGAGCGCGGTGTCCCGGTCCCGCTCGGCACGATGGCCACGATGGCTGACGGGATCGCGGTCGGCTGCCCGGGCGAGGTGCCGTTCGCCGCCGTCCAGAGGTACGTCGACCAGATCCTGACGGTGAGCGAGGAGTCCCTGTCGCGTGCGCTGCTGCTGACCCTCGAGCGGGCCAAGCTCGTCGTCGAGCCGGCCGGGGCGGCGGCCGTCGCTGCCCTCCTCGACGACCCGACCGCCTTCGAGACGCCCGCCGTGGTCGTGCTCTCCGGCGGAAACGTCGACCCGCTGCTGCTGATGCGGGTGATCCGGCACGGGATGGCGGCCGCCGGGCGCTACCTCGTGTTCCGGGCCCGCATCCCCGACGTGCCCGGCGGCCTGGCCCAGCTGCTCAACGAGATCGCCGGGGTCTCGGCCAACGTCCTGGACGTCGTGCACGAGCGCACGTCCGCGAGCCTGCACCTCGACGAGGTGGAGGTGCAGCTCCAGGTCGAGACCCGCGGCGTCGAGCACGCCGAGCGGGTGCTCTACCACCTCCGGGGCTGCGGCTACACCGTCAACCAGTGACGGCAGGCGAACGGCCCGCGGCGTGATCGCGCGGGCCGTCCTGAACTCTGGGCGTCTCAGCCGGTGTAGGGCACCGCGTCGACGATCTCGACCTCGAGCTTCGTGCCGTTCGGGGCCTGGTAGGTGACGGTGTCGCCCTTCTTGTGGCCGATGATCGCCGAGCCCAGCGGGCTCTGGGGGGAGTAGACCTTGACCCCCGAGGTGGCGTCCTCCATCTCGCGGGCGCCGAGCAGGAAGCTCTCCTCGTCGTCGTCGCCGGCGAACTTGTAGGTCACCGTCATGCCGGGCTCGACCACGCCGTCGTCGGCCGGGGTCTCGCCGACCTCCGCGCGCCGCAGCATGTCCTCGAGCTGACGGATCCGGGCCTCGGTCTTGCCCTGCTCCTCGCGGGCGGCGTGATAGCCACCGTTCTCCTTGAGGTCGCCCTCGTCGCGAGCAGCGCTGATCTTGGCCACGATCTCGCTCCGGACGGGACCGCGCAGGTTGTCGAGCTCACCCTGGAGCTTGTCGAAGGCATCCTGGGTCAGCCAGATGGTGGTGGTCTCGCTGCTGGCCTGGGTCACGGTGGAGTGCTCCTGTGCTTCGTCGGGGGGACCGGGGCGCGCACACGGCAGCACCTTCGGTCGTTTCAGGCAAGTGGGGCAGTCTACCAACGAGGGGGGTGCCGCCCCCAATCGTGAGAACGCCGGTCAGCGTGGAGCGCGCTGGCCTGGCGCCGTGCACCCGACGAGGGCGACGGTGGTGGCCCGGCGCTCGGTGCGCACGGTCGAGGACAGGTTCACCGCCTTCACGGTCGAGTCCACCGGCACCGTCAGCTCGCCCACGACGGAGTGGTCGTCGGCGTAGGCGCGCAGCAGGCACGACGCGGGCACGGTGGCGTCCCGTCGTACGACGGTGAAGCGGGCGACCGCGGCGTGCTGGCCGTCGATGTCGAAGCCCACCATCTCCGAGGTGACCTGGGGCCGCCCGTGGAACAGCACCACCCACAGCAGCCAGGCCAGCCCCACCAGGGCCAGGGCCGCGACGCCGGTGATGACCAGCGGCCGGTGGTGTCGCGAGGGCGTGCCGTAGCGCTGGGCCAGAGCGGGCACAGGGACTGTCACACCATCATCCTAGGATTGCCCCCATGCTCCGTCTCATGCACGTCCACGCCCACCCTGATGACGAGTCGAGCAAGGGCGCGGCCAGCACCGTGAAGTACGTCCGCGAGGGCGTCGACGTCCACGTCGCCACCTGCACCGGCGGTGAGCGCGGCTCGATCCTGAACCCGGCGATGGAGCGTCCCGACGTGCTCGAGAACATCACCGCGATCCGCCGCGACGAGATGGCCCGGGCGCGGGGGATCCTCGGCATCCGCCAGGACTGGCTGGGCTTCGTGGACTCCGGCTGGCCCGAGGGCGACCCCAAGCCGCCGCTGCCGGAGGGTTCGTTCGGTCTGGTCCCGGTCGAGGAGGCCGCCGAGCCACTGGTGCGACTGATCCGCAGCTTCAAGCCGCACGTGATGACGACGTACGACGAGAACGGCGGCTACCCGCACCCGGACCACATCATGTGCCACAAGATCAGCGTGGAGGCGTTCGACGCCGCCGGCGACCCGGACCGCTACCCCGACGCCGGGGAGCCGTGGCAGCCGCTCAAGCTCTACTACCACCACACGTTCCACTACGACCGGTTCGTCGCGCTGCACGAGGCGATGGTCGCCCACGGCCTGGAGTCGCCCTACGCCGAGCGGCTCAAGGAG
The DNA here is from genome assembly GCA_039915665.1 of Nocardioidaceae bacterium. GTDB lineage: Bacteria > Actinomycetota > Actinomycetes > Propionibacteriales > Nocardioidaceae > Nocardioides_B. The sequence goes on from JBDSMW010000001.1 coordinate 3,346, forward strand.
TGGAAGCCCGACCCGGAGCGCGAGGGCCGGATCACCACGCGCGTTCCGTGCGGGGAGTACTTCGACGTCCGGGACCGCGCGCTGCTGGCGCACGCGACGCAGATCGACCCGAACGGCTTCTGGTTCGCGTGCCCGATCGCCCTCCAGCAGGAGGTGTGGCCGACCGAGGACTTCGAGCTCGTGCGGAGCACGGTGGAGAGCAGCCGGCCCGAGGACGACCTGTTCGCGGGTGTCCGCGAGCAGGTTGAGACACTGGACGCATGAACACCCTGATCGCGGTCCTCGTGCCCCTCGTCGACCAGGCCCCCGACCCCGCCGACGTGAAGCCGGGCTGGCTCGGTTTCGGTGTCGTGATGGCGCTGGTGGTGGCCGTGGCACTGCTGTGGTTCAGCATGCGCAAGCAGCTCCGCAAGGTCGACTTCGAGGTCGAGCCGGACGAGCCGAAGCAGCCGCGCCCGAACAACGACGAGCACCCGACCGAGAGCTAGGCCGTCCGCACCACACGGACCAGGCAGTCGTAGGCCGTCCGCGCCGACTCGCCCCGGTGGTCGTCACCGGGCGTGACCAGGCGCTCGACGCGTTCCGCCCGTTCCACCTCGAAGCGCTCGCCGTCGAGGTCGGCGAGCACCTCCTCGGCCGTGTAGAGCACGGTGGCCGACTGCGGCCCTCCGGTGCCCTCGGTCAGGTTCGTGGAGTCGTGGGCGATCACGAAGAACGTGCCGCCCACGTCGAGCGCCCCGAACGCCCGTCGTACGGCGGTCCGGCGCTCGTCCGCGGGCAGCTGCAGGTAGGCCAGCAACGCCAGGTCGAAGGGCGTCGGCCCGGTCTCGTAGGTCAGCACGTCGGCGTGCACCCAGTCCACGTCCAGGTCGCGCCCGCGAACGTGTCGTTCCTGCAGGGACCGGCCCTTGTCGAGCCCCGCGAGCGAGAAGTCGATGGCCGTCACCGACCAGCCGTGGTCGGCCAGCCACAGGGCGTTGCGGCCCTCGCCGGCGGCCAGGTCGAGGGCGCGGGCCGGCGGAAGGCCGGCGAGCTCGGAGGCGACGAACTGGTTCGGCGTCGCCGACCACACGAGCTCGCTGGCGGCGTACCGCTCGTCCCAGGCGCGTGCGTCCATGGTGCGACCCTAGATCAGTGGGCTGGATCAGGCCTCGGTCGCGCCGCTCTGCTGCGCCTCGACTGCGGCGTGCACCTCGCCCATGTCGAGGCCCTTGACGGCGCCGATCAGCTCGTCGAGCGCCTGGGGCGGCAGGGCGCCGGGCTGGGAGAAGACCAGCACGCCCTCGCGGAACGCCATCAGCGTCGGGATCGAGGTGATGTTCGCAGCGGCCGCGAGCGACTGCTCGGCCTCGGTGTCCACCTTGGCGAACACGACGTCCGGGTTGGCCTCGGACGCCTTCTCGAAGGTGGGCGCGAACTGACGGCAGGGGCCGCACCACTCGGCCCAGAAGTCCACGAGGACGATGTCGTTGTCCGCCACGGTCTTCTCGAAGGCGTCTGCGGTGAGCTGGGTCGTTGCCACGGTGTGATTCCTCGTCTCTGGTCGGTGTCACTGGCTCCAACAACCACCGTCGCACGGTTCTTCCCGGGCTGTGCGACGGTTGGACGCATGGTCAACCGCCTGCGCGACGCGACGAGCCCTTACCTCCTCCAGCACGCCGACAACCCCGTCGACTGGTGGGAGTGGTCCCCGGAGGCCTTCGCGGACGCCCGGCGGCGCGACGTGCCGGTGCTGCTGTCGGTCGGGTACGCCGCCTGCCACTGGTGCCACGTGATGGCCCACGAGTCGTTCGAGGACGAGGCCACCGCGACGTACATGAACGACCACTACGTCAACGTCAAGGTCGACCGAGAGGAGCGGCCGGACGTCGACGCGGTCTACATGAACGCGACAACCGCGATGACCGGCCAGGGCGGCTGGCCGATGACCGTGCTGCTCGACCACGAAGGTGCACCGTTCTTCGCCGGGACCTACTTCCCGGACCAGCCCCGGCAGGGCCAGCCCGCGTTCCGGCAGGTGCTCGAGGCGTTGTCGGACGCTTGGACGAACCGGCGCGACGAGGTCACGACCGTGTCCTCCGACGTCGCGGAGCACCTGCGCCAGGAGGTCGCGCTCGCCGGCGAGGAGCCGCTCGACGTGGACCTGGTCGCCGGAGCGGTCCGCACGCTCGCCGGCGACTTCGACACGACCAACGGCGGATTCGGTACGGCGCCCAAGTTCCCGCCCTCGATGGTGCTGGAGCTGCTGCTCCGGCACGCGGCCCGCACAGGATCGCCGAACGCCTCCGGGATGGCCGACCAGACCCTGCGGGCGATGGCGCGTGGCGGCATCTACGACCAGCTCGCCGGCGGGTTCGCGCGCTACTCCGTCGACCGCGGCTGGGTGGTGCCGCACTTCGAGAAGATGCTCTACGACAACGCGCAGCTGCTCGGCGTCTACGTCCGCTGGTGGCGGCAGAGCGGCGACCCGCTTGGCGAGCGTGTCGCCCGGCAGACCGCCGACTTCCTGCTGGCCGAGCTCCGCACCGAACAGGGCGGGCTGGCGTCCGCGCTGGACGCCGACACCGAGGGCGTCGAGGGCAGGTTCTACGCCTGGACGCCGGCCCAGCTGACCGAGGTGCTCGGGGCCGAGGACGGGGAGTGGGCCGCGCACCTCCTGGAGGTCACCGAGGTCGGCACCTTCGAGCACGGCCAGTCCACGCTCCAGCTCCTGGCCGAGCCCGACGACCTGGCGCGCTGGGAGTCGGTCCGCACCCGCCTGCTGCAGGCCCGGGAGACCCGGACCCGCCCCGCCCGCGACGACAAGGTCGTCGCGGCCTGGAACGGACTGGCCGCTGCCTCGCTGGCCGAGGCGGGGGTCCTGCTGCGGGAGACGAGGTACGTCGACGCTGCAGTCGACGCGATGCGGCTCGTGGTCGACCTGCACCTCGACGGCGGCACCTTGCGACGGGTCTCCCGGGACGGCGTCGTGGGCCGGCACGCGGGCGTGCTGGAGGACTACGCCTGTGTCGCGCACGGCGCCCTCGCGCTGCTCTCCGCCACCGGTGACGCCTCCTGGCTGGCCACCGCGGGGACGCTGCTCGACGTGGCGCTGGCCAAGTTCGCCGCGGGCGACGGAGGCTTCTTCGACACCGCGGACGACGCGGAGCAGCTGCTGTCCCGCCCCCGCGACCCGTCGGACAACGCCAGCCCGTCGGGGCAGTCCGCCCTGGTGCACGCCCTGCTCGGCTTCGCGGCCGTGACCGGTTCGGGACGGCACCGCGACGCGGCCGAGGGCGCCCTGCGCAACGTGCGCACGCTGGCCGAAAGGGTTCCGCGGTTCGCCGGCTGGTCGCTGGCGGCGGCCGAGGCCGCGCTGGCTGGGCCCCTCGAGGTCGCGGTGGTCGGCGAGGACGGCGACCCGGGCCGCGACGAGCTGGCTCGCGTCGCCCGCGCCTCCTCGAGCCCGGGGCTCGTCGTGCTCGTGGCGACGCCGGGCTCGGACGACGTACCCCTCCTCGAGGGGCGTGGCCCGGTCGACGGTCGCGCTGCGGCGTACGTCTGCCGGGGCCTGGTCTGCGACCGCCCGGTCACGGACCCGGCCGACCTCGCGGCACTGCTGCGGCGCTAGTCAGCGCAGGGAGTACGTCGCGATCGACACGCCGACGTAGTGCGCGGCGAAGGCGGCAATCGTCAGGGTGTGGAACACCTCGTGGAAGCCGAACCAGCGGGGGAACGGGTTGGGCCTCTTGAAGCCGTAGACGATCCCGCCGAGCGTGTAGAGGCCGCCGCCCACGGCCATCAGCACCCATACGGCCGGGCTGGAGTTCGCCACGAAGTCGCCGAAGTAGAAGACCGCGGCCCAGCCCAGGGCGATGTAGATCGGGGTGTAGAGCCAGCGGGGCGCGTCGTTCCAGAACACCCGGAACAGCACGCCGAGGATCGCGCCCGTCCACACCACGCTGAGCAGCACGACCCGGTCGGTGCCGTGCAGCAGGAGGAGCGTGAACGGCGTGTAGGACCCGGCGATGAGCAGGAAGATGTTGGCGTGGTCGAAGCGCCGCAGGAACCGCCACACGCGCGGGCTCCACGTGCCGCGGTGGTAGATCCCGGACACGGTGAACAGCACCAGGGCCGAGGTCGCGAAGACGGCCGAGCCGACGCGGGACGCCGCGGTGGGGGAGAGGACCACGAGGACGACGCCGGCAGCCAGCGTCAGGGGGGCGCTCGCGGCGTGCATCCAGCCGCGCAGCCTGGGCTTGACCTCGTCCAGGGTCTCGCGGACCGTGTCGCCGATGCGCTCGGTGACACCGGCCGTGGCGGTGACGAGTCGTTCGGTGCGGGGGCTCATCACCCAAAGGTAGCGGCGCAAAGGGCACGGGACCCCCTCGAGCCCGAGTAAGGTTGCTCACCGTGGCGGACTGGAAGAGCGGGCTTCGGCGGGTGCTCTACCCGGCCTACGAAGCACGCCTCGCCCGGCGACTCCCCGCCGACCGGCTGCCCAAGCACGTGGGCGTGATGCTCGACGGCAACCGCCGCTGGGCCAAGGCGGTCGGGCAGGACGCCGAGCACGGCCACCGCGCCGGCGCCGCCAACATCTCCCCGCTGCTGGAGTGGTGCGACGAGCTCGGAGTGGAGGTGGTCACGCTGTGGCTGCTCTCCACCGACAACCTCAACCGTCCCGCGGCCGAGCTCCAGCAGCTGCTGGTGATCATCGAGGACGTCGTGGACAGCCTCGCCGTCGAACGCCGCTGGCGGCTCAACCCGGTGGGCGCCCTCGACCTGCTGCCCGCCGAGACGGCGCGCCGGCTCAAGGAGGCCGCCGACGAGACCCGCGACATCGACGGCATCATCGTCAACATCGCCGTGGGGTACGGCGGCCGCCGTGAGATCGCCGACGCCGTCCGGTCGCTGCTCCAGGAGCACGCCTCACGGGGCACCTCGATCGAGGAGCTCGCCGAGATCCTCGACGTGGAGCACATCGGCGAGCACCTCTACACCAAGGGCCAGCCCGATCCCGACCTGGTGATCCGGACCTCGGGCGAGCAGCGGCTCGGCGGGTTCCTGCTGTGGCAGAGCGCGCACAGCGAGTTCTACTTCTGCGAGGCCTACTGGCCGGACTTCCGGCGCGTGGACTTCCTGCGCGCGGTCCGGGCCTACGCCGACCGCGAGCGCCGCTTCGGCGCCTGAGGACGTTTCTTAACCCAGCCGTCATCCCGCGTGCGGGCGTGTCGCCCCGGATCGACGTTCCCGCAGGCTTACTTTTCCAAGGACGCCAGGTGGGGAAGCCAGGCGCCTACGGGAGGCCCGTTCGTGAGCAATCGCGACCTAGCTCGACAGCAGAGATCCGGACGTCCGCACTCGGACGTTCGGGCCCGGTCCCGGTCCGTCAGAGTTATCTAACAGGACCGGGCGCGGGTGCGCGTGTCGGTCTGCGAGGGGTAACCGTGGTTGCATCAGAGAGCTCCACCTCGTCTTCGAACGGGTCCACCACGAGCACCACCACGACCCGGCGCCGGGCCGCTCGCGTGGCCGCCCCGCGGCCGGGCACCCGGACCTACGTCCTCGACACGAGCGTCCTGCTCGCCGACCCCGGCGCGCTCGGCCGCTTCGACGAGCACGAGGTCGTCCTGCCGGTGGTCGTCATCACCGAGCTGGAGGGCAAGCGCAACCACCCCGAGCTCGGGTACTTCGCCCGGGCCGCGCTGCGCTCCCTCGACGAGCTGCGGGTGCTGCACGGGCGCCTCGACGAGCCGGTCCCCGTGGGCGACGCCGGCGGCACCATCCGCGTCGAGCTCAACCACACGGACGCCACCTCGCTGCCGTCCGGCTTCCGGCTGGGCGACAACGACTCGCGCATCCTCGCGGTCGCCAACAACCTGGCACAGGAGGGCTACGAGGTCACCCTGGTCTCCAAGGACCTGCCGATGCGCATCAAGGCGTCCGCGGTCGGCCTGGACGCCCAGGAGTACCTCGCCGAGCTCGCCGCCGAGTCCGGCTGGACCGGGATGGCCGAGCTGGAGGTGGCCGCCGCCGACCTCGACGAGCTGTACGACGACGGGGTGGTCGACCTCGAGGAGGCCCGGAGCCTGCCCTGCCACACCGGGCTCGTCCTCCTCTCGGAGCGGGGCAGCGCCCTGGGGCGGGTCAAGGCCGACAAGCAGGTCCACCTGGTCCGCGGCGACGCCACCGCCTTCGGGGTGCACGGCCGCTCGGCCGAGCAGCGGATTGCCCTGGAGCTCCTGCTCGACCCCGAGGTCGGCATCGTGTCCCTCGGCGGTCGGGCCGGCACCGGCAAGTCCGCGATGGCGCTGTGCGCCGGCCTGGAGGCGGTCATGGAGCGCCGCCAGCACAAGAAGGTCGTGGTGTTCCGGCCCCTGTTCGCGGTCGGTGGCCAGGAGCTCGGCTACCTGCCCGGCAACGAGAACGAGAAGATGTCGCCCTGGGGCCAGGCCGTCTTCGACACCCTCGGCGCCCTCACCACGCCCGACGTGATCGACGAGGTCCTCGACCGCGGCATGCTCGAGGTGCTCCCGCTGACCCACATCCGGGGCCGTTCGCTGCACGACGCCTTCGTGATCGTGGACGAGGCACAGTCCCTCGAGCGCAACGTGCTGCTCACGGTGCTGTCCCGGATCGGGGCCAACTCCAAGGTGGTGCTGACCCACGACGTGGCGCAGCGCGACAACCTGCGGGTCGGTCGGCACGACGGCGTCGTCGCGGTCGTGGAGAAGCTCAAGGGGCACCCGCTGTTCGCGCACGTCACGCTGACCCGGTCGGAGCGGTCGCCCATCGCGGCGCTGGTCACCGAGATGCTGGAGAGCGTGGTCCTGTAACGATCCGGACACGACGGCCCCCTCCGTCGTACGACGGGATGACGGAGGGGCCGGTCGATCGTGTCGTCTGGGGCTGCTGGGGCGCTCGTGAAACCCGTCCGGGTGGGTCCGGGCAGGAAGAATCTTCGTTCGGGCGCGTATGTGCCCAGGTGGGAGTCCTTGTCTCGACCCGTGGACATTCGCCCCGTCGCGGACCTGCCCAGCCGCATGTCGTGGACACCCGGGCGGGCGCAAGGTAGAAAAAGCCTGTTCACCTGGTGTGGTCGCCATCACATGCCGTGCCCGGTGCGCACCCGACACGAGCGAAGGGAGCCGCACATGCGGCGCAAAACATTGGCTGTCGCGGTGGCAGCCACCACATTCTTCGGGCTGGCCGCCTGTGGAGGAGGCGGTGGGGGCAGCAGCTCCACCGGTTCCACCAAGATCTCAGGCACCGGTCCCATCACCCTTGCCGCGGGCAAGGACACCTCCGGCTTCGTCCAGGGCGTCCTCGACCAGTGGAACAAGGACCACCCGGACGAGAAGGCCCGGCTGATCGAGCTTCCCGACGACGCCGACTCGCAGCGCACTAAGATGATCCAGAACGCCCAGACCAAGTCCGACGCCTACGACGTCTTGTCCACCGACGTGGTGTGGACCTCGGAGTTCGCGGCCAACCGGGTGATCATCCCGCTGCCCGAAGCCGAGTTCCAGCTGGACAAGATGCTGAAGCCGATCATCGACACCACGAAGTACCTCGGCAAGTTCTACGCGGCCCCCAGCTCCTCGGACGGCGGCATGCTCTACTACCGCACCGACCTGCTCAAGGCCGCCGGCATCGCCAGCCCCCCGGAGAAGTGGGCCGACCTGATCGCCGACTGCAAGAAGGTCCAAGCGACGCCGCAGGGCAAGGGCCTCGGCTGCTACGCCGGCCAGTTCGAGAAGTACGAAGGTCTCACCGTGAACGCCTCCGAGGTCATCAACGGAGCCGGTGGTGAGGTCACCGACGACAGCGGCAAGCCGAACGTGGACACGCCTGAGGCGGCCAAGGGGCTCCAGTTCCTGGTGGACGGCTTCAAGCAGGGCTACATCCCCAAGGAGGCCATCACCTACCAGGAGGAGCAGGGCCGCCAGTCCTTCCAGACCGGCAAGCTGATCTTCATGCGCCAGTGGCCCTACATGTACAACCTGGCCAACGGGGACGAGGGCACCAAGATCAAGGGCAAGTTCTCGGTGGCACCGCTCCCGGGTCTCGACGGGCCGGGCTCATCCTCGCTGGGCGGTCACAACCTGGCCATCTCGACCTACTCCAAGCACAAGAAGAGCGCGCTGGACTTCATCAAGTTCTACACGAGCGAGAAGAGCCAGAAGAGGAACCTCGAGCTCGCCTCGAACGCGCCGACGTTCTCCAGCCTCTACGACGACAAGTCCTTGCAGTCGAAGTACCCCTACCTCACCACGCTGCGCGACTCGATCAACAACGCCACGGCCCGGCCGAAGGTAGTCGCCTACGGTGACGCAACGCTGGCGATCCAGGACGCTGCCTACTCCGCCCTCACCGGCAAGAGCAGTCCGGCCGACGCGGTCAAGCAGATGCAGGCCAAGCTCGAAACGATCACCAAGAAGTAGCTCCTCGCACCACACTCTGTTCAGGCGTCCGTGTCGGTGAGGTGACGGTTTCTACATCCGCCACCTCACCGCACCCGGCCAAAGGAGGCGTCATGGCTGTTGCTGCACCCGCCAGACCGGTGGACTCGAAGAAGCCCAAGAAGGTCAAGGAGTGGAAGTCTCCCGACGAGGGTCAAGGACGGCTAGCAGCCATCATGCTGTCCCCGACCATGCTCATGCTGCTGCTGGTGATCGGCCTCCCGATCCTGGTGGCCATCCGGCAGTCGTTCTACGCATCCGGTGGCATCGTCAACGGTTTCGTGGTCGAGGGTGACAAGTTCAACGGGATCAAGAACTACACGGACATCTTCACCGGGAGCAGCGGCTCCCGGTTCTGGAACGCTTTCTACGTCACCACGATGTTCACCGTCGTGTGCGTCACGATCGAGCTCTTCATCGGGGTCGCGATGGCCCTGATCATGAACCGGGCCTTCAAGGGGCGGGCTCTGATCCGGGCCAGCATCCTGATCCCCTGGGCCGTGCCCACCGTGGTGTCGGCCCTGCTGTGGAGATGGATCTTCAACGCCAACGGGGTGGCCAACGACCTGCTGCACAAGCAGGTGCTGTGGTCCACCGACGGGTTCCAGGCCCAGCTCTCGGTGATCCTCGCCGACACCTGGAAGACCGCCCCGTTCATCGGCCTGCTGGTGCTCGCCGGGCTGCAGGTCATCCCCGAGGACGTCTACGAGGCGGCCAAGATCGACGGCTCGAGCACCTGGAACTCGTTCGTGCACATCACGCTGCCGCTGGTGAAGCCGTCACTGCTGATCGCCGTGCTGTTCCGGATCCTCGACAACCTGCGGATGTTCGACCTGCCCTACGTGCTGGTCGGCAAGGGCAAACCGAGTGTGGAGACTTTGTCGATCCTGGCCCAACAGGAGAGTGTGAACACCAGGTTCGGTCCAGCATCGGCCTACGCCATGTTGCTGTTCTTGTACATCGTCCTGGTGGCCTTCGCCTTCGTGAAGCTGCTGGGTGCCGACGTCATCGGTGACAACGCGTCTCCCAAGAAGACAAAGCGGGTCAAGGGTCAGAAGAAGAGCAAGGTCGGCCGCTCCGTCGCGAAGGGAGACACACCATGAGCACCGAGGCGTCCAGTGCACAGCAGAGGCAGCAGGCAGCCGAGTCCACGGCACCCCGCAAGGTCCGGGCCACCAGTCAGGGCGCGGCCAGGTTCCGGGCGATCGCGATGTACATCGGCGTCGGCGTGATCATCGTCTACTGCCTCGCGCCGTTCTTCTGGATGATCGTGTCCAGCCTGCGCCGTACGGCCGACATCTTCGACTCCTCGGCCGTCCCGACACCGGTATCCACCGAGAACTACGCCGGCGTCTTCGATCCGGTGAACAACTTCACCCGCGCTCTGGTGAACAGCATCTTCGTGGCCGGGGTGACCACCGTGCTGGTGCTCGTGATCGGGACGTTCGCGGCCTATGCCCTGGCCCGCCTGGACTTCCGGGGCAAGAACCTGGCCCTGGCCGTCATCATCGCGACGTCGATGTTCCCGGGCATCGCGATCGTCGTGCCCTTGCTCAAGATCTTCACGGACATCGGCTGGATCAACACCTACCAGGCGCTGATCCTGCCGAGCATGTCCTTCGCGCTGCCGCTGTCGGTCTGGATCCTGACCTCCTTCTTCCGGCAGATGCCTGCTGAGCTCGAGCAGGCGGCCATGGTGGACGGGTGCACGCAGTGGCAGGCGTTCCGCAAGATCATCATCCCGCTGGCCGCCCCGGGCGTGTTCACCACAGCGATCATCGTGTTCGTGGCCGCCTGGAACGAGTTCATCA
>JBDSMW010000021.1:0-12147 GCA_039915665.1 Nocardioidaceae bacterium
CGTACGCCTCCGTGCTGGCTGCCGTGCCGTCCTACCGTGCCGACCTCGGCGACCCCTGGGACGTCACGAAGATCTACTGGGGCGCGATGTCGGAGTCCCGGATGCGTGAGGGCCTGCGGGCGCTGCGGGCGGCCGGCGACGACACCGCCTTCCGGGGCATGGACCCCGACGGCCCGCTGCCGCCGTTCATCGTGCCGGACGACCAGCTCTCCGCCGTGGTGGTCGCCGACGACTACGCCGAGGCGAAGCTCCGCGCGATGCGGGCGCACGCCACCCAGATCGAGGTCGACGGTCCGTTCTTCGCGCTGTCGAACAACATAGGCAACCAGGTCTGGGGCACCGAGTTCTACCGGCTGGCCAAGGGCACGCAGGGCCCCACGAACGACGAAGGTCTCGAGACCGACCTGTTCGCGGGTCTTGACTAGGCTCCTGCGCCACCTCGCCGCGCTGGCGGTCGGCGTGCTGGTCTCGGTCGCGGCCCTCGCCGTGCACCGGTCGGCCTTCCCCCTCGGGCTGCTGCTCGCGGTCGTCACGTCGTACGCGGTACCGTGGTGGCTGCTGCGCGGGCCGGTGCCACGGTCCGCAGCGTCGTACTCCCTGGGCTGGCTCGTCGTCTTCGCCGTCGCGGTGACCGGCCGGCCGGAGGGCGACTTCGTGCTGGCCCAGGACCTGCGGGGACTCTCGCTGATGGTCGCGGGCATCGGGCTCGTCGTCGTGGCGGTCGTCGGGTTGACCGGCGGACGCCGGTCCAGCACGTAGGGTTTTCTCGTGAGTGACGAGCCGTATCCCCACCGCACGAGCGACCGCCGGGTCATCCCCTGGCTGCTGTTCGGTCTGGTGGCGATCTTCGGTTCGCTCTACGTCGCCGGCTACTACGTGACCAGCGACCGCATCCCCAGGGGTACGACGGTCGAGGGCGTCGAGATCGGCGGACTGACGCCGGTCGCCGCACGCACGGCGCTCCGCGACGGGCTCGAGGGGCCGGCGGACGTGCCGATCGTCGTCGTCGCCAACGGCGAGCGGTCCCGCCTGTCGCCGTCGAGGTCCGGGCTCACGGTCGACGTACCCGCCACCGTCGCGGCCGCCGGCGGAGGGCGCAGCTGGGATCCGGTGCGGATGTGGGACTACTTCACCGGCGGCAGCGACGAGGACGTTGTGGTTGAGGTCGACCGGGCCGCCCTCGACGCCGCCGTCGCCACCGTGGCCGATCGCGCCGACGTGCCGGCCACCGAGGGCACGGTGACCTTCACCGACGACGGCCAGGCCGAGGCGACCTATCCCGAGAAGGGCACCACGGTGGACCGGCCCGCCGCGGCCGCTGCCGTCCGCGACGCGTTCCTGACCGACCAGGGTGACGGCCTCGACCTGCCGACCCAGGAGGCCGACCCGGTCGTCTCCCAGGACGCCGTCAGTCGGGCGATGAGCGGGTTCGCCAACCCCGCGATGTCCGGCTCCGTGGTCGTCAGGCTGGCCGGGGCGGGCGTCCGGCTCGACCCCGAGGACATCGCCCCGGCTCTCTCGATGAAGCCCGTCGGCACCGAGCTCCAGGCCCAGCTCGACGGCCCCCTGCTGCTCGCCGCGCTGACACCGAAGATGAAGACGATCGCCAAGGCACCCCAGGACGCGTCGTTCAAGATCGTGGGCGGGAAGCCCCGGGTCGTGCCCGCCAAGGACGGCGTCACCTTCGCGCCCGACGCCGTGACCGGACCGTTCATCGGCGTGCTCACGAAGACCGGGGCCGAGCGCACCCTCGACGTCAAGGGCGTCCGCGCACCAGCCGACTTCACCACGGCCGCGGCCAAGGCACTCGGGATCACCGAGAAGGTCTCCGGCTTCACGACGAACTTCCCCTACGCGGCGTACCGCAACCAGAACCTCGGCCGGGCCGCGCAGCTCGTCAACGGCACGCTGCTCGAGCCGGGCGAGACGTTCAGCCTCAACGACACCGTCGGCGAGCGCACTGCGGCCAACGGGTTCACCAAGGGCTTCATCATCAGCGACGGCGTCTTCAAGGAGGACTTCGGCGGCGGCGTCAGCCAGGTCGCGACGACCACCTTCAACGCCGCCTTCTTCGCCGGCCTCGAGGACGTCGAGCACAAGCCGCACTCGTTCTACATCGACCGCTACCCGGTCGGCCGCGAGGCCACCGTGGCGTGGGGGAGCGTCGACCTGAAGTTCAAGAACACCACGCCGTACGGCGTCTACATCCAGGCCTCGGTCGACCCCAGCTCACCGGCGAAGCAGGGCGCTATGAACGTCGCGATGTACTCCACCAAGGTCTGGGACATCAAGACCACCACGTCCGCCCGTTACAACGTCACCTCCCCGCAGACCCGTCAGCTCAGCGGCCCCGAGTGCGTGCCGAACACCGGCTACGGCGGCTTCGACATCGACGTCTTCCGGCGGTTCTACCGGGCCGGCTCCAGCACGCTGGACCACCGCGAGAAGCTGCACACCCGCTACACCCCCAGCGACACCGTCGTCTGCTCCTGACGCCACGCCAAGGTTGGTTGAGGTGCCCGAGGCTGCCTCGAAACCTGGTCTGGATCGCGCTGAGGTGCGGGCCGAGGGACGAGGGTCTCGAAGGGCTCGCGCCTCAACCAGCGGGGGTGGGGCCTCGCTTCGACAGCCCGGGGAGGTCGTCGAAGCGGCCTTCGATTTGGGCGATCCGCTTGGCCCGGCTCCAGCCCTGCACCCGCTTCGCCATGGCGTACGCCTCGGCGATGCTGTCGTACGCCGCGTGCCACACGAGCCGGACCGGGCGTCGGCTACGGGTGTACGTCGCGCCGAGCCCGTGCTGGTGCTCCGAGGGGCGACGCTCGAGGTCCCACGTGCTGCCGACGTAGAAGGACTGGTCGCGGCACTCGAGGTCGAGACGAAGCACGACGAGGTCGTGGTGCCCTACACCTGGGCGTTCCTCGAGCCGGGTGCGCAGAGCACCAACATCACGCTCCAGGACCGGTGCCCCGTGGACACCGGCGAGCACCTCACGATCCCGATGGACCCGCAGGCGATCGCCTGGGTGCTCGACGCGTTCGACCACGACGGTCCGGCGGACGCGACGGCCCGCATCGGCTGCGCGGGCTAGCCGACCCGCACGATCACCCTTGGCGTCGACCCGAGCGAGAACCAGCGGCGCCACGCGTCGTACAGCTCGTGCAGGTCGCCCGGCGACAGCTTGATGCAGCCGTAGGACCGGTAGTCGTTGATGCGCGGGTACTCCCACCGGCAGACCTGGTCGCCCGGCCGGTTCGCGCACTGCCGCGATCCGGCGCCCTGCTCGGTGTGGATGAACAGGTCGGTGCGCATCGTGCCGTTGGCGCACTGCTTCTGGCCGAGGTAGATCGCGCGGCCCTTGATCAGGTTGCCGCCGTAGTCGCGCGCGAGCCGCGGCTGGTAGGTGCCGTCCGGCAGCCAGCCGTTGTTCTTGCGGCACGCGTCGGTGGAGTCGCGGAAGTAGCCGGCGCCGGCCCGCCACGACAGCTTCTGCATGGAGGTGCGGCGGCCGCTCTCGACGCGGAACAGCTCCCAGGTCAGCGTCGAGCGGAAGGTGTTCGCGTAGTTCTTGTGGAAGGTGATCACCGCCTCGCGGTGCACGTCGGACGCGGTGGCCGGGGGCACCACCGTCGTCGAGGCCACGAGGGCCACGAGGGCCACGAGCAGTCGCACGTCAGGCCTCCTGGGCCAGGTAGCGGTAGGTGTGGTGGGTCCGGAAGCCGAGCCCGTCGTAGAGCGCGAGCGCAGGCTCGTTGTCCCCCCGGACCTGGAGGTACGACGTCTCGGCCCCGCGTTCGCCGGCCCACTCGAGCAGCTCGGCCATCACGACCAGGGCCAGGCCCTGCCGCCGGTGGTCGGGGGAGACCCAGACGTCGGTGATGCCTGCCCAGTGGTGGGCACCGTCGCCGTCGCACGCCACCCGGCCCTTGGCCACGACCACGTCGCCGTCGAGCACGGACACGAAGCCGACCTCGGCCGGTCCGTTCAGCACGGCCGCCGCGTCGACGGGGTGCGCCAGCGCCCGGCTGTCATGCGCGAGCCACGCCGGCGTGGCCGTCGTACCCAGGGTGACGGGCGGGATGGACTGTGGCAGCAGGTGGCGGACGGCGCGCGAGGCCCGGGCCACCGACGCCAGCTGGAAGTGCGAGTCGGCCTCGCCGGGACGGGCCGTCGTCCAGCCGGCGGCCCCGAGCTGCACAGCGACGTCCGACCCGACCACGACCTGGACCCACGCCGGCAGGCCGTGCTGCGCGTAGAACGCCACCGCCCGCGCGACCGCCGCGTCGAACGGGACGCCCGGGTCGCCCACGGCCATCACGGAGTTGGCGCGGGCGCTGAACCCGCCGGACGCGCGGAGCAGCCAGTCACCGATCGCCTCGGTGTGCACCGCCGGCCACGAGGAGTTCGACAGCAGGCAGGCCCGCTCGGCGGTGACCCGCATCCGCGTCGACGGCCGCGGCGGGACCGGCTTGCCGGAGACGATGTCGGCCAGCGCGATCTCGGTGAGGGTGCCGTCCTCGGCCCGGACCGTCGTGGTCGGCGGCTCCCAGGACTCCATGACGCCCAGCAGGTCGGTCATCGCGGGCCCGCCGGACGGGCCGGTCTCGCCCGGCAGCACGCGACGCACCACGACGCGCACGCCGACGCAGTGCGGGCCGAGGCCGGGTGGGGTCATCGGGGGGACTTTCGTCTTGCGGGGCGGGGTTCGGTGCGAGGTGCGAACAGCGTGATACTAGGCTGTAGAGGACCACCACAGCGCTTCATCTGGAGGAACAAGGTGACCTACGTCATCGCGCAGCCCTGCGTCGACCTGAAGGACCGGGCCTGCGTCGACGAGTGCCCCGTCGACTGCATCTACGAGGGCAAGCGGATGCTCTACATCCACCCCGACGAGTGTGTCGACTGCGGTGCGTGCGAGCCGGTCTGCCCCGTCGAGGCGATCTTCTACGAGGACGACACGCCGGAGCAGTGGAAGGACTACTACACGGCCAACGTCGACTTCTTCGACGACCTGGGCTCTCCCGGCGGCGCCGCCAAGCTCGGCGTCATCGACAAGGACCACCAGCTCGTCGCCGACCTGCCCTTCCCGCAGAACCAGGAATGACCCCAGCCATGGCACCGGCAGTCCCATCGGGCCACGAGACCGCGCCGCTCACCAGTCCCTGGTGGGCGGCGCGGTCCGTTTCCAGTTCGCTGCCGGACTTCCCCTGGGACCACCTCACGGCGTACGGCGCCACGGCCCGGGCTCATGCGGACGGGATCGTCGACCTCTCGGTCGGCACACCGGTCGACCCCACGCCCGAGGTCGTGCAGCGGGCCCTGGCCGAGGCAGCCGACTCGCCCGGCTACCCGCTGACCGTCGGCCGCCCCGACACCCGGCAGGCGGCCGTCGACTGGCTCGCCCGGCGCTTCGGCGTGACGGGCCTCGACGCGGACGCGATCCTGCCCGTGATCGGCTCCAAGGAGCTGATCGCCTCGATGCCCGGCCACTTGGGCCTGGGGGAGGGCGACCTGGTCCTCGCCCCCGCTCTGGCCTACCCGACCTACGAGGTCGGCGCCCGGCTCGCGGGAGCACGCTGCGTCGCGACCGACGCGCTGACCACGATCGGCCCGGAGCGGGTCAGCCTGGTCTGGGTGAACTCGCCGTCGAACCCGACCGGCCGCGTGCTGCCCGTCGACCACCTGCGCAAGGTCGTCGTCTGGTGCCGCGAGCGCGGAGCCCTGCTGGTCTCGGACGAGTGCTACGTCGAGATGGCGTGGGAGGGAGAGCCGCCGGTCTCGGTGCTGCACCCC
This sequence comes from Nocardioidaceae bacterium, assembly GCA_039915665.1. Lineage (GTDB taxonomy): Bacteria > Actinomycetota > Actinomycetes > Propionibacteriales > Nocardioidaceae > Nocardioides_B. The sequence goes on from JBDSMW010000021.1 coordinate 5,791, forward strand.
GACGTCTGCGACGGCGACCACACCGGCATCCTGGCGATCCACTCGCTGTCGAAGCGCTCCAACCTGGCCGGCTACCGCTGCGCGTTCGTCGCCGGCGACCCGGCCGTGGTGGGGGAGCTGCTCGCGGTCCGCAAGAACCTCGGTCTCCAGATGCCCGGTCCGCAGCAGCACGCCATGCGGGCCGCCCTCGAGGACGACGCGCACGTGGCTGAGCAGCACGCGCGCTACGCCCGCCGCCGGGGCGCGCTGAAGACGGCACTCGAGGGCGCCGGGTTCCGCATCGACGCCTCCGAGGCGTCGCTCTACCTATGGGCCACCCGCGACGAGCCCTGTTGGGACACCGTGGCCTGGCTGGCCGACCGCGGCATCCTCGTCGCGCCGGGTGAGTTCTACGGCCCGACCGGGGTCCGGCACGTGCGGGTCGCGTTCACCGCGACGGACGAGCGGGTGGCGGCCGCCGTACGTCGGCTGGCGGACGCCTGAGGATCAGCTGACGCTCTCGCAGCTGGCCGGCATGGGCATCGGCATCGGCATGGGCATCTGGGACACGGTGTTGATCGGCGTGCGCATCGGCGGGGCGGTGAAGACCCGGACGGCCGAGACGCTGCCCATCCGGACCACCGAGTGCTCGGCCTCGTCGGAGTACAGCACCACGCCGTGCCCGTCGACCGCCGCCACCCGACCAGTGAGCCACTGGCCCTCGACGAGGACCTGGACGGCCACACCGTTGTCGTGCGCGCGGTTGAGCGCCGTGCCGATGGTGTAGAGGACAGAGTCGCTGTACATGCAGGTCACCCCCGGAAGGTTGGAGGACGGCCCCCATACCTCTCCATTTGGCTGGGGGCCGGTCAACCGCCCAGGTCGTGGGTCCAACTATGGCGACATGCACCGATCCCCGCCATCGGCTGCCCGTCCCTCTCCCACTGGCTGAACGACGCCGCCGTAGTCCGTTTGGGCTAGTTGGGCGGGTTCGCCCGAATCACGGGGAATCGTCAGGTTCCGGCGGCGACGTCGACGTGCACGTGGTCGCGGTGCTCGAGGACGGCCCGGTCCCCGGGGGCGTTCCCCGGATCGTAGCTGCGCCAGCCCTGCTCGGACCGCGCCCCCGCCGTCCAGATCCGCTTGTCGAAGATGACGTGCTCGATCTCGAGCCGGGACGCGTGGGCGACGAGGTACGACGCAATGGCCCAGCCGGTCCGCTTGTTGGCCGCGCTGATCGGCCGCACGAAGACGTCGACCGCGCGACCCTCGTAGTGCGCCGAGCCCTTCATGTGCCCCGTGGACACCCCCCCGGCGGCGTACCCACCGAGCGAGAGCGGGCCGAACGCCTTGCGCAGGTCGGCGCGGACCCGGTCGGCCCGGTCGGTCAGCCCGTCGGGGTTCACGGGCTCGGCGGCGGCCGCGCTGTCCGCGTCGACCACGCAGCTGAACCGGGCCGCGCTGTAACCCGTCAGAGCGGAGGCGAGCGCCCGGCCGTCGGCCTCGTGGTCGGCGTAGGCGTCCGGGAAGGCCGATCGCTGCACCTTCTGGGCGGCCTCGGTGATCTTCATCGTCTGGTAGCCGTCGACCTTGACCAGCGCGTCGTAGAACGCGTTGACCGCGTGATAGGGGTTCTGGATCTGCTTCGCGGTGCCCCAGCCCTGCGACGGACGCTGCTGGAACAGGCCCAGCGAGTCCCGGTCGCCGTGGTCCAGGTTCGCCAGCTTGCTCTCCTGGTAGGCCGTCGCGAGGGCGATCGACGCGGCCCGGGCCGGCAGGTCTCTACGGACGGCGACCGCGACGATCGTCGTCGCGTTCTCCGCCTGCTCGGTCGACAGGTCGACGACGGCCCCTCCGACGCGCGCCTGGCAGCTCTCGGGGTTCGGCAGCGGCCCGACGCCGCGGTGGAAGAGCACGAGCACGCCGGCGACCACGGCGAGGCAGGCCACCAGGACGACGGCCGCCCGGGCCACCCCGCTGCTGCGCCTAGTTGGCATGCAGGGCCGCGTTCAGCTCGATGCCGCCGCCGCCCCACGGGACGGCCTCGACGGCACCGGTCGTGGAGTTGCGGCGGAACAGCACGTTGCTGGCCCCCGACAGCTCCGACGCCTTGCGCACGACCGGGTCGCCGTCGCCGTGCACGAGCACCTTGGTGCCGGCCGTGACGTAGCAGCCGGCCTCCACGACGCAGTCGTCCCCGAGGGAGATCCCGATGCCGGCGTTCGCGCCGATCAGGCAGCGCCGGCCGATCGAGATGACCGCCTTGCCGCCGCCGGACAGCGTGCCCATGATCGAGGCGCCGCCACCCACGTCGGAGCCCTCGCCGACGACCACCCCGGCACTGATCCGGCCCTCGACCATCGAGGCGCCCAGCGTGCCGGCGTTGTAGTTCACGAAGCCCTCGTGCATGACCGTGGTGCCCTCGGCCAGGTGCGCGCCGAGCCGGACCCGGTCGGCGTCGCCGATGCGGACGCCGGTCGGGAGCACGTAGTCGGTCATCCGGGGGAACTTGTCGACGCCGAGGACGGTGACCCGGCCGCGGGCCCCGGTCAGCCGCAGCCGGGTGCTCTCGAAGTCCTCGACCGCGCACGGTCCGGCGTCGGTCCACACGACGTTGGTCAGCAGCCCGAAGACACCCTCGAGGCTGATCGAGTGCGGCCGGACCAGCCGGTGGCTGAGCAGGTGCAGCCGGAGCCACGCGTCCTGCGCGTCGGCCGGTGCCGCCTGCAGGTCCTCCACGACGATGCGCACCACGAGCCGACGCACGCCGCGGACCTCGTCGACGCCCTCGAGCCGGGCCAGCTCGCCGGGCGCCCCGGGGTCCGAGTCGGGCGAGCCGAGCCGGGGAGCGGGGAACCACGCGTCGAGCACACCGCCCTCGCCCTCCGTGCCGGCGTACGTCGCGAGGCCGTAGGCCCAGGCAGAGGTGGGGACGTCGGTCGGGGCGGCGGCGGAGGTGTCGGGCACCCCTCAACGCTACCGAAGGCGGTGTGACCCGGACCTGACCGGCACCGGCTGGTTGGATGGGCGGCATGGCACTTGATCTGAGCGTGGACGCCGTCCAGCTGACCCAGGACCTGGTCGACATCGAGTCGGTGAGCGGCAACGAGCAGGAGATCGCCGACGCCGTCGAGACCGCGCTGCGCGGGCTCGACCACCTCGAGGTGCAGCGGTTCGGGCACACCGTCGTCGCGCGCACCCACCAGGGGCACGCCGAGCGGGTGGTGATCGCCGGCCACATCGACACCGTGCCGCTCAACGCGAACCTGCCGTCGCGGCTCGACGAGGAGAACATCCACGGGCTCGGCAGCTGTGACATGAAGGGCGGCGTCGCGGTCGCGCTGCGGCTCGCCGCGACGATGCCGGTGACCAACCGCGACATCACCTACCTGTTCTACGAGTGCGAGGAGGTCGAGGCCGAGCGCAACGGCCTCCAGCTCCTCTCGCAGAGCAACCCCGACCTGCTGCAGGCCGACTTCGCCATCTTGATGGAGCCGTCCGACGCGGTCGTCGAGGCGGGCTGCCAGGGCACCCTGCGGGTCGACGTCACCACCCGCGGCGAGCGGGCGCACTCGGCCCGGTCCTGGATGGGCGTCAACGCGATCCACGGCGCGGCCGGCGTGCTCGCCCGGCTGAACGCCTACGAGCCGCGCAAGCCGGTCATCGACGGGCTGGAGTACCACGAGGGTCTCAACGCTGTGTTCATCTCCGGCGGCGTCGCGGGCAACGTGCTCCCCGACGAGTGCGTGGTCTCGGTCAACTACCGCTTCGCGCCCGACCGCTCCGTCGACGAGGCCTACGCGCACATGCGTGAGGTTTTCGACGGCTTCGAGATCGAGCTCAGTGACTCCGCTCCGGCTGCGATGCCGGGGCTGTCGGTCCCGGCGGCCGCGGCGTTCATCGAGGCGGTCGGCGGCACGGCCAACCCCAAGTTCGGCTGGACCGACGTGGCCCGGTTCAGCGGCCTCGGCATCCCGGCCGTCAACTTCGGTCCCGGCGATCCGCACCTGGCCCACAAGCAGGACGAGTTCGTGCCCCTCGAGCACATCGTGCGCGTCGAGCAGCAGCTGCGCACCTGGCTGGGGGAGGACGCGTGAGCGACGCCCCGGACCACGCCCCGGACCACGACGCCGTCCCCGAGCGCTACCGCGGCCGCACCGTGATGCGCCGCGACCAGATCGAGACGAGCACCACCGATCAGCGGCTGCTCGACTCCCGAGGCGCGACCGACTGGGTGCACACCGACCCGTGGCGCGTGCTGCGCATCCAGAGCGAGTTCGTCGAGGGCTTCGGTGCGCTGGCCGAGCTCGGCCCGGCGATCTCGGTGTTCGGCTCCGCCCGCACGCCGCCCACCGATCCGTCGTACGCCGTGGCGGAGGAGATCGGCGCCAAGCTCGTCGCGGCCGGCTTCGCGGTGATCACCGGCGGCGGCCCGGGCGTGATGGAGGCGGCCAACAAGGGCGCCTGCGAGGCCGGCGGGATCTCGGTCGGGCTCGGCATCGAGCTGCCCTTCGAATCCGGCCTCAACCAGTACGTCGACCGCGGGCTGAACTTCCGCTACTTCTTCGCGCGCAAGACGATGTTCGTGAAGTACGCCCAGGGCTTCATCGTCCTGCCCGGCGGCTTTGGCACCTTCGACGAGCTCTTCGAGGCCCTGACGCTCGTGCAGACCCAGAAGGTCACGTCCTTCCCGATCGTGCTGATGGGCACGGCCTACTGGTCCGGGCTCGTGGACTGGATCCGCAGCACCGTGCTCCGCGACGGCAAGGTGTCCGAGACCGACCTGGACATGTTCCGGGTGACCGACGACGTCGACGAGGCCATCGCGCTGATGGTCGGCTCGCAGGCCCGGCGCCACAGCCCGGCGCCCGGCGGCGGCGAGTCTCCGGCCGACGCCAAGCGCCCCGACTGACCGACGCGTTCCTTGACTGGTCGAGGAGCGCACCCGGGTCACGGTGACGCCGCGGTCCTCCACGACAGGTGATTTCGCTCAGCCACCCGAGCGACCGGCCAACGATGTTCGACGATCAACCGAGCAAGCCGCGCCCGGGGGCAGGGACGTCAAAGCAGCCTGGGAATGGGTAGCGTGAGCCATCGAAGAGCTCCTGGTCGCGAAGCGGTTCCTAGATAGCTCCACTCCACATCAGGAGGTCTTCACGCCTCCACCAGGTCCGACCGCTTCGTCACACGATCTCGACAACGTCGCTGGACATCACAGCTGGAGACCTCTCAAGATCACGAAAAATATCCGGAAATCTCGAGATTTCCCTTGTGGACAACGCGAAACGTGGCCAGGACTGTCGGTGGTCGGGTCTAGGTTCGTCTCATGACCAGCATCGTGGAGATGGACCTCGAGCTGCGGGACCTCGCGGCCGGCGAGGTGCTGTCCGCGGCTGCTGCCGCTCGCCGGGCCGCGGACCGTGAAGAGGCCCGCATCCTGGCGTTGGTGGTGCACTGGGTCGACCTGCACCCCGTCACCCAGGAACACCCCGCACTGACGTTCACCGCGCGCCACGGGGTCGCCGGCGTGACCTTCGGTGAGACAGTCGCCTGCCTCGACGGGGCGGGGACGCTGGGGATCAGTGAGTTCGCGGTCGAGTCGCTCGCTCCGGCCCTCGGCCTGGCCTACGGTGCCGCCCTGGCCCTGGTGTCTGAGGCCGTGGAGCTGTGCTTCCGACTCCCTCGGCTGTGGGCCCTGGTGCAGGACGGTCGCCTGCAGGGCTGGAAGGCCCGCCGTGTCGCCGCCGAGACCATGGCGTTGTCGGTCGAGGCGGCGGGGTTCGTGGATCGGCACCTCGCGGTGACCGCAGGCAAGAACACCACTCCCTCACCGGGAAAGCTCAACGAGCTGGTGCACGAGGCGATGCTGCGCTGCGACCCGGACCAGGCCGCCGGCATCGAGCAGGCCGCCCTGGACGCCCGCGGGGTGTGGTTCGACCACCGCCGCCCGTCGACGCCGCTGGCCTCGAGACCGGGACCGGTGGCCGGGTCGAGAGGCTGGGCCCCGCCACCTTGGGGCTGCTGCGGGACGGGATCAGCCGGTTCTCGACGGTCACGATCCGCCCGGTCCTCGACGCAACCCGGACCGACGCCGTCGATCAGCATGATCCACCGGACTGGATGCGGGAGACCGTCATCCAGCGAGACGACCACTACGTGTTCCCCGGCTGCGGCATCGATGCTCGCGGCTGCGACCTCGACCACACCACGCCCTACGTCCCACCCGACGAAGGCGGCCCACCGGGCCAGACCAGACCAGCCAACCTCGCCGCCCTCTGCCGACGGCACCACCGACTCAAGACCTTCACCGCGTGGCGATACCAACGCCTCGCCGACGGCGACTACGCCTGGACCCACCCGTGCGGACACACCCACCGG
>JBDSMW010000033.1:0-11300 GCA_039915665.1 Nocardioidaceae bacterium
AGGCCGGCGGACAGCCGGTCGCGCCGCGTGCGGACGGCGGCCAGGTAGCGCGGCAGGTGCCGCAGCTGCTCGGCGCCGACGTCGGAGACGAACCCGCGGAACACCAGCCGCCCGACCTGCGCCTTCATGTCCGCCAGCGCCGGCAGCATCGACATGTCGGCCGAGCCGGACAGCGCCTTGTCGACGTCGCGCCACTCGGTCAGCACCCGGAGCACGTCGTGCACGACGAGCCGGGTGGTCTCGGTGAGACCGGCCCGCACGGCGGTCCGCAGCCCGTCGTACCCCGCCTCGTCCCAGACCAGGCCGTGCCGCGCCACCAGGCTGTCGACGGCGGCGGCGACGCAGTCGTCGAGGAGGTCGCTGACGGAGGGGTACGTCGAGGCGGCCAGCCGGAGCTTGTCCGCGTTGCCCAGACCGTCGGCCACCGCCTTGGCGGGTGACGGCAGGGCCAGCAGGAGCAGCCGCCGCAGGCCGAGCCGGTGCGCCGCCCCCTGCTCCGCCTCCGAGCCGAACACCCGCATCCCGACCGACGAACCCTCGTCGACCGTCGCCGGGAAGCCGCGCACCTCGTGACCGGCCCGGGTCTGGGTGAAGGTCCGCTCGATGGTGCCGAACGTCCACGTCGACTGGCTGGTCACGTCGAGGCCCGACGCGGAGGCGGCCTCGGCCATCGCCTCGGCGAACTTCGGCCGCAGCGGCGCCTTCAGCGCCTCGAGGTCCTTGCCCTGGGCCACCACGCCGCCGTCGTCTCCGACCACCCGGAACGTCGGCCGCAGATGCTGGGGCACCTTGGCCCAGTCCCAGGCCTCGCGCGAGACGACGACCCCCGTGACGCCGCGCAGGAACCGTTCGAGCGCGTCGAGCAGCGACTCCTCCCCCGGCGAGGCGTGCGCCAGGAAGTCCCGGGCGAAGTTGGGGGCCGGCACGAAGCTCACCCGCAGCGCCTTGGGCAGTGACCGGATCAGCGCCACCACGAGGTCGTGCCGCAGCCCGGGCACCTGCCAGGTGAACGGCGATGGCTCGACCTGGTTCAGCGTCGTCACAGGTACGTCCACGGTCACTCCGTCCGCGGCCGCGCCCGGCTCGAACTGGTAGGTCAACTTCCACGAGAGGTCACCCTCCCGCCACAGGTCCGGGTAGTCCTGCTCGGTGACCTGGTCGGCGGTGTCGTTGACGAGCATCGCCGGGTCGAACGTGAGGAGCTCGGGGTCCTCGTGGCGGGCGCCCTTCCACCAGGAGTCGAAGTGCGCCCCGGAGACGACGGCCTCGCCGACGCGGGCGTCGTAGAAGTCGAACAGGGTGTGCTCGTCGACCAGGATGTCTCGGCGGCGGGCGCGGTGCTCGAGCTCGACCACCTCGTCGAGCAGCTCCCGGTTCGTGGCCATGAACTTCTGCCGGGTCGACCACTCGCCGTAGACCAGCGCGTGCCGGATGAACAGCTCCCGGCTGACGGCGACGTCGACCTTGCCGTAGGACACCAGGCGCTCGACGGCCAACGGGACGCCGTACAGGGTGACGCGCTCGTAGGCCATCACGGCGGCGCGCTTCTTGGACCAGTGCGGCTCGGAGTAGGTCCGCTTCACCAGGTGTGCGCCGAGCTCCTCGGCCCACTCCGGCTTGATGGCGGCGTTCACGCGGCCCCAGAGCTTGGAGGTCTCGACCAGCTCGGCGGACATAACGAACTGCGGCTGCTTGCGGAACAGCCCCGACCCCGGGAAGACCGAGAAGCGCGTGTTGCGGGCCCCGAGGTAGTCCCGCTTCTCCGGGTCGCGCAACCCGACGTGCGAGAGCAGGCCGGACAACATCGCCTGGTGGATGCCGTCCCCGTCCGGCTCGTCGGCGGGGTCGCCGATGGTGAGCTGGAGCTGCTTGGCGGTCGTCCGGAGCTGGGACTCCAGGGACTGCCACTCACGGATGCGGAGGTAGTTGAGGTACTCCGCCCGACACATCCGGCGGAACGCCGAGGACGACAGCTCCTTCTGCTGGGTGCGGACGTAGCGCCAGAGGTTCAGCCAGGTCAGGAAGTCCGAGGTCTCGTCCTTGAACCGGGCGTGCTTCTGGTCGGCCTGCGCCTGCTGCTCGACCGGCCGCTCGCGCGGGTCCTGGAGGGACAGCGCGGCGGTGATGACGAGGACCTCGCGCAGGCACCCGCGCTGCTCGGCCTCGACCACCATCCGGGCCAGCCGCGGGTCGACCGGCAGCGCGACGAGCTGACGACCCAGGGTCGTGAGCCGCATGTCGTTGGTCGAGCTGGTCGAAACCGCCCCGAGCTCCTCCAGCAGCTGCACACCGGCCTTGACGTTGCGCTGGTCGGGCGGGTCGACGAACGGGAAGCGCCCGACGTCACCGAGCCCGAGCGCGGTCATCTGCAGGATCACCGAGGCGAGGTTGGTGCGCAGGATCTCCGGGTCGGTGAACTCCGGGCGGGACCCGAAGTCCTCCTCGCTGTAGAGCCGGATCGCGATGCCTGCCTCGACCCGGCCGCAGCGGCCGGACCGCTGGTTGGCCGACGCCTGGCTGATCGGCTCGATGGGCAGCCTCTGCACCTTGGTGCGGACCGAGTAGCGCGAGATGCGGGCGAGACCGGCGTCGACGACGTACCGGATGCCCGGGACGGTCAGCGAGGTCTCCGCGACGTTGGTGGCCAGGACCACGCGGCGCCGACCGTGGCGCTCGAAGACCTTGTGCTGCTCGGCGGACGACAGCCGGGCGTAGAGCGGCACCACGTCGAAGGAGTCGGCCGGTCTCGTCGAGAGCTTGTTCAGCACGTCGGCGGTGTCGCGGATCTCCCGCTCGCCGGGGAGGAACACCAAGATGTCGCCGGGTCCCTCGCCGACCAGCTCCTGGACCGCATCGACGATCGCCTCCGTCTGGTCCCGGACCAGCGGCTCGCCCTCGTCGTCGTCGAACTGCTCCTCGACCAGCGGGCGGTAGCGGAGCTCGACCGGGTAGGTCCGACCCGACACCTCGATGATCGGAGCGGGCGTGCCGTCGCGGTCGGCGAAGTGTGCCGCGAACCGCTCGGTCTCGATGGTCGCCGAGGTGATGATCACCTTGAGGTCGCGACGCTGCGGCAGCAGCCGCGCCAGGTAGCCGAGGATGAAGTCGATGTTGAGACTGCGCTCGTGGGCCTCGTCGATGATCAGCGTGTCGTAGGCCGACAGCGTGCGGTCGCGCTGCAGCTCGGCCAACAGGATGCCGTCGGTCATCAGCTTGACCAGCGTGTTTCGCGAGGAGTGGTCGGTGAACCGGACCTGGTAGCCGACGGTCTCCCCGAGAGGGGTCCCGATCTCCTCGGCGATCCGTTCGGCCACGCTGCGGGCCGCGATCCGGCGGGGCTGGGTGTGCCCGATCAGGCCGCGCACGCCGCGGCCGAGCTCGAGGCAGATCTTGGGGATCTGGGTGGTCTTCCCCGAGCCCGTCTCGCCCGCGACGATCACCACCTGGTGGTCGCGGATCGCGGCGGCGATGTCGTCGCGTCGCTGGCTGACCGGGAGGTCGTCCGGGTAGGTCACCTGCGGCACGAGGGCCGCGCGTCGGGCTACCTCGGCGGGGTCGCGGCGGCGGCCGGACCGGCGGCGCGACGGCCGGCGCTTCGGCGTACGACGCTCCTGCTGGCCGGCTTCAGACATGACCTGCCGATTGTAGAGAGCAACGGCAACCGGATTGCCACACGCCCAACGACGGGCAGCCCGGCTGACCCGACGCTCACAGGATGCGCACAGAGTTCTCCCAGGGAACTCGGGTTCCGCTGGGGGATGCTGCTCTCATGCCGCTCGCCAACTCCGCCCCCACGCTCACCCGTCCCGACGGGTCGCCGCTGCGAGTCCTGGTCGTCGACGACGAGGTCAACATCGCCGAGCTCATCAGCATGGCGGTCCGCTTCGAGGGCTGGGAGCCGAGCGTCGCGCACACCGGCAGCAAGGCCGTCAGCGCCGCCAAGGACCTGCGTCCCGACGCCGTCGTCCTCGACGTGATGCTGCCCGACTTCGACGGGATGGAGGTGCTGCGGCGGATGCGCAACCAGCACCCCGACGTGCCCGTGCTGTTCCTCACGGCCCGCGACTCCGTCGAGGACCGGGTCTCCGGCCTGACCGCCGGCGGCGACGACTACGTCACCAAGCCGTTCAGCCTCGAGGAGGTCATCGCACGGCTGCGGGCACTGATGCGCAGGTCCGGCGCCACCGACGTCCGCGAGTCCTCGCTGCTCACGGTGGGCGACCTCCGCCTCGACGAGGACAGCCACGAGGTGTTCCGCGGCGACGACGAGATCCACCTGACCGCCACCGAGTTCGAGCTGCTCCGCTTCCTGATGCGCAACCCGCGCCGGGTGCTGTCCAAGCCGCAGATCCTGGACCGCGTGTGGAACTACGACTTCGGCGGCCAGGCCAACGTGGTGGAGCTGTACATCTCCTACCTGCGCAAGAAGATCGACGCCGGCCGACCCGCGATGATCCACACCATGCGCGGTGCGGGCTACGTCCTGAAGCCGGTCGAGTGAGCAGGCTGTACGCCGTGCGTCGGCTCCTGCCCTCCTCCCTCTCCGGACGCCTCGTGGCGACCCTCGTGGCCGTCGTCCTCGTCGCGACCGTCCTCGTCGCCGTCGCGACCAGCCTGGCGATACGCAGCTTCCTCAACGGACAGCTCGACGACCAGGTCCAGCAGAACCTCGACCGCTCCGTCGGCCGCTACGAGTCCGGGATCAGCGCCACTCCACCGCTGAACGGCGACGACGGTGGCGGCGACGGAGACCACGGCCCCCGGATCCGGTTCGGTCTCGGCGACGCCGAAGGCACGCTGGAGGCACAGTTCGTCGGATCCGGCGGCGCCGGCTCGCTGGTCCGCAAGGACGCCTCCCAGGAGGCCCTCCCCACCCCGGCGCTGGCAGTCCTGCAACGCGTGCCTGCCGACAAGCGGTCCCACCTCGTCCACCTCGACGGGGTGGGCACCTTCCGCGTCCGGGCGGTCGCCGACGGCAGTGCCCTCCTCGTCGCCGGGCAGTCGACGGCCCGTGCCGACGACCTGATCGGGAACCTGGTCCTGGTCGAGACCCTGCTCGGCGGCGGCGCCCTCGTCGTCGCGGTGGGCGCCGGCCAGCTGCTGGTGCGTCGCCAGCTCCGTCCGCTGCGCCAGGTCGCCGGCACCGCGCACACCGTGTCCACGCTGCCGCTGTCCAGCGGCGCCATCGGTACGACGGTCCGGGTGCCCGACGAGCTGACCGACGAGCGCACCGAGGTCGGCCAGGTCGGGTCGGCACTGAACGCCCTGCTCGAGCACGTCGAGCACGCCCTCGACGAACGGCACCGCAGCGAGCTCCAGGTCCGGCAGTTCGTCGCGGACGCGTCCCACGAGCTGCGGACCCCGCTGACCACCATCCACGGCTACGCCGAGCTGAGCCGCCGCACCAGCCCTCCCGACCCCGAGACCCTCTCGCTGGCGATGATGAAGGTCGAGGCCGAGGCGACCCGGATGTCCTCGCTGGTCGAGGACCTGCTGCTGCTGGCCCGACTCGACGCGGGCCGCCCGCTGGCCTCCGACGAGGTCGATCTGACCCGACTGGCCCTCGAGGCCGTCGGCGACGCGCGCGTCGTCGGCCGCGACCACAAGTGGCGGCTCGACCTGCCCGACGAGCCCGTCGTCGCGCCCGGCGACGAGCAGCGACTGCACCAGGTCCTGACCAACCTGCTCAACAACGCGCGACGTCACACGCCGCCCGGCACCTCGGTGACCGTCGGCGTGCGCCACGACGACCAGCGGGTCGTGCTGTCCGTCCTTGACGACGGACCCGGCCTTCCTCCGCAGCTGGCGGACTCCGCCTTCGAGCGGTTCACCCGCGGCGACTCCGCGCGCACCCGCGAGTCGGGTGGCGCAGGACTCGGGCTCTCCCTGGTGCAGGCGATCGCCCTGGCCCACGGGGGATCCGTGTCGGTCGACTCGGCACCGGGGCGCACCCGGTTCGAGGTCCGGCTGCCCGCGCCGGCCTGACCCTGCCTCGCTCTCGCGCAGCCACAACCTGCTGTTGCGCGGGACGCTTCGGGCGCAGTTCTCCGACGCGCAGTGCGGCTTCGAGGCGATCCGATCCGACGTCGCCCGCGAGCTGCTGCCGCTCGTCGAGGACACCGCGTGGTTCTTCGACACCGGGCTGCTGGTGCTCGCCGAGCGCCGGCCTGCGCATCCACGAGGTGCCCGTCGACTCACCCGCTCGTTGCGGTGGATCCGGACGCTCCGGGCGCGGCCGACCGACAGAGACAGGCCGCTCAGTGGCGGGGTGTGACCCTGTGCCTGGTGCCGTGCGGATCGGTCCACTCGTAGTCACCGTCCGGCAGCCGCTGGTATCGCCAGGTCGTCAAGTTCTTCAGCCGGTGATGTCTTCGTCACAGACATGCGAGGTTCTCAGGATGGGTCTGGCCGGGTGGGCCGCCGTCGTCGGGATCGAGATGGGGCTCGATGTGGTCGACGTCGCAGGCGCGAGCGTCGATGCCGCAGCCGGGGAACACGCAGTGTCCGTCGCGAAGGGTCACGGTCTCCCGCAGCCAGCCCGGTGGATCGTGGACGTCCACGCTGTCGTCTCGGGCCAGGTCGAGGACCGGGCGGATCGTGCACGTCGAGAGCCGGCGGATCCAGTCCTGCAACAACCCGAGGGTGGCGGGGCCCAGCCTCTCGACGCTGTGGGTGGGCGAGCAGACCCAGCGCGGTGGCCGCCCGGATGTCGAGGGGTCGGTCGTCGCCCAGCCGGCCGAGCAGGCCCGCGAGATCACCGACGGACGCTTGCGGGTCCAGGGCGTCGAGGGTGTCCAAGCGGGCGGTGAGGTCGGGGGTCGCGGTCGCACCGCTGGATCGCCTCGTGCACCAGCTCGGCGAGCTTCGCGGGCGAGGGGGTCGTGTTCTGAGCGGCGGTGACCGCGAGGTGCCGGTCCACGAAGGCGACCGCCTCGGCCAGCAGCCGCGCCTCCGCCGCGTCCGCGGTCCGACGCTGCGCCGCCGCGAAGGACGGCACGTCCGCGGGGGCCAGGTCCCGCAGAACACCCAGAGCCGCATGGCGACGAACCGCATCACTGTTGGGTGTCTCCAGGCTCCGTGCCATCGAGACCTCCGGGCAAGTGCACGTGCGAATGGTCGTCCGGACTTGCCGCTGACTGCGCGTCGCCACACCGTCCCGATCTAGCCGCGATCTGCCCGTTCAATGCCGACGAGCGGACCCGGGTGGTGACATCGCGTGACGGTCAGTCAGTGCGGGTCCCCTTGAGGTCATGCGTGACGCGTGCCGGCAGATCTGGATGCCGAAGCGTTGCAGCCGGGTGCGGGCACGCTCCATGTTGCGTGAGGAATTTCGGCGCTTGGCCGAGGCCGCGAACGTCGACCCCAAGCGCGTGTGGCGATGGGGTTTCGTCGAGCGTCACGACCGTGCTACGCCGAGGCGTCACTCCAACGAGCGGCGCGTCAACGGCGGGTGCAGGGACTCCTCCGGGCCCACGGTGAACAGCTCGGCCGGGCGGCCGCGACCGACGGACTGACGGCGGCCGGTGGGCACCACGAAGCCGTCGGTCTTGGTCACCTTGCGGTGGAAGTTGCCGGCGTCGAGGGCGTGTCCCCACACCACCTCGTAGACCTCGCGCAGCTCGGCGATCGTGAACTCGGCCTCCATGAAGGCGGTGGCAATGTTGGTGTACTCCAGCTTCGCGCGGGTCCGCTCCACCCCGTCGCCGAGGATCGACCGGTGGTCGAAGGCGAGGCGCCCGCGGGACAGCAGCCGGTCGGCGGGCTTCCAGGCGGCTGCGGCGGCGTCGGCCCCGGCTCGCGGTGCCGCCGGCCGGGGCAGCATGGCCAGCCAGGCGACGCTGACGGTGCGGTGCCGCGGGTCGCGGCCCGGTGCGCCGTACGTCGCGAGCTGCTCGACCCGCACCGAGCCGGGACTGACTCCGGTCTCCTCACGGAGCTCGCGCCGGGCCGCCGTCTCCAAGTCCTCGTCGATGGTCACGAATCCGCCGGGCAGCGCCCAGCGCCCCTGGTACGGCGGCTCACCCCGCCGGATCGCGAGGGCGCACAGCCCGCCGTCCAGGATGGTCAGGACGACGATGTCCACGGTGACGTGCAGGATCGGGTACTCGCTCGTATGCACCACCCCGCCAGCATATTGTGTCGGGTTGACAACGCGAGGCTGCGTTTGAGAACGAGGGGGTGGGGCACGTTCCCGCCGGAAGGAGGGACCATGCATACCATTCTCTGGCTCATCGCCGTCGTGCTCGTCATCGCGGGAATCGTGACCATCATCCGCGGCAGCCTGCTGTTCGGCATCATCCTGATCGTCGTAGGCCTACTCGTCGGCCCCGGCGGCGTCAGCATCTTCAAATAGCGCCGAACCCGGACGACCGGCCGGACCCGACCTCAGCGAGGCAGGTCCAGCCGGTCGTCCTGCACGAGCCGGTAGACGTCCGTCGGCGTGACACCCAGGTCCTTGACCGGCGTCACCGAGTTGTTGCCGAACAACGGGTCGACCAGGACCACGACGCGGTCGCCGTCGGGCTGCCGGTGCAGCACCAGGAACTTGCCGTTGTCCCCGTTCCCGACCTTCATCACCTCTCCCTGCACCCGGACCGTCCGCGAGCACGTGAGGCCGGCCCCTTCGCACAGCTTCTCGTCGCTGCCGTCCAACCGCGCCACCTCGATCTGCACCATCCCCTGCCCGGCCTTCCCGGGGTCGGTCCAGCCCAGCTTGATGCCGAGCGAGACACCGGTCGGGTCGTAGGAGGCCTGCATGCTGTCGGTCGAGTAGTCCAGGTGCGCGCCGCCCGGGTCGAGCACGTCTCGGACGGTCTCGAACAGCGCGTGCCGCCACGGACCGAACGGCGAGCGTGGGCCGTCGCTCGACTCGAGGGCGGCCCGGATCCGCTCGTAGCGGTCCACGGTCGAGGTCGGTGCTGCGGGCGACGGCGAGAAGGTGGTCTCAGGCTCGTGGAAGGTGGCGAAAGCGGTAGGCCCGCTCCCGACCGGCCGACCCGGTCGGCTGCCCTCTCGGGTGTCGCCCCCGCCGATTACCAGGGCCGACCCGGGCACGACGACCGCGACCAGCAGGCCGGCCCCGGCGGCACCCACCCGGCGGCGCAGCATCCGGCTCTTCCCCCGCTCGACGTCCTCGCGCACGTCGAAGGGGTCGCCGCTCTCGTGCTCGGCCAGCTGCTCGAGCTGCTCGCGCCAGAAGGTCTCGTTCATCGCGGCTTCCTCCCGTCGTACTGGGGCGACAGGACCTGCTCGAGGCGTCGGAGCGCGTGGGACGTCTGGCTCTTCACGGTGCCGGCGCTGCACCCGAGGTCGTCGGCGGTCTCCTGCACCGACAGCCCCCAGTAGTGCCGCAGCACGACGGCCGCCCGCTGCCGGGGCGGGAGGCCAGCGAGCGCGGCTATCAGCACGTCGCGGTCCTCGCTCGTCGCAGGCGCGGCGGGCTCGACGTCCTGCTCGTCCACGCCGATCCGCTCCCGGAACCACGGTCGCCGCGTCTCGTCGATGTGCGCGTTGACCAGCACCCGGCGCGCGAACGCGTCCACGTTGCCGTCGTGGCGGATCCGGGGCCTAGCGACGCACAGCTTCATCAGGATCGTCTGCACGAGGTCCTCGGCCCGATGGGCGTCACCGCAAGAGCAGGTACGCCGTGCAGCGCAGCTGAGCCCGCCGTCCGGCGACGTACTCGCTGAAATCCGTGTCCCGGGTCGACCCGCGCATCCGTCACCCCTCGTGCATCCTGTCAGGAAGCCGTACGGGGGCCGGGCGGACTCGGTTGCAAAGGGGCTCAGGGCATCCCGGAGAGCACGCCCGGCAGGGCGGCCGCGAGCATGGTGAGCAGCGCGTCACGGGACACATCGTGGGGGTCGCGGACCCAGGCGATCACCACGTCCTCGGCCATCGCGCTCCAGCCGCGGACCATCAGGCGCACCACCGGCTGGTCGTCCAGGGAGAGCAGCTGGAGGAGACCGTCCCCGTCGTCGAAGATCCGGTCCGTCAGCGCGGCCCGGGCCTCGTCGTAGATGTGCTGCAGGTCCTCGTTGCCGCTCGCGGCTCCCCGCACGAGCGAGACGTAGCCGGCGTAGTTCGCCTCGACGTAGCCGACGTAGGCGTCCAGAGACCGGGCCAGCCGCTCGAGCGGCTCCCCCTCCTGGGCCGGCGCGGTGACCCGGATCAGGTCGTCGGCGGCCCTGCGCACGACGGCCCGGTGAAACTCCTGCTTGTTGCCGAAGTAGTGGTAGAGCAGCCCGCGGGAGATGCCGGCCTCCTCGGCGAGCGTCTCGATCGACAGCTCCTCCAGCGACCGGGTGGAGAGCAGCCGCACGCCGTGCGCGAGCAGCTGCTCGCGGCGGGTCTCCGGGTCCAGGCGGAGGCGGCCGGTCGGGGCGGTCGACATGTGACGCACTCTACTGAACTTCGTTCAACACCACTATTGACGTTCGTTCAATACCGTCGGTGTGATCGGCGCCATGTCTACCGACCTCCCGACGCACGTGCGCACCTTCGTGATCGGAGCCGGCTTCGCCGGGCCCTGCGCCGCGATCAAGCTCGACGAGGCCGGCGAGCGCGACTACCTGGTCATCGAGCGCGGCAGCGACGTCGGCGGCACCTGGCGCGACAACACCTATATCCTGGCGCCGCCTGCGACGTGCCCTCGCAGCTCTACTCGCTCTCGTTCGCCCGCAACGCGGAGTGGTCGCGCTCCTTCTTCCCGCAGCCGGAGATCCAGGCCTACATCCGGCGCGTCGCAGACCGCTCCGGCGTGCTGGACCGCTTCCGGTTCGACACCGCCCTCCAGGACGCGTTATCGCCAAGGCGATCTCCGACCCCGAGCTCCGCGCGAAGGTCACGCCCGACTTCCAGATCGGCTGCGAGCGCATCCTGATCTCCAACGACTGGTATCCCGCTCTAACCCGCGACGACGTCGACCTGGTCACCGACAAGGTCGAGACGATCACCCCGCGGGGCGCGACCGTGCGCGGCTTCCCCAACCTGTTCTTCGTCGTCGGTCCCAACACCGGGCTGGGACACTCAAGCATGGTGTTCATGATCGAGTCGCAGGTCGCCTACGCCGTGGACGCCCTGACCGGATGCGTAAGGGTGGGATCGTGGCGGTGTAGAACGGGCGGCTGCGCCAGCTGGTACCTCGACGCCCACGGTCGCAACGTGACCCTCCGGCCCCGGACGACGTAGGCGTTCCGCCGGCTGACCGCCCGCTTCGACACCGAGAACTACCAGGCCGTGACGGCCCGCACCGACAGGAAGGTCAACGCATGAAGACTCTCGACGGCAAGGTGGTCGTG
>JBDSMW010000050.1:0-14712 GCA_039915665.1 Nocardioidaceae bacterium
ACTCCTCGTCCTCGCCGGGCTTGACGAAGAACTCCATCTCCATCTGCTCGAACTCGCGGGTGCGGAAGATGAAGTTGCCGGGGGTGATCTCGTTGCGGAAGCTCTTGCCGATCTGGGCGATGCCGAACGGCGGCTTCATGCGGCTGCTGGTCACCACGTTGGCGAAGTTCAAGAAGATGCCCTGCGCGGTCTCGGGCCGCAGGTAGTGCAGGCCGGACTCGTCCTCGATCACGCCGAGGTAGGTCTTCAGCAGACCGGAGAACTGCCGTGGCGCGGTCCACGCACCGCGGGTGCCGCAGTTCGGACAGGCCAGCGTGGCCAGGTCGACTGAGTCAGGATCTACGGTCGGGTCGCCCTTGACACTCTTCTTCTCGGCGTACTCCTCCTTCAGGTGGTCCGCGCGGAAGCGGCGGTGGCAGGACTGGCACTCGGTCAGCGGGTCGGAGAAGGTCGCGACGTGGCCGCTGGCCTCCCAGGTCTGGCGCGGCAGGATCACCGAGGAGTCGAGGCCGACCACGTCCTCGCGGGCCTGCACCATCGAGCGCCACCACTGCCGCTTGATGTTGTCCTTGAGCTCGACACCGAGCGGGCCGTAGTCCCACGCCGACTTGGTGCCGCCGTAGATCTCGCCGCAGGGGTAGACGAAACCCCTCCGCTTCGCGAGGGAGACGACCTTGTCGACGACGGACGCGGGGGGCTTCGGCATGAGGGAGTCAGGGTCCTTGCGATCGGGTGCGCCGGCTGGCTGTCGGCGAACGTCAAGACTATCGAGCAGGGTCAACGCAGTTCGCGGGGCACCTGGACGTTGGTCCCTGGCCCGTTCGCGGCGTCGCCGTCGCCGACGGTTTCGTAGGCCGAGGGCTCGTCGACGGCCCGCGACAGCAGGGGTACGGCGGTCACCTTCACGTCGTACGACGAGAGGGCCCGGCGGTAGGAACCCACGTTCGCCCAGCTCGTCGTCAGCAGCCACAGGCCGGGGTCATCGACGTTGCGGCCGACGTGCCCGCCCTCGTAGCCCGGCCGCTCGGCCAGCGCCGCCAGGGCCGCGTGCACGTCTCCGCGGAACGCGTCCGCCCCGGTCTCGTCCACCCGGAACCTGTTCACCACCACCAGCTCGACCACGTCGGGAACTGTAGTCGGCATGACTTGACAATGGTTGTCATTCGTATTGAGAATGATTGTCATGAAGCCTCGCACATTCGTGCTCACCGCACTGCTCGCCGTCTCGACCCCCTTGCTGGCGTCCTGCGGTGCCGCCGGCGGCGCCTCGAGCACCCGCACCAGCGTGGTGACGTCGTTCTACCCGCTGGAGTACGTCGCGCGGCGCATCGCCGGGGACCACACCGACGTCACGAACCTGACCCAGCCGGGCCGGGAGCCGCACGACCTCGAGATGACCGTCCGGCAGACCGCGCAGGTGTCGGGCGCCGACGTCGTGGTCTACGAGAAGGGCTTCCAGGCCGACGTCGACGACGCCATCGACCAGAACGCCCCCTCGCACGTCGTCGACGCCGGCGTGGCCGCCGGGCTCTCGGGCGACGACCCGCACTTCTGGCTCGACCCGACCAAGCTGTCAACCGTCGCGGCGGCGGTCGAGAAGTCCCTGGCCGACGACGACCCGGACCACGCCACCGACTACGCGCGCAACCTGAAGCGCCTGCAGGGCGACCTGGCCGGGCTCGACGCGGCGTACACGAAGGGCCTGGCCACCTGCCGGGTGCACACGATCGTGGTCAGCCACGACGCGTTCGGCTACCTCGGACGCCGCTACGGCCTGGACGTGGTGGGCATCAACGGCCTCTCCCCCGACGCCGAGCCGTCGCCGGCCCACCTGCGCGCCCTGCAGGACCTGATCCGCCGCGACGGGATCACCACCGTGTTCTCCGAGGAGCTGGCCAGCCCCAAGTTCGCCGACAGCCTCTCGTCCGACCTCGGCATCTCCGCGACCGTGCTCGACCCGATCGAGGGTCTCAGCGACGCGACGTCCGACCAGGACTACCTTTCGCTGATGCGCACCAACCTCGCCACCCTCCGGAAGGCGAACAGCTGCTCATGACCAGTCCCCCCGCAGTACGGATCACCGACGGCGCCGTCGAGCTCGGCGGACGGCCCATCCTGCGCGGCATCGACCTCTCCGTGCGGCAGGGGGAAGTGCTCGCGGTCCTCGGCGCCAACGGGTCCGGCAAGTCCACGCTCGTCCGCGCGATGATGGGGCTCGTGCCCATCTGCCGCGGCGAGGTGCGGCTCTTCGACCTTCCCCTGGCGTCCTTCGGCGCCTGGCAGCGCATCGGCTTCGTGCCGCAGCGGGTCAGCGCCGCGTCCGGCGTCCCCGCGTCGGTTCGCGAGGTGGTGGCCTCCGGCCGGCTGTCGCGCCGTCGACCGTTCGTGCCGCAGCGCCGGGCGGACCGGGAGGCCGTCGACGCCGCCATCGCGGCCGTCGGCCTCGCCGGCAAGGCCCGGGACGGCGTCTCCACCCTGTCCGGCGGTCAGCAGCAGCGGGTGCTGATCGCCCGTGCCCTCGCGGGAGCCCCCGACCTGTTGGTGCTCGACGAGCCGACGGCCGGGGTCGACGTACAGAGCCAGCAGGGGTTCGCCGACGCCCTCGCCTCCACCGTCGCGCGCGGTTCGACGATCGTGCTGGTCGCCCACGAGCTCGGCCCGCTCGGCCCGCTCGTCGACCGGGCGATCGTGATGCGCGACGGCCGGATCGCTTACGACGGACCGCCGATCGACGCGTTCACCGACGCCGACCTGTCCCACGACCACCACCACGTCGACCTCGGACGCCCCGGGCACGACCACGTCCCGACGGTGGCCTCGCCCCTGGACGGGGAGGGCCGACGATGAGCCTGCTGACCTACGAGTTCATGGTCCGGGCCCTGCTCGGGGCCGTGTTCACCGGGCTGGCCGCACCCGCCGTCGGCACCTACCTCGTGCAACGCCGACTGGCCCTGATGGGCGACGGCATCGGGCACATCGCGGTGACCGGCGTCGCGATCGGCCTGCTGACCGGAGCCTCGCCGACCGTCACGGCCGTCATCGTCGCGGTCATCGGCGCCGTGGTCATCGAGGTGATCCGCGAGAGCGGCCGCACGAGCGGCGACGTGGCACTCGCCCTGCTGTTCTACGGCGGCATCGCCGGCGGCGTGCTGGTCACCGGCCTGGCCGGACAGTCCGCCGCGACGCTGAACACCTACCTGTTCGGCTCGATCACCACGATCTCCTGGAGCGACGTCTGGGTCACCATCGCGCTGGCCTTGGTCGTCGTGGTCGTCGCCGTCGGGCTGTCCCCGCAGCTGTTCGCGGTGGCGCAGGACCAGGAGTTCGCCCAGGTCGCCGGGCTCAACGTGCGCTTCTACAACCTGCTGGTGTCCGTGATGGCCGCGGTGACCGTCACCGTCGCGATGCGGACCGTCGGCCTGCTGCTGGTCAGCGCGCTGATGGTCGTACCCGTCGCCACCTCGCAGCAGGTCACCCGGGCGTTCCGCAGCACGCTGTTCGCCGGCATGGGACTCGGCCTGCTCGCGTCGCTCGGCGGTGTGGTGCTGTCCGCGCTGATCTCGTTCGGCCCGGCCCAGCAGGGCGTCGCCCCCGGCGCAACGATCGTGCTGCTGGCCATCGCGGGGTTCGCGGCGGCCTACCCGGTCGGCGTCTGGCTGCGCCGACGGCAGCGCCTGGCCCGACCGTTCGCGGAGGTCGTCGACGAGTTCCCGCTGGGCGAGGACCATCACACCGCCGTCCCCGAGGACCACGGACACGAGCACGGCCCGGACTGCGGTCACGTCGCCGTGCGGCACGGCGACCACGTCGACTACGTCCACGACGGGCACCGGCACGCCGTACACGGAGGGCACTATGACGAGCACTGAGGACCGCACCGACGGGCCGTTGCCCCAGGGCGCCCGACCGACCCGGCAGCGCCGCGCGGTGGCCAGCGCCCTGCAGAGCTTCGAGGACTTCCGCAGCGCGCAGGACATCCACGACCTGCTGAGGCGGGGCGGCGAGAACGTCGGACTCTCGACGGTCTACCGGACGCTCCAGACGCTCGCCGAAGGCGGTGAGGTCGACATGCTGCGCACCGAGGACGGCGAGGCGGTCTACCGGCGCTGCTCCGCGACCCACCACCACCACCTTGTCTGCCGCACCTGCGGGCGCACCGTCGAGGTCGAGGGTCCGACCGTCGAGCGGTGGGCCGACGGGGTCGCCGGCGAGCACGGCTTCACCGACGTCAGCCACACCCTGGAGATCTTCGGCACCTGCCCGGACTGCTGAGGCTCAACCTTTTCCTCGGCTGGCGCGTAGGACGGGTGTGAGAGGAGCGACGGTGGACCGCGACGACGCGTTCGACGCGCTGTTCTTCGCCCACGCCGGCCGCCTGGTGCGGCTCGCCCGCACCGGGTCGACCGCGCCGGATCCTGGTGCCCGTGCTCGTCGCCGGGCTGGTGCTGGCGGTGCTCGGCGGACTCGCCCTGCAGCGGTCCGACCAGCTCTCCCGCGGCACGGGGCCGGTCGACGCGCCGCACGAGGTCGGGGTGGACACGCAGTTCAGCTGCTCGGCGCAGATCACCGCCGCCGAGGCGCGGCGCAAGGTGGACGACTCGTTGCTGGTGGACCTGGATCGCGGGCCCTCCGTGGCGGCCCGAGAGCTCGGCGCGCCGCGCTACTCCTTCAGCACGAGCGGTGACCGGGCCCTGCTGCGGTTCGGCAACACCGACGGCACACTGGCCGCCACGGCCACCTTCGACCGGAGGGGCGGCGCGTTCACCGGCGAGAAGCTGGGCCTCGACCGTGCGACGGCGGTGTTCGTCGACGACCGCACCACCTACGACCAGAGCGGCTTCGCCCGCCACCGCGGCATCTGGGCCGGGCCCTGCGGGCACGGATCTGTGTCGCCGGAGGCACTCCCACCGGCTACTCCCGCAGCGAGATCGGCCCGAACCGCGCCCCCGAGAACATCGACGGCGTGCTGCTCGACCCCGACGCGATGGTGGGCCGGCGCGCCGGACTCGTGCTGTGGGCGGTCTACGACGCGGACGACAGCATCGACTCGGCGGCGACGCAGCACCGGGACGGCAGCACCCGGCCGGCCGAGATGGTGCGCGGACCGGGCTGGAGGGGTCGGCTGCTCCTGCTGCTCGACGAGCCGGACCGGGTGCAGTCGGTGACCCTGCACCGTCGCGACGGGACCGTCGCGGACTACCGGCCCGAGGAGATCGCGAACTGACGGCTCAGGCGTTCGGCCCCTGGTCGGGCTGCAGGTCTGGCAGCGCGCCGCCGTACCTCCGGTCGCGCTCGGCGTAGATCTCGATCGCCCGCCACAGCGCGATCCGGTCGACGTCGGGCCAGAGCACGTCGGTGAAGACCATCTCGGAGTACGCCGCCTGCCAGAGCATGAAGTTCGACAGCCGCTGCTCCCCTGACGTGCGCCACACCATGTCGGCGTCCGCGAGGTCGGGGACGTAGAGGTGCTTGGCGAAAGTCTTCTCGTCGACCTTGTCCGGGTTCAGCCGGCCGGCCGCGACCTCCCGGGCGATCGAGCGGGCCGCATCGGCGAGCTCGGCCCGGCCGCCGTAGTTGACGCACATCGTCAACGTCAGCACGTCGTTGTCCTTCGTGAGCTCTTCGGCGACCTGGAGCTCCTTGATCACCGAGCGCCACAGGCGTGGGGTCCGGCCGGCCCACCGGACCCGGACGCCGAGCTCGTGCATCTGGTCACGGCGGCGGCGGATCACATCCCGGTTGAAGCCCATCAGGAAGCGCACCTCGTCGGGTGAGCGCGTCCAGTTCTCGGTGGAGAACGCGTAGGCCGAGACCGCCTTGACGCCGATCTCGATGGCGCCCTCCACGACGTCGAACAGGGAGCTCTCGCCCTGCTCGTGACCGGCCGTGCGGGGCAGCCCGCGCTGCTTGGCCCAGCGGCCGTTGCCGTCCATCACGATCGCCACGTGCTTCGGGACCAGGGAGGCCGGAACCGCCGGCGGCCGGGCCCCGGAGGGGTGCGGTGCCGGAGGGCGTACGTCGCGCCGCGTCGACCTTCTCGCCATCAGTTCTCCTCCGTCCGGAACCACTCCGGGCCGGTGATCGTTGTACGCAGCACGGACCAGCACCACCCCTACACTCACATCCAACACGACCGGATACGGCGCCCGGAGGGCAGGCGACATGGACACGGCCAACAAGCAGATCGAGCAACAGATCACCGTTCTTCTCCGTCGGGTGCAGCGCATCCACCTGTCCACCACGACCGGCGACGTGAACCTCGAGCGGTCCGCCTACGGCATCATGTGCAAGCTCTCCGACGAGGGCCCGCAGCGCCTCGGCGCCCTGGCGACCGCCTTCGGACTGGACCCCTCGACGATCACCCGCCAGGTGCAGGCCCTTGAGGAGATCGGGCTCGCCGCCCGGGTCACCGACCCGTCCGACCGGCGCGCGTCGATCCTGGACCTCACCCCCAACGGTCGCGAGATCCTGGACAGCACCCGCGCCCGGCGCCGCGGTCGACTCCAGGAGGCGCTGGCCGACTGGCCGGACGCCGACCTGACCTCCTTCGGGCGGTTGCTCGGCGAGTTCAACGCGTCCCTCGACCGGCTCCTCGAGGGCGCCCCCTCCCGCTGACCTCGTTCACCCTTGACCCGGGCTTCGTGCACGGCCCCGCCTCCGCGCGCCCGTTCGGTGCCCGGGGGACAATGGGCGCGTGGGTCTTTACCGTGACGAGGCGATCGTGCTGCGCACCCAGAAGCTGGGTGAGGCGGACCGCATCATCACGCTCCTGACCCGCAGCTCGGGCCGGGTCCGCGCGGTCGCCAAGGGGGTCCGCCGGACCACCTCCCGTTTCGGGTCGCGGCTCGAGCCGTTCACCCACGTCGACCTGCAGCTGGCCGAGGGCCGGTCGCTCGACGTGGTGACCCAGGCCGAGACGCTGGACCCCTTCGCGGGACGGCTGGGGTCGAGCTACGAGCAGTACACCGCCGGCACGGTCATGCTCGAGACCGCCGAACGGCTGGTCATCGAGGACAAGGAGCCGGCCCTCCAGCAGTTCCTGCTGCTCGTCGGCGCCCTGCGCGCGATGTGCGACGGCGGCCGGGCCCCGCACCAGGTGCTCGACTCGTTCCTGCTCCGGTCGCTGGCCGTCGCCGGCTACGCCCCCACGTTCGAGGCGTGCGCCCGGTGCGGCGTGCTCGGCCCGCACCGCTCGTTCAGCCCCTCGGCCGGCGGGATGCTCTGCTCCACCTGCCGGGTGCCCGGCGCGATGAACCCGTCACCGGAGGCCGTCGTACTCCTGGGGGCGCTGCTGGCCGGGGACTGGCCGGTCATCGAGTCCAGCGACCCCCGGCACCGCCGGGAGGCGACCGGGATGGTCGCGGCCTACCTGCAGTGGCACCTGGAGCGCGGGCTCAAGTCGCTCGCGCACGTCGACCGGTGACCGAGCCCCGGCTCAACGGTGAAACCAGGCCCGGGTCAACGGTGAACGAGGCCCGGCTCGATGTCGCGGGCGGACCAGCACTGGGCGACGAAGGCGACGGCCTCGGCGTCCAGGCGGTCCGGGGTGGCGCGCCACTCGGCGATGCTGCGGGCCGCCACGAACCGGGCGTTCGGCATCTCGTCGGCGAGCATGGCGGCGTCGGCGGCCGGATGGATCGGGTCGCGCGGGTGGCCGACGACAAGGGCCGGCGCCTGAATCTGGCGGCGGCGCTTGGACGACGGCGCGATCCGGCCGAAGAAGATGCCGTGGATGGTCGCGGCCATCGAGGCCGGCTGCTGGTTGAGGGTGTCCAGCGCGATGCCGGTCCAGAACGGCACCAGGCCGCGCGGCACCATCGCGGACAGCCGGGTGGTCAGCGAGATCGAGAGCGGGACGAACCGGGCCAGGAACATCAGCGGGCCGAACGCGATCAGCCCGGCCTCCAGCGCGTTGTCGAGCACCGGCATCTCGAGCAGCAGCCCGCGGACCCGCTCGGGGGCTACGTCGGCGACCTCCAGCGAGACGTTCGAGCCGAGGGAGGTGCCGCCGATGACCGCCTCCCCCGCGCCGAGGTGGTCGAGTAGGGCGACGACCTGCTCGCCGAACGCGGTCATCGAGTAGCCCTTGGGGTCCAACGGCCGGTCCGAGCGGCCGTGGCCGAGCAGATCGAGGGTGACTACGTGGAAGCCCTCGCCGGCGATGGCGCGGGCCAACGGCTGGTGCATCCGGCGCGGCATCAGCTGCCCGTGGAGCAGCACCACCCAGCGGTCGCCGGCGCCGAACTCGGTGTACTCCAACCGGGCGCCGTCGACGAAGAACTGTCCGACACGCTCCGAGACGAGGCTGGCCACCCGGGGACTCCTATCGCTTGAGTTCCGCCGAGAATAGCCGCCCGTCAGGACGTTCGTGATTGGGTGGCCCCATGCCCGGATCGCGTCGCAGGACTCTGCACATCGTCGTCATGGGAGTCTCGGCCACCGGCAAGACCACGGTCGGCGAGGGACTCGCGGAGGAGCTCGGCTGCGAGTTCGTCGAGGGCGACGAGCTGCACCCCAGCGCGAACATCAAGAAGATGTCGGACGGCATCCCGCTGACCGACGAGGACCGCTGGCCCTGGCTGCAGGCGATCGCGGAGCTGGTGGCCGTCCGCGACCACGAGGGTACGTCGACCGTCGTCACGTGCTCGGCCCTGAAGAAGTCCTACCGCGACGTGCTCCGCGACGCGGCGCCCACGTTCTTCGTGCACCTGGAGGCGCCGTTCGAGGTGCTCCAGGAGCGGATGTCGCACCGCACCAAGCACTTCATGCCGACCACCCTGCTGCAGTCGCAGTTCGACACCCTCGAGCCGCTCGAGGACGACGAGGCCGGTGCCGCCATCGACGTCTCGCCGCCGATCGACGAGGTCATCGAGGAAGCCGTCAACGCCGTCCGAGTGCACTATACGGAGTAACGCGGTGAGCGTGGCCCGCGAGCAGACCAACCGCTCGATGCTCCGGGTGCGGGACACCATCGACCGCGCCTACGACACCGACCTCGACGTCGAGTAGCTGGCCCGGCTGGCGCCCGTCTCCCCCGACTACCTCATTCGCACGTTCCGGTCGGTGTTCGGCGAGACGCCGCACCGCTACCTCCAGCGGCGGCGCATCGAGCGGGCCATGTTCCTGCTGCGGACGACGGACCTCGACGTCACCGAGGTCTGCGTGAGCGTCGAGTTCACCAGGTTCAGCACGTTCAGCACGTTCACGCATCCGTCGGTTCGGAGAAGCACGACGACCGGGCGCCGCACTAGCGTTCGGGGCTGGAAACTCAGCTACCAGCGCCTCTCGTCCCTCTACGTCCTCGACCAGGACCAGGCCCTCGACTTCTACGTCGGCGTGCTCGGCCTGGAGGTCGGCACCGACACCGACCTCGGCTTCGTGCGCTGGCTGACCGTCAAGGTCCCCGGCGACGACCGCGAGATCCTGCTCGAGCGGCCCGGTCCCCCGGCGCACGACCCGCAGACCGCCGAGCAGGTCCGCGAGCTGCTCAGCAAGGGCGCGGCCGGCGGCTGGATCGCCTTCCAGGTCGACGACGTCGACACCGTGCACGCCGAGCTCGTCGAGAAGGGCGTGGAGATCACCCAGCCGCCGACCGACCAGCCCTACGGCCGGGACCTAGGGTTGCGCGACCCGTTCGGCAACCACCTGCGGATGGGCAACGTCACCGTCTGACCTGGGCCGGACGGCCGAAGGTGACGGCGTCGCGCACCTGCGCCGGCAGCCCGGCGACGAGCTCCCCGTCTGGCCGCGCGCCGAGGGCGTCGTTGACCGTCGAGAAGGCCAGCCGGAGTGCCACGAACGTGGTGAGCGCGTGGATCCGGCCGTCGCCGAACCCGGCGTCACGCAGGGCCTGCACGTCCGCCGGCCCGGTGGCGTTGGGGTCGCTCGCGACCTTTCGGGCCCACCGGGCCAGGGCGCGCTCGGCGTCGTCGAGGGCGGCGTCGTCACCGCGGAGCACGCCGGTGGCGACCTCGACACCGGCCTCGCCGGCGAGCTTGCCGCCCCAGGCGAACGAGCAGTAGGAGTCGCCGAGCGTCGCGGCGCAGGCCGTGACCAGCACCCCGCGTTGCCGGAACGTCAGCCCGGCGGCCCGGACGGCGGCACCCAGCTGCGCGAACAGCCCGTCCACGAGCTGCGGGTTGTGGCCCCAGACCCGCGACGCGTTCATCACGAAGCCCAGGTCCTCGACGTCGTCGGCGTAGAGCGCCTCGACCTCCGGCGTGCTGGCGGGCTCGGGCAGGAAGCTGCCGTCGTACGTCGTGGGCACGGGTCGGCGGGCGACGTACCCCACGACGTCGATCTCGGCCCGCAGCGGCAGGCCGTCGCGGACGCGCTCGCGGGCCAGGCCGACGGCGTAGCGGTGGAAGGCCTCCTCGCCGACCGCCTGGATCGCTTCGTACGCCGGCCCCGTCGACGTCAGCGCGCGGGCGTAGTGCTCCGGGTCCGCGAACTCCCAGACGAACGGGATCTCGAGACGGCGGACCCCCTCGAAGCCCCACGAGGTGAGCAGCTCCTCCCCCACGCCCGGACGGCCCAGCGCGACCATCGTGGCCTGGTGGGCGACCTGCTCGTCGCGGGCCAGGGTGAACGGCCGCAGCGCCCAGGCACCCGGCGAGACCTTGAGGTGCCCCCACACCGTCAGCCCGACCCGGCCGCCGGGCACCAGCACCCGCAGCACCTCCGCGAGCGCCTCGGTGGTCGTGCCCCAGATCCCGCGGAAGCTGGTGACCACGTCGAAGGCCTCGTCGGGCCAGGGCAGCGCGTGCATGTCCCCGACGTGCAGGTCGGCGCCGGGAAGGCGGTCTCGCGCCACGTCGACCAGCCGGGACGCGGCGTCGATCCCGGCGCAGGTCGCACCTCGCGCCGCCGCCAGCGCCAGCCCGAGGCCGGAGCCGCAGGCCACGTCGAGCAGCCGGTCGCCCGACCGCACGGACAGGGCCTGGTGCAGCGCGGTGTACTCCCGCACGTTGCCCGGCTCGCTCAGTGTCGCGAAGTCGACCGCAAGCCGCCCCCAGCCCTCGTCGACCGTCCGCCACTGGCCCTCGTCACGCGCCGCCATCGGCCTACCTCCTGGTCGCAGAGTAGGCCCGGAGGTGAGTCAGCGGAAAGCGGGCAGCCCGGTGATGGCGGCGCCGATGCTGAGCGTGTGCATCTCCTCGGTGCCCTCGTAGGTCATCACGGTCTCGAGGTTGTTCATGTGCCGCATGACCGAGTGGTCGAGGGTGATGCCCGCCCCGCCGAGCATCGTGCGCGCGGACCGCGAGACCTCGAGGGCGGCCCGGACGTTGCCGAGCTTGCCGTAGGAGACCTGGGCGGGGTCGAGCGTGCCCGCGTCCTTGAGCCGGCCGATCTGGATGGCGGCGAGCGAGGCGTTGTTGACCGCGATGACCATCTCGGCCAGCTTCTTCTGGGAGAGCTGGAAGCCGGCGAGTGGCCGGCCGAACTGGGTGCGCTCGAGCGAGTAGGCCAGCGCCTCCTCGTAGCAAGCGCGGGCCGCGCCGACGGCGCCCCAAAGGATGCCGTAGCGCGCCTCGTTGAGGCAGCTCAGCGGACCCTTGAGCCCCCGGACCTCGGGGAACACCGCGTCACCCGGGAGCCGCAGGTCGTCGAACGACAGCTCGGCCGTCACCGACGCGCGCAGTGACAGCTTGCGCTGGATCTTGGTGGCGGTGAAGCCCTTCGCGTCGGTCGGCACCACGAAGCCGCGGATCCCGTCGTCGGTCTGCGCCCACACGACGGCGACGGCGGCGAGCGTGCCGTTCGTGATCCACATCTTGCCGCCGTTGAGCACCCAGTCGTCCCCGTCCTTGCGGGCCCGGGTGCGCATCGAGCCCGGGTCGCTCCCGGCGTCGGGCTCGGTCAGCCCGAAGCAGCCGAGCGCCTCGCCGCTCGCCATCCGCGGCAGCCACTCCTCCTTGTGCGCGTCGGATCCCCAGCGGTGGATCGCGAACATCGCCAGCGAGCCCTGCACGGACACGAAGCTGCGCAGCCCCGAGTCGACCGCCTCCAGCTCGCGGCACGCCACGCCGTACGCCGTAGCGGTCATGCCCGCGCAGCCGTAGCCCTCCAGGTGCATGCCGAGCAGCCCCAGCTTGCCGAGCTTCGGCCCGAGGTCGTCGGGCAGCGTGCCCTGGTCGTACCAGTCCGCAATGTACGGCGCGAGCTCGGCCTCCGAGAAGGCGCGGACCGTGTCGCGGATGTCCCGGTCCTCAGTGCTGAGCAGGGAGTCGGCGTCGAGGAAGTCGTGCGGGTCGACAGGCATGCACGACAGCGTACGACGGACCTGGCGACGACCACCCTGTGGGAGCACGTCGGCCGACCCGCCGGAAGCGTGGAACGCCGAGCGTCGGGAGACGACTCGCTCTCCGGGAGGCGCGCACCTGCCCTGATGGACCCTGCGGACAGCGGCGGCGCTCGTCAAGCTCGGAACCGAGGGCACCTACCTGCCCTTCACCTACGAGGACCAAAAGACCGACAAGCTCACCGGCTACGACATCGAGGTGATGCGCGCGGTGGCCGACCGGGCGGGCCGCGCGCGCCCTGCTGGAGCGGGTGGGGCTCACGGACCGGGCGGACGCGTATCCAGCGCAGCTCTCCGGCGGACAGCAGCAGCGCGTGGGGATCGCCCGGGCGCTGGCACTGAAGCCGAAGGTGGGGCTGCTCGACGAGCCCACGTCAGCGCTGGACCCGGAGCTGGTCGTCGAGGTCCTGGCCGTGATCCGGGACCTGGCCGGTGAGGGCTGGACGCTGATGGTCGTGAGCCACGAGATCCGGTGCGCCGAGGTGCTCACCGACCCGCAGGAGGAGCGCACCCAGCACTTCCTGCGCCGGGTGCTCGAGGCCTTCTGCTCTCAGGCCCGGTTGACCGCGGAGATCACGGCCTTGAGCGACGCGGTCACGATGTTCGCGTCCACGCCGACGCCCCAGAGGATCTGGTCGCCGACGGCGCACTCGACGTAGGCCGCGGCCAGGGCGTCACCCCCGGAGGACAGCGCGTGCTCGTGATAGTCGAGCACCCGGATGTCGTTGCGGTTCTCGAAGAGCACGCTGCCTCTGGAGACCTCGTCGTCGGCCAGCTCGCCGATGGCGCTGACGAACGCCGCGATCGGACCGTTGCCGGTGCCGCTGAGCGAGCGCAGCTCCCCGTCGACGTACACGTTGACGGCGAGGGCGTCCTTCTCCCCCGCGGCGGACGACGTGTGCACGGAGTCGAGCTTGAGCGGGGTGTCGCGGTCGAGGTACTCCGCGCGGAACGCCGACCAGATGTCGGCCGGCGACATCTCGCCGCCCTCGTCGTCGGTGTGCCGCTGCACGGAGCGGCTGAACTCGATCTGCAGGCGACGCGGCAGGTCGAGCTTGTGCTCGGACTTGAGGATGTAGGCCACGCCGCCCTTGCCGGACTGGCTGTTGACGCGGATGACCGCCTCGTAGGTGCGGCCCACGTCGTGCGGGTCGATCGGCAGGTAGGGCGCTTCCCACGGCAGCTCGCTGACGGGACGACCGGCCTCGGTGGCGCTCTGCTCGAGCGCCTCGAGGCCCTTCTTGATGGCGTCCTGGTGGGAGCCGCTGAACGCCGTGTAGACCAGGTCGCCCGCGTAGGGGTGGCGCGGGTGGACCGGCAGCTGGGTGCAGTACTCCACCGTGCGACGGATCTCGTCGATGTCGGAGAAGTCGATCTGCGGGTCGATGCCCTGGCTGAACAGGTTCATTCCCAGCGTCACCAGACACACGTTGCCGGTGCGCTCGCCGTGGCCGAACAGGCAGCCCTCGACGCGATCGGCGCCGGCCATCATCGCCAGCTCGGTGGCCGCGACCGCGGTGCCTCGGTCGTTGTGCGGGTGCAGGCTGATGGTGGTGAACTCCCGGCGCGTGAGCTGGCGCGAGAACCACTCGATCTGGTCGGCGTACACGTTCGGCGTAGCCATCTCGATGGTGGCCGGCAGGTTGAGGATGATCTCGCGGCCGTCGTCGGGCTGCCAGACGTCGGAGACGGCCTCGCACACCTCGACGGAGAACGGCAGCTCGGTGCCGGTGAAGATCTCCGGGCTGTACTCGTAGCCGATGACAGTCTTGTCGAGGATGTTCTCGCTGTGCTTCATGACCAGCTCCGTGCCACGGACCGCGATGTCCTTGATCTCGTCGTTGCTGGCGTGGAAGACCACGCGGCGGAACAGCGGGGCGAGCGCGTTGTAGAGGTGGATGTTGGCGTGGTGCACGCCGACCAGCGACTGGACCGTGCGCTCGATGAGGTCCTCCCGCGCCTGGGTCAGCACCGAGATGGTGACGTCCTCGGGGATCCGGTCGCTCTCGATCAGCTGCCGCACGAACGAGAAGTCGGTCTCGCTCGCGGCCGGGAACCCGACCTCGATCTCCTTGTAGCCCATCCGCACCAGGAGCTCGAACATCTTCAGCTTGCGGGCCGGGCTCATCGGGTCGATGAGCGCCTGGTTGCCGTCGCGCAGGTCGGTCGAGAGCCAGCGCGGCGCCTCGGTGATCGTGCGGGTCGGCCAGGTGCGGTCGGGAATGTCGATCGGCGGGAACGGGCGGTACCGGTGGATCGGCATCCCGCTGCTGCGCTGGGTGTTGGTGAACCCGGAGTGCTGGAGAGTCATGGCTTTACGTCCTCAGGTGGATCGATAGCGATCGGGACGTCGGCGCGCGTGGTGGCCTCCGCAGCGAGGGGTCCGACGGGTTCAGACCTCGCTGCGGCGG
>JBDSMW010000089.1:0-11730 GCA_039915665.1 Nocardioidaceae bacterium
GCAAAGATCTGACATCGCTTGGGGCGGAGTAGTTGAATAGCAATTGCAACGACCGCTGGTGACCCGAGACGCCAGCGGTCGTTGTTTCGTTGTGCGAGGCGCGACCGGGCTCGCGTAGGCTGACCCGCGCTTCGCCCGGGGCGTATAGCTCAGCGGTAGAGCCCCTCCCTTACAAGGAGGTGGTCGGGGGTTCGATCCCCTCTGCGCCCACCCATCAAGCGCTGGCCTGCGGCGGTCGGTCCTGCTCTGTTCCCAACGATCAGCAGCTGCGGGGTTTGGTCCGGGCAGCACAGGCCTGTGCCCGTCGACCACATGCTCGTGGCTTTGATAGGCCGCGGCCTCCTGCGTGCGATCGCGGGACGTAGACGCGGTGCGGCGCGTAACGTCCCGCGGCACGAGGGGGACCAAACGGATCCTTGGGCGACTTGCCGAGGCCCGCGAGCTGCTTCCGACGAGGGAGGGTCGTTCTCGCCTGGCCCGAAGATACGCATTCGACGGGTTGTGGTTCGTCTCCCCGATCGTTGGCGTCGAGACGCCGACCGGGCTGGTCTTCGTCAGCACCGGAGATCGGACCGTTGGACGCTCGGTCTACCTGACTGGCGGGTGGATCCGGACGGGCTCCCTGACGCGCTGCGGCTGGCTGCGACGTTCGGGCACACCGGGCTGGGCGGTCGCACGTTCGTTGAGGTAGGTGCCAACATCGGGACCACCACCCTTCAAGCCGCCCGTCTCGCTGATAGGTGGATCGTGCTCGAGCCGGAACCGAGAAACCTTAGGTTGCTCCGCGCGAAAGTCGCGACTAACGATGTGCGAAACGTCGAGGTCGTACCCGTCGCCGCTTTGCGCCGTGGGGGCTCGTCGTTTCATGTTGCTCTCGCGAGTGAATGAGGGAGACCATCGAGTCGCAGACCGAGGGGACATCGAGATTCGGACTCGGCGCCTCGACGACGTCCTCGCCGACCTAGGAGTGGAGCCGGACGCGATCGGGCTCCTATGGCTCGACACGCAGGGTCATGAAGGCCGTGTCCTCGCCGGAGCGCCTAGCCTTCTGGAGACGCCACCGTTGACCGTCCTCGAGTTCTGGCCGGGGGCATGCGGCGCTCAGGTGACTACGCCGCCTTCCAGACCACGGTCGAGGAGGCCTGGTCGACCATCATCGACTTGCATGGGTCGCGGACGCCCACCCGACTCCTCGACGCCGCCAAGCGCCTGGGCGGCCACGGGCAGACGGATCTGTTGCTGATCCCGTAGCAGCGTCGTTGCGGATGCTCGCCATCGACCCGCAGTAGCAGATTCCCCTCGACAGTCAGCCTTGAAAGGAACCGGCGTCACTTAGCACCGACTGAGCGCCCCTCACCAGACGAGTGACGGTCAGGGTCGCCCAGGGTGGCGGTGAGCTGCGTGAGTTGCATCGACCTGGTGGCCCTACCTGGTCGCCAGGATCGCATGCGCCGGTGTTCTAGGCTCGCCGGCATGACCCTGCGCCTGTCCGACATCACCGCGCTGCTGGACGGCTGGTACCCCCCGGCGTGGGCCGCGGACTGGGACGCCGTCGGTCTGGTGTGCGGCGACCCGGAGCAGCCGGTGAGTCGGGTGCTGTTCGCGGTCGACCCAGCTCCGGGCGTGGTCGCGGAGGCTGCCGAGTGGGGCGCCGACCTGGTGGTCTGCCACCACCCCCTGCTGCTCACGCCCGTGCACGGAGTCGCCGCGGACACACCGAAGGGCCGGGTCGTGCACGGCCTGGTGCGGACCGGCACGGCGCTGTTCACGGCGCACACCAACGCCGACGTGTCCGCCGACGGTGTCAACGAGTCACTCGCCCGGGCGGTCGGCATCGTGGACCCGCGGGTCGTCGTCGACGAGGACGACACGGCGCTGGACAAGCTCGTGGTCTTCGTCCCGGACGACCACGCGGACGCCGTACGCTCCGCCCTCGCTGCCGCGGGAGCCGGCGCAGTCGGGGACTACGACCAGGCGTCGTTCACGTCAGCCGGGGAGGGACGCTTCCGTCCTCTCCACGGAGCCCGGCCCGCCGTGGGCCGGGTGGGGGAGCCTGAGGTGGTCGCGGAGGCACGGATCGAGGTCGTCCTGCCGCGGACGTTGCGCAAGCAGGTGCTCGACGCGATGCGGTCCGTGCACCCCTACGAGGAGCCGGCCTACGACCTCCTGGAGCTCGCCGCGGTCGACCAGGTGTCGTCGCGCGGGCACGGACGGATCGGCCGGCTCGCGGAGCCGACGACGCTGCGCGAGTTCGCGGCCCGGGTCGATGCGGCCCTGCCGAGGACGGCCCACGGGGTGCGGGTCGCAGGGGACCCGGACCGCCGCGTCGAGAACGTCGCCGTGGGCAGCGGGGCGGGCGACTTCATGCTGGACGACGTCCTCGGCACCGCCGCGGACGTCTACGTCACCTCCGACCTGCGCCACCACCGTGCCGCGGAGTTCCTGGAGCACGGGGGACCGGCGCTGGTCGACGTCGCGCACTGGGCCGCCGAGTGGACCTGGCTGCCCGTGGTGGAGCACAAGCTCCGGGAAGCGGTGGCCGCGATTGGCGATACGGTGGAGACCCGGGTCAGCGACGTCGTCACCGACCCGTGGACCTTCCGGGCGGACCGCTGAGACCTTCTGTGGACCGCCCGCCGAGCACCACCCGCACCCGAGGAGAACACCCTGAAGGCCGACGCTTTCTCGCAGCTGAAGCTCCTGGACGTCCAGGAGCTCGACTCGCGGCTCGACCAGCTGCGGCACCGGCTGGCGAACCTGCCGGAGACCAAGGAGCTGGTCGCCCTGACGGCCGAGCGGTCCGAGGTGAACGACCAGACGCGCGACGCGAAGATCGTCGTCGACGACCTCGTCCGCGAGCAGAAGAAGGCGGACGCGGACGTCGAGCAGGTCAAGACCCGGCGCACCCGCGACCAGGACCGCATGGACAAGGGGCAGATCACCAGCCCCAAGGACCTCGAGCGGATGCAGCACGAGCTGGTGGCCCTGAACCGGCGGATCTCCGAGCTGGAGGACACCGAGCTCGACGTCATGGAGCGTCTCGAGGAGGCGCAGTCCGAGCACGCGCGGCTCAGCGGGCGGCTCGCCGAGATCGACACCCGCGCCGACGAGCTCGGCACCAGCCGGGACGCAGGGGCCGGCGACGTGGCCAAGCAGGCCGAGGCACTGACCGCCGAGCGCAAGGTGACCGCCACCGGCGTGCCCGCCGATCTGCTCGCGCTCTACGAGAAGATCCGCACCAACAAGGGCGGAGTGGGTGCAGCGATCCTGCGCGCGCGGCAGTGCACCGGCTGCAGCCTGCAGCTGAACGCGTCCGACCTGGGCGTCATCGCGAAGGCTCCGCTCGACGACGTGGTGCGCTGCGAGGAGTGCGACCGCATCCTGGTGCGCACCGCGGAGTCCGGGGTCTGATGGCCGAGGCCCGGGGGTGGTCGGGCGACGGTTCGCCCACCACCCTGGTCCTGGTGCGCCATGGCGTTACCGGCCACACCGTCGACAAGCGGTTCTCCGGCGGCCTCGGCGGCAGCAACCCCGGCCTCACCGACGAGGGCCGCGTCCAGGTGCGGGCCACGGCCGACTGGCTGGTGCCGCTGGCTGCCGACATCGACACCGTCGTCGCCTCGCCCGTGCGGCGCACGCAGGAGTCCGCCGAGATCCTCGCCCGCCGGCTCGACCGGCCGCTGCTCACCGAGGACGGGCTGGCCGAGATGGAGTTCGGCAGCTGGGACGGGCTGACCTTCGCGGAGATCAAGGACGCCTATCCCGACGACCTCGACGCGTGGCTGGGGTCGCTGGAGCACACCCCCGGCGGTGGCGAGTCGTTCCGGCTCGTGGAGCAGCGGGTGCTGGCTAGCCTCGAGCGGCTGCTGGAGGAGTACGCCGGACGGACGGTGCTCGCCGTCAGCCACGTCACGCCGATCAAGGTGCTGGTCACGCACGCTCTCGGGGCGCCGCTGGAGTCGGTCTACCGGATGGAGCTGGCGCCGGCGTCCGTGACGGTGCTGTCGTACTTCGCCGACGGGCTCGCCACGATGCGGATGTTCAACGGCCGCCCGACGGACGCCGCCTTCACAGGTCGCTGACCACGACGTCGAGCCGGTTGCCGTCGCGCTCGACCGTCCACCCGAGACCGCTCAGGTGGTGGGCGAACCGGGCCGGCGTGCCGGGTGCGGTGCCGTCCTCCAGCAGGGCGCGGACAATCCGGCCCTTGGTCGCCTTGTTGAAGTGCGAGACGACCTTGCGGGTCCCGGCCACCTCGTGGAGCACCCGCATCGTCACCACCTTGCGTGCGAGGTCGGGAGCAGGGCGCCAGAAGGAGGCGTACGTCGACGAGCGGAGGTCCACCACGAGGCCCCGGCCGGCGGCCGAGCGGACCGAGATGTCGAGCCGTCGGCCCCAGTACGTCGACACGGTGCCCGTCCCGGGCAGCGACACGTCGCCCGAGAGCCGGTAGGCCGGGACGCGGTCACTGGGACGCAGCAGCCCGAACAGCCCCGACGTCACCGCGAGCCAGGCCGTGGCGCGACGCTTCGCCGCCCCGGAGAGCGACGCGAGGTCGAGCGCCTCGTAGAGCACGCCGCTGTAGACCGCGTCGGCACGGGCCGTCGGCGCCTGCGACAGCCGAGCGTTGGCTGCGACGTCGGACGTCTGGGTGCTGCCGAGACCGAGCACCTGGGCCGCGGTGGCCGGCTCGTCCGTCGTACAGAGGCTGACGAGGGCGTCGAGCACCTCGGCGCGGTGCGGCTCCAGCTCCGGGAAGGACAGGGAGGCGAGGTCGAGCGGCTTTCCGCGTCGGGGAGCGGTCTTGCCCTCGGACGGCGGAAGCAGGATCAGCACGGCCGTCACCCTAGAGTGTTGGGACCGAACCGAACGATGCGAGGGGTGAACGGCAGTGCCGAGACGAGTCGTGCGGGTGCTCAACACGGACGGTGACACGCTGCGCGTGGGCATCGCCGCGATTCAGAAGGACCTCGGCGTGACGCCTGAGTTCCCCGACGACGTCGAGCTGGCGGCGCGGCAGGCCGCCGGTCAGCCACGACTGCCGGAGCTGGACCGCACCGACATCCCCCTCGTGACGATCGACCCGGCGACGTCGATGGACCTCGACCAGGCGCTGCACATCGAGCGGGACGGCAAGGGGTACGTCGTCCACTACGCGATCGCCGACGTAGCGGCCTTTGTCTCGCCGGGCGACCCGGTCGACGTGGAGGCCAACCGTCGCGGTGAGACGCTCTACGCCGCCGACTCGAAGATTCCGCTGCATCCCAAGTCCCTGTCGGAAGGCGCCGCCTCGCTGCTGCCCGACGCCAACCGGCCCGCCCTGCTCTGGACCATCAAGGTCGACGCGGACGGCGAGGGCACCGACGTCGAGGTCGTCCGCGCTCTGGTGCGCAGCCGGGCCAAGCTCGACTACGCGGGCATCCAGAAGCAGGTCGACGACGGCACCGCCGACGAGGTCTTCACCCTGCTCGGCGAGGTCGGCGAGCGCCGCTTGAAGCGCGAGGCCGCGCGCGGAGGAGTCTCGCTGCCGCTGCCCGAGCAGGAGATCGACGTCGACGGCGACAGCTGGACGCTCACGTTCCGCCGGATGCTGCCGGTCGAGGAGTGGAACGCCCAGATCTCCCTGCTCACCGGGATGGCCGCGGCCTCGCTGATGGTCTACGCCCGCGTCGGCCTGCTGCGCACGCTGCCGCCGCCGGACCCGCGCGACGTGCAGCGGCTGCACCGCACGGCCAAGGCCCTCGGCATCGACTGGCCGGCCGAGCTGCTCTACCCGGACTTCATCCGGTCGCTGGACCCGGACAGGGCCAACCACGCGGCGATGATCGTTTCGTGCACGCGGCTGCTGCGCGGCTCGGGATACGTCGGCTTCAACGGCGCGGTGCCCGAGCAGCCGGAGCACTCCGCGCTCGCCTCGGAGTACGCCCACGTCACGGCGCCCCTGCGTCGGCTGGTGGACCGGTACGCCGGAGAGGTCTGCGTCGCGCTGTGCGCCGGGACAGAGGTGCCGAGCTGGGTGCTGGAGAAGCTCGACGTGCTGCCCAAGACGTTGCAGCACTCGGGTCGCAAGGCGCACCAGTACGAGAAGGCGGTGCTCGACCTGGTCGAGGCGGCCGTGCTCCGCCCACATGTCGGCGAGACGTTCTCCGGTGTCGTCGTACAGGTCGACGAGGAGGACCCGAAGCACGGGTCGGTCGTCGTGCACGAGCCCGCCATCGAGGGCAAGGTGACCTCCGACCACGAGCTGCCGCTCGGGGGCGAGGTCCAGGTGCGACTGGCCGAGGCGGACGTGGCCAAGCGGTCGGTGCGCTTCGAGCTGCCCTGAGCCCGTAGACTGCTCTCGGATGAGCCGGCCGGGCGGCCGCGGCGAGGAGACTCGTCGAGGAAGGTCCGGGCTCCATAGGGCAAGGTGGTGGGCAACACCCACCCGGGGTGACCCGCGGGACAGTGCCACAGAGAACAGACCGCCACCGTGCTCGCACGGTGGTAAGGGTGAAACGGTGGTGTAAGAGACCACCAGCGCTCCGGGCGACCGGAGCGGCTCGGTAAACCCCGCCAGGAGCAAGGTCAAGAAGAGGAGCTCGCTCCTCGCGTGAGCGTTCGAGGGCGGCCCGCCCGAGCTCACGGGTAGACCGCACGAGGTTGTCGGCAACGGCAGCCCTAGATGGATGGTCGCCGACCGCATCGCCGCGAGGCGCGCGGAGACAGAACCCGGCCTACAGGCCGGCTCATCCCACGCCTGCCGGTGGCCCATCTCTGCGGGCCGGCCGGGTTGTGGTCGACCCCCGCAGCGACACGCCGCGCCTCGAGGCAGCGATCGGCCACAACGCAACCGACCGGAACCCGCGCGTCTCGTCCGGAGGTGACCCGATTGGCACTCCTGGCTAGACCGATCGGGTCATCTTGCGCCGAAATGGGCGTTCGGCGGGACTTCCAGCCGTTCCTTCTGGAAGACTGTTCCTCGAGCAGGACCGGACCCGAGACCGGTCCTGTCTCCATGTCCGGACCTTTTCGGTCCCGGCCACCCCGCGGCTCGCCGCCGTTGCCCACGCCGTCTCGCCCGTCGTACGGCGTTGCGCCGCCGGCGGCCTTGCGTCGCGAGGGAATCTGGAGGCCGAGCCCCGTGTTCTCGTCGGTGAACGGAGATGACCAGATGACCGTCCGACCGCCCACCCGATCCGCGCACCCGGCCGACGCCTACCACCTGGCGTGGGAGCTGCTCGAGGAGCGCGACCCCCGCGGGGCCATCGCCCTGCTCGACCCGGCCATCGAGGCCGAGCCCGCCTCGACCGGGCTGCGCACGCTGCGCGCCTGGGCGTACTTCCAGAGCGCCCAGTTGCGGCACGCCGAGGAGGAGCTGTCCACGTTGGTCGAGGACTGCCCGACGGACCTGTGGGCGCGCTACGCCCTGGGGCGGGTGTTCGAGCGGCAGTCGAAGTTCGACGACGCCCTGCCGCACATGCGGCTGGCCGCGGTGATGTCCGGCGACCCCGAGCACGAGGCGGGTGTGCTGCGCGTCGAGCGTCGCCTGGCGGAGAGGGTCGGGTCGTACGACGACCTGACGTGACGCCTCAGGGGAGCGTGAGCACCTCGGCGCCGTCGTGGGTGACGAGCAGCGTGTGCTCGAACTGGGCGGACGGGCACTTGTCGCGGGTGCTCACGGTCCAGCCGTCCGCCCACATGTCCCACTCCCGCACACCGAGGTTGATCATCGGCTCGATCGTGAAGGTCATGCCTGGCTCGAGGAGGATGTCGTACATCGGGGCCGCGTCGTAGTGCGGCACGATCAGCCCCGAGTGGAACGACGTGCCGATGCCGTGCCCGGTGAACTCT
Organism: Nocardioidaceae bacterium; assembly: GCA_039915665.1. GTDB lineage: Bacteria > Actinomycetota > Actinomycetes > Propionibacteriales > Nocardioidaceae > Nocardioides_B. The sequence goes on from JBDSMW010000089.1 coordinate 7,834, forward strand.
CGCACCACTCCGTAGCCGAACCGATTCGCGTAGGACTCGATCACCCGGCCGAGCAGGTTGACGAAACGACCGGGGCGGACCGCCGTGATCGCCCGGCGCAGCGCCTCCTCGGTGCGCTCGACCAGCAGCCGCACCTCCTCGTCCACGTCGCCGGAGAGGAAGGTCGCGTTCGTGTCACCGTGCACGCCGTCGACGTACGCCGTGATGTCGACGTTCACGATGTCGCCGTCCTCGACGACGCGGCTGTCCGGGATGCCGTGGCAGACGACCTCGTTGACGCTGGTGCACAGCGACTTGGGGAAGCCGCGGTAGCCGAGGGTGGAGGGGTACGCCCCGTGGTCGCAGAGGAACTCGTGCCCGATCCGGTCGAGCTCGTCGGTGGTGACACCGGGTGCGACGTGCCGGCCGACCTCCTGCAGCGCGTGCGCCGCGATCCGGCCGGCAACCCGCATCCGCGCGATCGTGTCGGCGTCCTTGACCTCCGGCCCGTCGTACGGCGTCGGCTCGGCCCGGTCGACGTACTCCGGACGGGCGATCGTCTCGGGGACGGGACGGCGCGGGGACACGATGGCGGGGGCGACGACACTCACGCGGGCGAGTGTAGTTTCAGACTCGCGGGGGCACCCGTCGAGGTGACCGGTCCCGACGAGCAAGGAGAGCGCCGATGAGCGACGACCAAGAGTTCTGGTTCTGCATCAAGCACCACACGGTCGAGGGCAAGGACGGCTGCAAGAACGCCGACCGGCTCGGTCCCTACGCCACCGCGGACGAGGCGTCGCACGCGCTCGACAAGGTCGAGGAGCGCAACCAGGACTGGGACACGGACCCGAAGTGGAACGACGAGGACAAGACCGAGGCCTGACCTCTCAACCATGCACGAGGCCCCCGCCGTCCGGCGGGGGCCTCGTCGCGTAGCAGTGTTCAGCGCTTCTTGGCGGCGGTCTTCTTCGCGTTCGTCTTCTTGGCAGGTGCCTTCTTGGCTGCGACCTTCTTGGTGGTGGTCTTCTTGGCGGGTGCCTTCTTGGCCGCGGTCTTCTTTGCGCTGGTCTTCTTTGCGCTGGTCTTCTTGGCCGGTGACTTCTTCGTCGCGGTCTTCTTGGTGGTGGTCTTCTTGGCCGTGGTTGCGGTCTTCGCGACGACCTTCTTCACGGCCTTCTTGGCCGGTGACTTCTTGGCGGTGCTCTTCTTCGCCGGCGACTTCTTGGCCGTCGCCTTCTTGGTAGCAGCCACGAAGGGCCTCCCGTTTCATACGAGCCGACTGGGCGCCGGACTTCAACTGGCGTGGCGGCCGGTGTGGTCGCCCCGCCTATGATCTTGGCAAGATTGACCCGCGTTGTGAATCAATTCGTCATATCGGTGCGCGTGTCGCAGTTGCCACCGATGTCCGCATCGACGAGCCGGTTGGGGCCGAGGAGCTCACACCCCTTGTCCTGCAGGGGAAACAGGTCGCGTCAAGCCGACGCGCGAGAGGAACACGCATGCAGAACAATCTCGAGCAGTCGGGCCCGTTCCTCGGCGTCGGTGGCATGGCGGTGGCCGCTTTCCTCTACGGCTACGCCGCGATCGCGATCCCGAGTGTGCTGCACAGCCTCGTGATGCCCGTGGCCTGGCTGGCGATCTTCGTGCTCGCCTGTCGGTGGTTCACGCGCCGTCCGGTCGCCGTCGTGGCGCTCCCGGTGCTGGCCGTCGTGTTGTGGTTCGGCCTGCTGCTCGTGCAGTCCGTCTAGAAGGTGTGCTCGGGGCCGGGGAACGTCCCGCCCTGCACGTCGGCGACGTACTCCCGCGCCGCTCCGAGCAGCACGGCGTGCAGGTCGGCGTACTGCTTGACGAAACGCGCCATGGGTCCGGTGCGGAGTCCGGCCATGTCCTGCCACACCAGGACCTGCGCGTCGCAGTCGACGCCGGCGCCGATGCCGACCGTCGGGATCGTCAGCGTCTTGGTGATCTCGGCCGCGACGTCACCGGGCACCATCTCCAGCACCACCGCGAACGCGCCGGCCTCCTCGAGCGCCTGCGCGTCGGCAAGCAGCTTGCGCGCGGTCTCGCCCCGGCCCTGCACGCGGTAGCCGCCGAGGCTGTGCTCGGACTGCGGGGTGAAACCGATGTGCGCCATCACCGGGATGCCGGCCCGCACGATGTGCGCGACCTGTGGCGCCATCTCCGCGCCGCCCTCGAGCTTCACGGCGTGTGCGTTGGCCTCCTTCATGAACCGCACCGACGTGTGGAAAGCCTGCTCGGCGGAACCCTGGTAGGAACCGAACGGAAGGTCGGCCACGACCAGGGCCCGGCGCGTCGAGCGGGTCACGGCGCGGGCGAGCGGGATGAGCTCGTCGACGGTCACCGGCAGGGTGGTCTCGTTGCCGTAGACGTTGTTCGACGCGGAGTCGCCCACGAGCAGCACAGCCACGCCGGCCTCGTCGAACGTCGCGGCGGTGTACATGTCGTAGGCCGTGAGCATCGCCCACTTCTCGCCCCGCTGCTTCATCTCGAGCAGGTGCCGGGTCCGCACGCGCTTCGCGGGCTTCGCCGGGTCCGTCGTACCCGTGGCTCCGGTGTCGTACGGCGCAGTCGTCTCGCTCATGCTCGTCCTCCGAACGTGTTCTCGAGGCTCCCTGTGCGGAGTCCCCGGATCGTTTCCGAGCGTAGACCCGGCGCGCGCCGATGCGACCTGTGTCGTCGCTCACTGCACGGGCTGGAGGGCGGCACTGGCACACTCGGCCTCGTGGACTTCTACTCGGCCTACGCCCAGGGCTTCGCGCGGGTGGCCGCCTGCACGCTGCAGACGGTCATCGCCGACCCGCACGCCAACGCGGAGGCGGTGCTCGAGCAGGCCCGCGCGTGCCACGAGGACGGCACCGCGGTCGCGATCTTCCCCGAGCTGTGCCTGACCGGCTACTCCATCGACGACCTGCTGCAGCAGCAGACGTTGCTGGACGCGGTCGAGGACGCGATCGCCGAGATCGTGGCCGCGTCGGCCGACCTGCGACCCGTGCTCGTCGTGGGTGCTCCGGTGCGCAAGGGATCGCGCCTGTTCAACTGCGCCGTCGTGATCCACCGGGGCCAGGTCCTCGGGGTCACGCCCAAGTCGATGCTGCCCACCTACCGGGAGTTCTACGAGCGCCGGCACTTCGCCTCGGGCGAGGACCAGCGCGACGCGACGGTGCGGCTCGGCGGCGAGAACGTCGACTTCGGTGTCGACCTGCTGTTCCGGGCCACCGACGTGCTCGGCCTCGTCCTGCACGTCGAGATCTGCGAGGACATGTGGGTGCCCATCCCGCCCAGCGCCTATGCCGCCCTCTGCGGCGCCACGGTCCTGGCGAACATCTCCGGCTCGCCGATCACGGTGGCCCGTGCCGAGGACCGTCGGCTGCTGGTCCGGTCGGCGTCGTCGCGCTGCCTCGCGGCGTACCTGTACGCCGCCGCCGGCCTGGGGGAGTCGAGCACCGACCTGTCCTGGGACGGCCAGACGATGGTCTACGAGTGCGGCGACCTGCTGGGGGAGTCCGAGCGATTCCCCGACGGCCCGCGGCGTACGACGGTCGACGTCGACCTCACCCGGATCAGGCAGGACCGGATGCGGCAGGGCACCTTCGACGACAACCGGCACGCGGTGCAGACCAACGAGGACCACTTCACGACGGTGGAGTTCACGCTCGACCCGCCGAGCGGGGACATCGGCCTCCGTCGTCGCGTCGACCGCTTCCCGTTCGTGCCCGACGACCCCGAACGGCTCGCGCTGGACTGCTACGAGGCCTACAACATCCAGGTCTCCGGTCTCGAGCAGCGGCTCTCCGCCGTCGGGGGGCCCAAGGTCGTCATCGGGGTCTCCGGCGGGCTCGACTCGACGCACGCGCTGATCGTCGCGGCGCAGGCGATGGACCGGCTCGGCCGTCCGCG
>JBDSMW010000094.1:0-22142 GCA_039915665.1 Nocardioidaceae bacterium
CTGGCTCGAACCACGCGAAGGCGCTGGCAACCACAGCGCCGACCGGCTGGCCCAGGCAGGTCGCGCGTCCACCGATGTAGCTGCTCAGGAAGTCGAGTCCGTGCGCGGCCAACGCGGCGTTGGTGCCGGCGCTCCACACGGCGTGCATGGCCACCGGCTCGCAGGCGTCGCGCAGGCGCCGGGCCGGGCTTCCGGCGGCGACTACCTCAGGTACGGGCGTGCCCTCCGGCTGCGTGACGAAAGCCGCGGCAATGACGTCGCTGTAGTCCATGACGCACTGTCCCACAGCGGTTTTGCGCTGCGACGGAGACGGCCGCACATCAGGGTCAGGGGAGTTGAGTCCAGTGGTTCACAGCAAGTCGCCCTGACGCGGGGCGAGACCAGGAATCAATCCACGTGTCGATAGGCGGCGGGCGTCCTAGATTCAGGCAGCCGTAGCTGCTGAACTCCCCAGGAGCAGCGTTCGGTGACGACGCAGTGGAAAACTCCCGGCCAAACTCCTGACCTCGCCAGCGCCAGCAGAAGTCTGCGAGATCAGCCGTGTCCGACTGGTCGCGACCTGTCACGGCCTCAACGCGTCTCAGGCGATAGAGCAGTGTCTGCTTGAAAAGGGTGCAGGCGCTGAGCGCTCGTTGCCAGGACCGCTTCTCCTCGAAGAAGACGCGAAGCGAGTCCATCAAGCGTGCTGCGTGCGTCTCGTCGTACTCGAGGGCCGGCCCGAGAACCCGCCTCGCGGCAGCGCGGCTGTCATCGCGGTCGCCGGGAAGAAACACCGAGTCGCCCAAGTCGTCGGACGGCAGTCTTGTGGTCCGGTGGGAGGACGCAGGTCAGGGACGGTCGGGTGAGCATGACCGTCGGTGCCACCTTTTGAGGCATCCATCGCCGGACTGAATCCGCATACCGCACGGTCACCCCGCGGCGAGTTGTCGCGAGTACGGAGTGAAGCCCTTCGGTATCCAGGCCAAGAACTTCCGTCATCACCCCGGCGCCATCTCGATCGTCAACAGGGCCTCCCTCGGCACGGGCCGCATCGGCGAGACCGTCCGGCGCACTTTCCAGCCCGCCGAGCACCCGCCGAGCACCCGGCGCTGCGCTCGGCTGACGGCAACGACAACGACAACGACAACGACAACGTGCTGCAGTTCCTGGCCAAGATCACCGTCGACCCGGCCATCGCGCACGATATCGCCACCGGTGTCGGGAACCTGCTGCCCGGCCGGCTCGCCGACATCGTGCTGTGGAAGCCCGACGTACCTGCCGGAGCGCGGCGCCACGAACCTCACCAGGGCGGATATGGTGCGCAACGGGGTCGTGCCCTCCGTCGAGGTTCCCGACCGACGGCTCACCGGTGAGGTCAACGGCCGGGGCGTCACCCCGGCCCCTCGACGACGTGTCAATCGGTCAGTCCGCCTTCCTCGGTCAGGCACCACCCCCTGGCCAACGTCGCGAACCGGTGCTCCGCCGGGCCCACCTGAGAGGACCTCACCCATGGCACCAGAGACGGCGCAATGGACGCTCGTGCTTGCGCGCAGGATCCACACCATGGCCGGTCCTCCTGTCGAGGCGATGGTGCTGCTGGGCGACCGTGTCGTTGCGATCGGAGACCAACGGGATCTCGCCGCCCACTTCCCGGTGGACGAAGTGGTCAGTCTCGAGGGCGTGCTCATCCCCGGGCTGAACGACGCCCACGTGCATCCGACGATGACAGCTGAGAACCAGCTCCACGTCGACTGCTCACCGGAGATCGCCGTCAACGAGGGCACCCTGGTGGCGCTGCTGCGGTCCGAGGCGGCCTCCTGCGGCCCGGGGGAGTGGGTCATCGGGTCGCGCTACGACCAGACCAAGACGACGGGCGGCCGGGTCGTCGACCGGCACTTCCTGGACCGGGTCACCGGCGACCGACCCACCCTGCTGTACCACGTGTCCGTGCACTGGGGGGTGCTGAACTCCGCCGGGCTGCGGGAGGCTGGCCTCGAGGAGAACAGCACCGACCCCCGGGACGGCGCCTTGGGCCGCAACGGCGAGGGCAGGCTCAACGGCGTCGTCTACGAGCAGGCACTCTTCGACATCGCCTACCCCGCGCTAGCCCGTCGCCCGACCGCCGTTCCGGCTTCGTCCTTGGACCAGCGGCTGCGCTCGCTGAACCGGGTCCAGCAGCAGTTCCATGCCGTCGGGCTCACCTCGGCCTGCGACGCTCTGTGCGGCCCCGAGGACGTGCGCCTGCTGATGGCGGCCCGGGCCGCGGGGTCCCTGACGCTTCGCACCGGCATGCTGTTGGCCTACCCGCACTACGAGCACGTGGGGGCGCTCGGCCTGCAGGGTCTCGGCGACGAGCACCTGCGTCTGGTGGGGATCAAGGCCTTCGTCGACGGTGCCTGCGCGGGTGGCAACTGCCTGGTCGAGGAGCCGTTCGAGGGGACCGAGGACGACCATGGGATGCAGACGATGGGCACCGCTGAGCTGGAGGACCTCGTCGCCCGTACGCACCGCGACGGTGTCGTGCTCGGCGTGCACGCCAACGGTGACCGAGCGATCCGGATGCTCCTGACCGCCCACGAGAAGGCCCAAGCCACCGGACCCCAGCCCCTCACCGCGATCCGGCACCGCATTGAACACTGCACCCTCGTCGACGACGACATCCTCGCCCGGACGAAGGCGCTCGGACTGGTCGCGGTGCCGTTCGGGTCCTACGCCCGTTTTCACGGCGACAAGCTGCCCGGCTACTACGGCGAGTCGCGGCTCGAGCGGATGTTCGCCCATCGGTCCCTGCTGGACGCCGGCATCCCGGTTGCAGGGTCGAGCGACTACCCCTGTGGCCCGTTGGAGCCGTTGGCAGCCATCACCAGCTGTGTCGAGCGGCGTGCCCTGGACGGGTCGCCCGTGGGAACCAGCCAGCGAATCACGGTCCGCGAGGCGGTCCAGCTCTACACCTCGGGGGCGGCCTTCTCCACGGGCGAGGAGCACCTCAAGGGCGAGCTGCGAGCGGGCATGCTCGCCGACTTCGTCGAGCTCTCCGAGGACATCTTCGAGACCCCGCCCGCGGACATAGCCGGGCTTGCGGTGTGGTCCACCTGGGTTGGCGGCCGGTGCGTCAGTGGTACGGCCGCGAAAGGGGCGTGAGCGACATGGTGCGGAAGTTGCCGCAGGTGCAGGTGGACAACGACCACGTGCGGGTCACCCGTCGGACCTTGGCCCGGGGCGAGAGCACCGGGCTGACCGGCATCAGCACGACTACGTCGTCGTGCCGCTTGCCGATGCGGAGATCCCGTGCTGCGGTGTGGTCCCGGCTGCGACCGCTGCCCGGCACGCCCGGCAGCCGTGCTGGTGGTCACGGACGGACCTAGCGACGCTCGCGCGGTTGCCGGTCCCACGCCCACAGCCCGACGGCCAGCGCGACCCGGTCGTCGAACGACCGGGGATCACACCCGGTCAGCTCGCTGATGCGGCGGAGCCGGTGCCTCAGGGAGTTGGGGTGCAGGAACAGCCCGGACGCCGTGAGGCTGACCGACCCGTCGCCGTCCAGGAACGCCCGCAGCGTCTGCAGCAGCGCGGTGCCGTGCTCCCGGTCGTGCCGGTCGAGTGGCGCGACGAGCGTCTCGCTGAAGGGCGTGAGTCGCTCGGGTGGTTGCAGCTCGAGCAGGCCGGGGAAGGTGACCAGGTCTCGGTGCGTGACGGGGACGCACCGCCTTCGCGACAGCTCGAGCGCCGTCAGGGCGACGGGGACCACCGACGGCAGCGCGTCCAACAGCGACGGCGGTGCGATCCCGCAGGGCAGCGACATCTCCTGCGCCACCTCGACCTGGAGGGAGGTGGTGACGGTGAGGGTGGCGGCGTCGGTCTCGGCGACGAGCGCGCACCCCAGGACGCTTGCCAGCACCGGACCACTCCCCGCGGGCCACGCCGCCACGACCACCGGCCCGGAGACCGGGACGCCCGACATGGCCAGCACCTCGGTCAGCACCTCCGCGTCGGCCCGGCGGTCGGCGACCAGCTGGATCAGCCGTCCGGCCTCCCGTCGTCGGTTGGCGGCGTCCTGGTCGTGCTCGCGCTGGCGCACCGCGAGCACCGCGCCGACGTGTCGCAGCACCTCGGGCGCCGGGGCTGGAGCCTCGGAGGCCCACAGCAGCGCCCCAGCGGAGTACGTCACCTGCCCGCCCAGCCCCACCCCGACCAGGTCGAGCAGCTCGGCCAACGAGCGGTCGGTCGCCACGGCGTGCAGCAGGTCGGTGACCAGCTGCTGCACCCGACGCCCCCCGGCCACGCGTTCCTGGGACCGGTGATCGGCGAGCAACTCGGTGATCGTCTGGAACGGCACCCCGTGCGCCAGGGAGAGGAGGGGCAGGCCACGGCTCCGACAGGACTCGACGAGCGCCGGCGGCACCTCGGTCGTCACGTCGCCCACGCCGTACCCCAGCGCGACCACCCCGGCCGCCCACAGGTGCTCCACGAAGTCCCCGCACTGCGCGTCAGTGCGCAGCGAGGAACCCACGGTCAGCACGAGCTCACCCCCGGACAGGTAGGGGCGGGGATCGAGCAGCTCGGTGGAGTGCGCCCACCGGACGGGTACGTCGATCGCGTCGGCGCAGGCGAGCAGCCGCGTCCCCAGCTGGGGCAGCGCGAGCAGGTCGCGCACCGTGAGCGCGGCGGGTGAGCCGGGCACCTTCACGGCCTCAGGGTAGCCGCGAGCCGCTGTCGGGGTGCACAGTCGCCGATCGTCCCTGTTGTCACTTCGTCCGACGTTCGCGCCCGGACCTTGTGCCTGTGTGATCCGGACCACGATGCTGGCGCGACATCGTCCCGGAGGCAGCCATGACCGCAGAACCCGCACACCTCGTGACCGCTCCCCCCGGCCAGCAGCTGAAGCGTGAGTTCAACCTCTGGTCGGCCTTCGCGTTCGCCTTCGCGTTCATCTCACCGATCGTCGCGCTCTACGGCATCTTCGGGCTGGCCTACAGCACCGCGGGACCGGCGTTCTGGTGGAACTTCCTCATCGTGTTCGCCGGCCAGCTGCTGGTCGCGCTGGTCTTCGCCGAGCTTGTCTCGCGGTGGCCCATCGAGGGCTCGATCTTCCAGTGGTCCCGCCGGCTGCTCGGGCAGGGCTTCGGCTGGGCCGCCGGGTGGGTCTACATGTGGACCCTGGTCGTCGCGATGTCCTCCGTCTCGGTGTTCGCCGCCGGCTTCGTCGGCAACGTGTTCGGGTGGGACCTGTCTCCCGGGCAGCAGGCCTTCGTCGCCTTCGTGATCCTGCTCCTCGGCACCGCGGCCAACATCTCGGGCCGGCTGGTGCTGAAGATCCTGATGACCGGCAGCATCATCGCCGAGATCGTCGGCTCAGTGGGTCTGGGCGCCTGGCTGCTGCTGTTCCATCGGGACAACCCGGTCTCGGTGCTGACCGACGGCTTCAGCACGGCAGGCTTCCTGGGCCTGTCGGGGCCGTTCCTGACCACCATGGCGTTCGTCGGCTGGTCCTTCGTCGGCTTCGAGAGCGCCGGCTCGATCGCCGAGGAGGTCCAGCAGCCGCGGCGCAACCTCCCCAAGGCGGTGATCTTCTCGATCGCCTTCATCGCGGTCATCGTGATGTTCTCCGCATTGTCGATCATCCTGGCGATCCCGCCGGACATCGCCGAGAACAGCGCCGACCCCGTCTACGACACGCTGCGCTTCCAGCTCTGCGCCGGCCCGGCCAAGATCGCAGAAGTGCTCTTCACCGTCGGGTTCCTGGCCTCGTTCCTGGCGCTGCAGACCTCCGCCTCGCGGTTGATCTGGTCCTACGGCCGTGACCAGGCGCTGCCGGCACCGCGGCTCGTCGCCCGGCTCACCGCTGGTCAGAAGCAGCCGGTTGTCGCGTTGCTGATCGCCACCGTCATCGGTTCGGTCATCATCCTGGCCAGCCGGCTCGCCCCGAGCTTCTACACGCTGCTACTGAACTTCACCTCAGGTGGGTTCTACCTCGCGTTCCTGTTTCCGCTGGTGGGCAACCTGGTGGTTCGGGGGCGCGGCGGGTGGCGTCCGGGGCAGTTCGACCTGGGCCGCGGCGGGCGGGTGCTCTCGGTGGTGGCCCTGCTGTGGGCACTCTTCGAGTTCGTCAACATCGCCTGGCCGCGGAACTTCTACCCCGACCAGCCGATCCTGAACTGGTCGATCGTGCTGGCCGTGCTGGTGCTCGCCGTGGTCGGTGGGGCCATCTACGCATCGGTCCGGAGCAGGATCACCACCTCCGACGTCTACGACGCGGACGATGAGGTCGTCGCGTGAGCGGGGAGGGCCGGGTGGCCGTCGTCACCGGCGCCGCCAGCGGGATCGGCGCGGCGGTCGCGGGGGTGCTGACCGAGCGTGGCTGGCGGGTGGCGGGCCTCGACCTCGGCCCGTCGACCTGGGCCGCCGGCCTCGTCGTCGACGTATCGGACCCTGGCGCCGTCACGGACGCGGTCCGGGAGGTCGAGCGCGACCTGGGCCCGGTCGAGGCGTCGGTCTCCGCGGCCGGGCACTACGCGATCGTGCCGGTGGCCGAGATCAGCTCCGAGCAGTGGCACCGGATGATCCGGGTGCATCTCGGCGGCGCGCTGAACCTCGCCCGCGCTGTCCTGCCCGGGATGCTCGGGCGCGGGGACGGCAGCATCGTCGCGGTCACCTCGGAGCTCGCCATTGGAGGCGGTGACGGCGACGCGCACTACGCGGCCGCGAAGGGTGCCGTCATCGGCTTCGTCCGCAGCCTGGCCGCCGAGGTCGCGGGCCGTGGGGTGCGTGTCAACGCTGTCGCCCCCGGCCCCACCGACACCCCGATGCTCGCTGCGGACTCGCCGTGGCGCGACGCGGAGTACCTCGACACGCTGCCGCTGCGTCGGCTGGTGTCGCCGTACGAGATCGCGCTCGCCGTGGCGTTCCTGGCCGAGGAGGCGACGTACGTGACCGGCGAGATCGTGTCGCCGAACGCCGGGGCGGTGATCTGAGTGCAGCCACGCCTCCAGGGCCGTCGCGCCCTGGTGACGGGGGCCGGTCAGGGTATCGGCCGCGCGGTCGCCATCCGGCTCGCCGCCGAGGGCGCCACCGTGGCGGTCAACGACCTGGTCGAGGACGAGCGGGTGACCGGCCTGGTGACCGAGATCAGCGGGATCCCGGCGGTCGCCGACGTGTCCGACCCTGCGGCCGTCGCGGCGATGGTGGCCGACCTCGGCGACGTCGACGTCCTGGTGGTCAACCACGCCTACATGTCCATGGGCGCCGTGGAGGACTACGACCTCGACGACTGGTGGCGGGTGGTGGACACCAACCTCGGTGGCACCTTCCACCTGGTCCAGGCGGTGCTCCCCGGCATGCGCCGGGCCGGGTTCGGCCGGATCGTGGTGATCTCCTCGGAGTGGGGTGTGATCGGCTGGCCGGGCGCCACGGCGTACAGCGCCTCCAAGGCAGGCCTGATCAGCCTCACCAAGACGCTCGGCCGGGAGCTCGCCCCCGAGGGGATCATCGTCAACGCGGTGGCGCCCGGGGTGGTCGACACCCCTCAGCTGGAGGTGGACGCCGCCGCGGAGGGCATCCCGCGCGAGGAGATGGTCGCCCGGTACGGCGCGGAGATCCCGATGGGCCGAGTGGGCCGGCCCGACGAGATCGCGGCGGCGGTGGCGATGCTCACCGACCCGCGGATGGCGTCGATGGTGGGTCAGGTCGTGCAGGTCAACGGTGGGTCGACAAGGAGCCGGGCATGAGCGAGCACATTGCGGGCCCGGAGGTGCCGCGCATCGGGTCCGACGGTGTCGTCGGACCGGTCGACGGCCTCCAGGTGCCGCGGTACGCCGGGCACTCGACGTTTGCCCGGCTGCCGCGGATCGAGGACGTGCAGCGACACGACGTCGCGATCGTCGGCGTGCCGTTCGACTCCGGGGTGACCTACCGGCCGGGTGCCAGGTTCGGTCCGTCATACATCCGGCAGGGGTCCCGGCTGCTGCGGCCCTACAACCCGGCCCTGGACGTCGCGCCGTTCGCAGGGGTGCAGGTCGTCGACGCCGGCGACATCGCGGCCAACCCGTTCGACATCCCGGCCGCGCTCGAGCAGATCGAGGCCGGTGTCCGCGACCTGTCCGCCGACGGCCGTTCGGTGGTGCTCCTGGGAGGTGACCACACGGTGGCCCTGCCGGCGCTGCGGGCTCTGCATGCGCAGTACGGCCCCCTGGCGATGGTGCACTTCGACGCCCACCTCGACACGTGGGACACCTACTTCGAGGCGCCGTACACGCACGGGACGCCGTTCCGCCGGGCGTGGGACGAGGGCCTGTTGGACCCCGACCGCACCATGCACGTCGGCATCCGCGGCTCGCTCTACTCCGCCCAGGACCTGCGCGACGACGCCGCGATGGGGTTCAAGATCGTGCACGCCCGGGAGATGGACCGGTACGGCGTCGACCGGGTGATCCAGATGATCCGTGACCGGGTCGGGGACGCGCCCGTCTACGTGTCGATCGACATCGACGTCCTCGACCCCGGGTTCGCACCCGGGACCGGCACCCCGGAGGCGGGCGGCCTGACCAGCCGTGAGCTGCTGGCACTGGTGCGCGGCTTCGAGGGAACACGGCTCGTCGGCGCCGACGTGGTCGAGGTCTCCCCGCCTTACGACCACGCGGAGATCACCGCCGTCGCGGCGGCCAACCTGGTCTACGAGTTCTGCTCGCTGTTCGCGCTGGCCCGCCGGTGACCGGCCCGACACCGGCCACACCGGTCGCCTGGCCCGAGGGGTACCGCGCCGCGGCGTCGTTCAGCTTCGACGTGGACGCGGAGTCCGCGGTCCTGTTCGAGCAGCCGTCCTCGGCCTCGCGTCCTGGCGTGATGAGCCACCAGTCCTACGGGCCGCTCGTCGGGGTGCCCCGGATCCTGGACCTCCTGGAGCGACGGGGGGTCAGGTCGACCTTCTTCGTGCCGGGCTACACCGCGCACCGCTACCCCGGTGTCGTCCGCGACATCGTGGCGGCCGGTCACGAGGTCGCGCACCACGGCTACCTGCACGAGACCCTGGAGGGAGTCGACCAGGAGACCGAGGCGGGCTACCTCGACCGCGGCCTGGCCGCACTGGAGGAGGTCGCGGGAGTCCGTCCCAGCGGCTACCGCGCGCCGATGTGGGAGCCGAGCTGGGCCACCCCCCGGCTGCTGGCCGAGCGGGGATTCCTCTACGACTCCAGCCTGATGGACGCCGACCACCCCTATGAGCTCAGCGTCTCGGGGGTCGGCGGCGTCGCCTCGATCGTGGAGGTCCCGATCCACTGGGCGCTCGACGACTGGGAGCAGTACTGCTTCCTGCCCGGTGTCTCGGGGGACGGCTACATCGCCAGCCCCACCAAGGTCGAGGAGATGTGGACCCTGGAGCTAGACGCAATGCGCCAGGTCGGGGGCTGCTCCACGCTGACCAACCACCCGTTTCTGTCCGGCCGGCCCTCGCGGGCGCTGGCTCTGGACCGGGTGATCGGCCGGGCGCTGGAGTTCGGTGACGTGTGGGTGGCGAGCCTCGAGGAGATCGCCCTGCACGTCCGGAGCCTCGGCGGAACCCCTCGGGTGCTGGAGCCCCCGGTCGTCGACTGACGGCTCATCCCGAGGCACCGACGATCTCCTCCGCGATCAGGGCGACGTGCAGCGAGACGCGGATGTCCGGGTCGTCGAGGCGTACGTCGAGCACCTGCTCGATTTGGGCGAGCCGGGCGTAGAACGCGGGCCGGGACAGGTGCAGTGCGGCCGCGGCGGCCGACTTGCTCTGCGGGTGCTCCACGAACGCCCGCAGAACCAAGAGCAGGGTGGTGCCGTGCTTCTCGTCGTGGCTGCGCAGCCCGTCCAGCTCGCGGGCCACGAAGAGCCGGACGCGGTCGTCCTCGCCCAGCAGGCTGAGCAGCCCGCGCAGGTGGACGTCCTCCAGCCGGTGCACGAGCCGTGCCGCGTGGTCGGTTGCCTCGGGCACCGCGTCGACGACCTGCTGGGCCTCGCGCAGGGTGCGGTCGACCGACGCGGCGTCGGGCGCCACCCGACCGGCCCCGGCCACGACCGGCGTCTGCCGCAGCGCCTGGCGGACGAGGGTCTCGACGAGGTCATCGGCCCCGTCCCGGGAGCCCAGGGACAGCAGCACCCGGACGTCGCCGTCGAGCTCGCCCACGAGGGCCGGGACGCCGAGCTCGTGGGTGGCGTGCACGACCGCCGACAGCAGTCCCTCGGGCACCGACCGCTCGCCTGGCGGGGTCTCCCGGCCGGCTCGTTCGCGGGGCCGCACGACCAGTGCCGCGAACCGGCGGCGTGCGGTCGGGAAGCCGGCGAGCTCGCAGCGGCGCAGCAGGTCCGTCGACGGGTCTCCGGCTCCCAGCGCCCGCAGCAGCTCCGCCTGCGTCCGGCGGACCAGGTTGTCCCGGTCCCGGTCCTGCAGCCGGTGCATGGCCAGAGCAGCGGCCGCCCGCTCCACCAGCACGACCAGCCGCTGCGGCGGTCGCGAGGTGGACTGCAGGACGAGTCGCCCCCAGCCCCGGGACGCTGTCCCGAGCCGGGTGAGCAACCACCCGTTCCGCTCGTCCCACGAGGTCCGCTCGGCCGACCGCACTGCCCGCGATCGGCCCTGCCAGTCCGCGACGAAGTCCGCGACGTCCCCCTGGCCGGCCACGTAGTCCAGCACCCGGTGGTGCTCGCTCTCCAGCACCACCGCAGCCCCCGAGAGCCGTTGGACCTCCGCGAGGATCTGCGACGGTCCCGCCTCCGCGAGGCTCAGCTCGGTGAACGTCTCGTGGATCCGCTCGGCGTCACGCAGCTCGGTCAGCTGGTCGTCGACGATGCGCTCCCCGACGGCCTGGGTGATGGCGGCGAATCGGACCTCGTGCCCCAGGGACACCAGCGGTAGGGACAGCGTGCGGCAGGCGTCCACAAGCGCCGGCGGTGCGACGGTCCAGCGGCGTCCGAGCTCGAGCATCAGGCCGACCGCGCCGACGTCGCGCAGGCTGGCCGCGAACTCCGCGAGCTCGACCGGTGCCTCCGGGAGTGCGATGCCGGTGCTCAGCACGAGGTCGCCCTCTCGCAGCAGCGGCGCGATGTCGGCGAGCTCGGTGGCGTGCACCCAGCGGACCGGCTCGTCCAGCCGGTCCTCGCCGGCGAGGACGACGGGGTGGGAGCGCCGGAGCAGCGGCATCGCCAGCACCTCGCTGATGGTCAGGCTGGACATCGGCCCTCCGTCTGACAGTGTGTCCGCGATGGGTCTCCGACCCTACATTCTGTCGGGCCCCTTCCTGCGCCTGGTGAGACAGGATGGAGTTGTTGCCGACGAAGGAGACTGAGATGACCGAAGTGATCCAGCACTGGGCGAACGGCTCCCGGTTCGCCGGCACGTCCGAGCGCACCGGAGACGTGACGAACCCGGCGACCGGACGGGTCACCGGCAGGGTCGCCCTGGCCGACCGGGCCGACGCCGACGTCGTGATCGCAGCAGCCTCCCGGGCCGCCGAGTCCTGGGGCTCGACGTCGCTCGCCCGTCGTACCCAGGTGATGTTCGCGTTTCGCGAGCTGCTCAACGCCCGCAAGGACGAGTTGGCCGCGCTGATCACCGCCGAGCACGGCAAGGTGCACTCCGACGCCCTCGGCGAGGTCGCCCGCGGCCAGGAGGTCGTCGAGTTTGCGTGCGGGATCGGCCACCTCCTCAAGGGCGGTCACTCGCCGCAGGCCTCCACCGGCGTCGACGTGCACTCCCTGCGCCAGCCGCTGGGTGTGGTAGGCGTCATCAGCCCCTTCAACTTCCCGGCCATGGTCCCGATGTGGTTCTTCCCCGTCGCCATCGCCGCCGGCAACGCCGTGGTCCTCAAACCCAGCGAGAAGGACCCTTCGGCCGCCCTGTGGATGGCGGAGCTGTGGAAGGAGGCCGGCCTACCAGACGGCGTCTTCAACGTCCTCCAGGGCGACAAGGTGGCCGTCGACGCGCTCCTGGAGAGCCCAGAGGTCGCCTCCATCAGCTTCGTCGGCTCGACGCCCATCGCGCAGTACGTCTACGAGCAGGCCACCCGCAACGGCAAGCGGGTCCAGGCCCTCGGCGGGGCCAAGAACCACATGGTCGTGCTGCCCGACGCCGACCTCGACCTGGCCGCCGACGCCGCGGTCAACGCGGGCTACGGCAGCGCGGGGGAGCGGTGCATGGCGATCAGCGTCCTGGTCGCGGTGGACCCGGTGGCCGACGACCTCGTAGCCCGGATCGCCGAGCGCACGCGTGGCCTGGTGGTCGGCGACGGTCGCAGCGAAGCCACCGCGAACGCGGACATGGGGCCGCTGGTCACCGAGGCGCACCGCGACCGGGTGGCCGGCTTCATCCGCTCCGGCGAGGAGGCCGGCGCCAAGGTCGTGCTGGACGGCCGCGAGGTGCAGCCGCAGGGGGAGCAGGACGGCTTCTGGCTGGGCCCGACGCTGTTCGACCACGTGCAACCCGAGATGGACATCTACACCGAGGAGATCTTCGGCCCGGTGCTGTGCGTGGTGCGCGTCGCGTCGTACGACGAGGCCCTGCGCCTGGTGAACGGCAACGAGTACGGCAACGGCACGGCGATCTTCACCAACGACGGGGGAGCCGCCCGGCGGTTCGAGACCGACGTGCAGGTGGGCATGATCGGCGTCAACGTGCCGATCCCGGTTCCCGTGTCGTACTACTCCTTCGGGGGCTGGAAGCGGTCGTTGTTCGGCGACACGCACGCGCACGGCACGGAGGGTGTGCACTTCTTCACCCGCGGCAAGGTCGTCACCTCACGGTGGGTGGACCCGGCCAACCGTCCCGACGGCGGTCTCGAGCTAGGGTTTCCGCAGAATGCCTGAGCCCAGCGACATCCCCACCGACCCCCAGCGTGCCTACGAGCTGGACCGCCGGCACGTCTTCCACTCCTGGTCCGCCCAGGCGTCGCTGGACCCGATGGTGGTCTCCAAGGCCGCTGGCTCCTACGTCTGGGACGGCGATGGCAACCGTTTCCTCGACTTCACCTCGCAGCTGGTCTTCACCAACCTGGGGCACCAGCACCCGCGGGTCGTGCGCGCGATCCAGGAGCAGGCTGCCACGTTGTGCACGGTGGCGCCGTCGACCGCCAACGCCGCCCGTTCGGAGGCCGCTGCACTCGTGGCCTCGCACACCCCTGACGGGTTGGACCGGATCTTCTTCACCAACGGCGGTGCGGACGCCAACGAGCACGCCATCCGGATGGCCCGGCTGCACACGGGCCGGCACAAGGTGCTCTCGACCTACCGGTCCTACCACGGCGGGACCCACCTGGCGGTCAACATGACCGGGGACCCCCGGCGCTGGGCGAGCGACCACGGCTCGGCGGGCACGGTGCACTTCTTCGGGCCGTTCCTGTACCGCAGCGCGTTCTCTTCGCAGACCGAGGCCGAGGAGTGCCAGCGCGCGCTGGCCCACCTCGAGCAGGTCATCGCGCTGGAGGGCCCATCGACGATCGCGGCCGTCATCCTCGAGCCGATCCCCGGCACGGCCGGGATCATGGTGCCGCCACCGGGCTACTTGCGCGGCGTGCGCGAGCTCTGCGACCGGCACGGGATCCTGTTGGTCGCCGACGAGGTGATGACCGGGTTCGGTCGCACCGGCCGCTGGTTCGCCGTCGAGCACGACGACGTCGTCCCGGACCTGCTGACCTTCGCGAAGGGCGTCAACTCCGGCTACGTCCCGCTCGGCGGCGTCGCGATCAGCGATGCGGTCTACCAGACGTTCGCCGACCGGGTGTATCCCGGTGGCCTGACCTACTCCGGACACCCGCTCGCCTGCGCTGCGGCCGTGGCCACCATCCGCGCGATGGAGGACGAGGACGTCGTCGCAGCTGCGGCCCGGCTGGGTGAGCAGGTTTTCGGTCCCGGGCTGAGGGCGCTCGCCGAGAAGCACGAGTGCATCGGCGAGGTGCGGGGGACCGGCGTGTTCTGGGCCCTGGAGTTGGTCGAGGACCGAGGCACGCGCGCGCCCCTCGCGCCGTACGGCGGTAGCAGCCCGGAGATGGCCGCGATCCTCGCCGCCGCCCGAGTCGAGGGCCTGCTGCCGTTCGCCAACTTCAACCGGATCCACGCCGTGCCGCCGCTGACCATTACCCCCGACGAGGCCCGCGAGGGCATCGAGATGCTGGACCGGGCGCTGTCGGTCGCTCGCTCGTGAGCGGCCGCTGAGGCTGCGCTCGAACCGCTTCCGACGAACCCTCACTCATGGGGGAGGGCGATGGTGTGCAGAACGTCGGTTGGATTTCGAGGGTGCCTCTCAGACGTACCTGACCGGGCGATCCAGTTCACGGAGAGGCCGTTGAGCAGCCTCGCGCGGAACGGTACGAGGTGCTTCTCGTGGACCGGACCCGCTCGGAACATCGACGGTGGTCAGCATGAGTCGGTCGACTGGGCTGGCGAGCAAACTGACGACGTCCTCGACCAGGGTGAGGGCACCTGGCGTTGTTCAGATGCGGCGCGACGGGACCTGGAAGGCATTGCGCGGAATCCATTCGGGCTGCCGGCTCGACGACGACGAGGAGGACTCTGGTGGGTCGCCGGTGGCTTGGCTTGCCATTTTGGTGTACGAGCTCGACGGTCCCGGTGTCGCCGTTCTTGACGCGGGCGCGCCCTCATCGCCGACGTCGTCGCCTCTAGGCTGTACGGCGGCCTCGTCAGGGTCGAGGACCTCCCGGCGCGCACCGCGCGTGCCTTGGAGGTCGCCGCCAACGCCATCCCCGCCCACCCCTTCATGCTCACGGGACAGATGACCACCTCGGACCCGACACGGTCGCCCGTCGGGACAGAAGCGCACTGGGCCTATACCCACGTCCTCCAGCACGCGAGCCGGGACGCCGGACCGGGCGACGTCCGTGGCGTCTGGGATCGCGACGACCTCGAGCGATTCGCGGATCGGATGCAGTCCCCGATGGAGCAGTACGCCCCCGGATTCGATGCGGGGGCTCAGCTGGTGGTAGGACGACGTGGGAAGAAGAAGGCCACGCGCTCCTGGTAGGAGCGGTAGGCAGGTCGCTCCTGCATGCGCTCCTCGGTGCGCTTGGCCCCGGTGGCGTAGATGAGGAGGTAGCTCATGGCCAGGGGCGCCGGTGCCGTCCAGGCGCCGGGGGCCGAGGCAGCGGCCGCGAGCCACGCGCCGTCCCAGAACACTGAATCGCCGAGGTAGTTCGGGTGTCGGGACCACCCCCACAGACCGCTGTCGAGCACGTCGGGCCGATCATCACGGTCACGCTCCATGAACCGTGCCTTCTGACGATCAGCGGTGGCCTCGACGACGGCCCCGGCGACCATGACGGCCACCCCGACGGGAAACAGCAGTCGGCGAGGCGTCCGCGGCAGCTGACTGGCCGCGGCCAGCTGGATCGGGGCGGAGACGAGCAGCTGGGCCAGTCCCTGGGTGGCAAAGACTTTGACCAGCACCGCGACCGTCGAGTCACCGTCGAGGAACTCGGTGTAGCGAGCGTCTTCATCATCGGTCTTGCGCAAGCGCTGGATCATCAGACTCTCGAGACGTGTCGCCCAGCCGACCGTCATCGAGGCCAAGAACCAGCGACGCCAAGGGTCTCCGTTGCCGAACGCAGCGCTGGTGAGCGCCACTGCCGCCAACCCCGGACCCCAGGCACCGTCGGCGTAGTCACGGCGGCCGCGACGCAGACCGCTGACTGCGGCCGCCGCCTGGACGACCGTGACGACGGCTGCAGACGCCGTCGCTACGCGGCGAAGATTCCGTACGTCGACACTCATGGTCTTGTTCCTGTCCTCGGTCCTCGGCCTTCGCTCCATCCAAGCCGACACCTGCAAATGAGGCGGGCCGACGGATCGCCCGCGCCTCGTAGCCGGATCCTGGCGGAGCTCGATGGCCATCCCGGTGGCCCGCTCACGCAACGCGGTGTCCTGCTACTCGCCCCCGCGCCCCACCGGGCCGCTGCTAGGCCGCCATACGCGGGGAAAAGACGTACGTGGTGAGGTGGCGCGGAGCTCCGCGATCGAGCAAGTCGAGATGCCACGCGTCGGTCTGGGCGGGTCTGGGTGTGGTCAAGCACGTGGCGCATGTCAGGGCCGATGACCGGTTTCTCGGACTTCTTCACCCCATGCGCATAAGCACTCCTGTCTGCGCGAGAAGCGCAAACCTGTCGGGGACGCCCCAGTGCTCGACGATCCGGCCGTCGAGGACGCGCGCCTGGTCGAACACGGTGAAGTCGACCGGCTGGTTCGAGGGTGGGCCGAAGAACGGGCCGGTATTGATGCCGCGCGCCCGCACCCGAACCCACACGCGGTCGCCGTCGATGACGGAATCCTCGATGGTGAAGCGCATGTCGGGGACCGCATCGTGCACGTCGCGGATGGCGGCCTTCAGATGAGCGATCGCCTCCGCGCCGGCGGCTGCGAGGCCGAACTGGTGTTCCACCAGATCCGGCGAGCACAGTTCGTCGACGATCGCGTCATTGCCGATAGCGAATCCCTCGTCGAAAATGCGGCGCATGACCTCGAGGGAAGGGTGAGCGACCTCCACGGCGAAGCTCCTGACTCCGCGTGTCCGCGGCCATAATGAATCTAGTACGACTATCATGAATATGTGCCTGATGACGATGCCGTGTCAAGAGGTCGACGGCCCTACCACTCGCCCGTGCGTGCACAGCGTGCCCGCACGACCAGGCGCCAACTGACCGAAGCCGCCACCGCGCACTTCCTCGAGACCGGCTACGCGAGTACGTCCTTGTCGGTGATCGCCGGCACGGCCGGTGTCTCCGTCGACACGGTCTACAAAACGTTCGGCTCCAAGATCGGACTGCTCAAGGCGGTCCTCGACGTCGCCGTCGGCGGCGATGATGCCCCGGTGCCGCTCCTCGACCGTGCCGGACCGCAGGCGTTGCGCGAAGAGACCGATCAACGCACGCAGGTCAGGATGCTGGCCGCCGGAGTTTCCGGCCAGCTCGAACGCATCCGGCCTCTCGACGACATCCTGCGCAGCGCAGCCGCAGTCGACCAGGAGGCGGTCGAGCTGCGGGAAGACATCCAGGTGCGCCAGCGCCGTATGGCTATGCGCACGATCGTGGGCTGGATCGCCGCACACGGTCCGCTGCGAGCCGGTCTTTCGGCGAACCGTGCCACACAGGTCGTGTGGACCCTCACCTCCCCCGAGGTACACCTCTTGATGCGCGACACCGGTGGTTGGTCCGAGCGGTCCTACCGTGAGTGGCTCGAACAGGTGATCACCGATGCCATCCTCGGGGAGTCCTGAGCCCGACCTCAGCCACTGATGACTCTGCAGTCCAACACACGGCTACGGGACGATTCCGTTAGACCGGCGTCGGGCCAGACTCGGTCCAGATGATCGGCGGGAAGCGCTCCACGCGGCTGCCCACCCGTTCGTGGGTGTGGCTCGCCATCGGTCTGCGTCCGGTCGGTCACCGTGACGAGGCGTGGCCAAGAAGGGACTGCCCTGCTTGTAGTAGCAATGCCCACCTCGCCTTCCGCGGCGGGAACGAACACAGGTGGGAGCGGCCCATGAACCACGTGACCATCGGGGTTGATCCCCACAAGCTGTCGGCGACCATCGAAGTTGTCGACCAGTACGAGACGCTCTTTGCGACAGGCCAACCGCGACGTCACCACCGGTCAGCCAAGATCAAGAAGTCCACAGCCGAACTCACAGCGATTGTGCTTGCTCGCGGCTCGCACCTGATGGACCTCCACGGAGTCGGACCTGTGGTGGCCGCTCGGGTCTTGGCCGACGTCGGCGACGTCTCGCGCTTCGCAGGTCGCAACAGGTTAGCCTCCTGGACTGGCACCGCACACCTGGACGCGTCCTTCGGTGAGCAGAACCGCCACCGGACCCGCCCGAAAGACGCTACGCCCGACCGGTCGACAACAGGAGGGAGCCGCTACGACGTGAGTCTGGAGCGCGCGCACGTCGCGGCTTTCGAGGACACTCAGCGAGGTCGTGAAGTAGGGGGGGGCTGGGGTCAGAGCAGGGCGTTCTCGATGGTGGTTGCCACGAAGCCGGTGTAGCGGCGCACAGACCAGCCACGTCGGGTGACGAGGAGGTCGTACATCTCCGGTGACGACACAGCGAACAGGACGTCGGTGGCCTGGGTTCGGGAGACGCCGGGGCGGAGGTGGTCTGCGTCGGCGAGGAAGCGGGCGTTGGCGCGCATGCGACGGAGCCGATCGGCATCCAGGTCGTCGGCCAGCGCCCGCATGGTGGGGTCGAGCAGCGCCGCTTCGCGTACCAGACCGAGAATCGGGGCCACTCGGGGTGCTACCTCACCGGCGAGCTTCGCCCACCCCCTCACCACGGCCCGCGGATCTGCCAGGTCGCGCAACTGATCCGAACGATTCTCGGCCGGGACCGGTCCCGCGCCGAGGAGTGCGTGGGCGCGCAGCTCTCGAACGAGTCCGGGCTTGCCGCCGAACCCCTTGTAGACCGTCTCGGGTGAAACTCCGGCCCCCTCGGCGATCCCGGTGACCGTCGTCGCGGCGTACCCCTGACTGAAGAACAGCATCTGCGCGGCATCCAGGACGAGGTGCCGACGTTGCTCAGCCTTGAGTCTGCGTCGGGATGCGTCGTAGTTGCGGACCTTGACTGGTGAGCTCAACAGGGTCATCCTCACTATTAGATACACAGCACTGTATCCAAAAAGCTCAGGAGGGTAGATGAAGCACGCAGCCTTTGCACTCAAACTTTGCGACGCTACCAACAGCAGGATGGTCGCGCAGGTGGTGGACTGCTTCGCCGACGACTATGTCAACCAGACACCCGCCCACCCGGGCCGCGGGTTCATCGGCAAGGACCAGGTACGTCGAAACTGGGCTCAGATCTTTGCCGGCGTCCCGGACCACAACGCCACCCTCGTCGCATCAGCCCAAGACGGGGACACTGTCTGGACCGAGTGGGAGATGCGGGGCACCCGCGCCGACGGTGCACCTCACCTGATGTGCGGACCGATCGTCTTCACCGTGCACGACGGCGTCGCGGCCGCGGCACGGTTCTACCTCGAGCCCGTCGACAACCCCAATGGCGGCGACCGCGCCGACGTTGACGCGGACGCCGCGGTACGACGGATCCTGACCTGATGTTCCTGGTGGCCGGCGGGACCGGGCGGCTGGGGTCGCGTGTGGTCGACCTGCTCGAGACGCGCGGAGCAAGGGTGCACGCCCTCAGCCGGCACGCCGACGGCGACCTGCGCGACATCACCGACCACGCCCTGGCCGGAGTCTCGGTCGCCGTCTCTTGCGTCACCGGGTTCCCGCGCCAGGCGCCAGCAGGTGTGGACCGCGACGGCAACATCGCGTTCATCGACGCGGCCGCACGAGCCGGCGCGGACGTGGTCCTGGTCTCGGTGCTGGGCGCTGCTCCCGACAGCCCCATGCAGCTGTTCAGGATGAAGCATGCCGCCGAGGAGCACCTACGTCGAAGCGGGATTCCGTGGACGATCATCCGCCCCGACGCGTTCGAGGAGACCTGGGTGGAGATCCTCGAGCAGACAGCCGGACGTCGTCACCGACCCGCCGTGTTCGGGCGCGCCGATACCCCCTTCGCGTGGACGCCAGTCGACGAGGTGGCCGCCCAGGTCGTCCGTGCCGTCCTCGACCCGGAGCTGCGTGGCCAAACCATGGACGTCACAGGACCCGACCCACGCACCCTCGAGCAACTCGCCCAAGGCGTGATGACGGCCCACGGGTGGCCGGGCGAACCGCGACATGTGCCACGTGCTGCCCTTCACGTCATGGCCCTCCTCCCCGGCCAACCCGGACGGATGGCCAAAGCCTCACTGGCCATGGATGTGCTCACCGCGCCGGCATGACGAGGTGACCCGCACGCGGTGGAGTGCACACGTCCGCGATTGGAACAAGCAGGTTTCAGGGGTGTGCCCTGATTTTGGTTGACGCCTTGACCTGCCCACCCGTCATGGGCAGCAGTCACAGGCATTGCATTGGGATCGACCCGCCGCCGAGACGTTCGTAGAGCGAGGCGTCCGTCGGGGCTTGTTCGGCCGCCTCGGCGATGTCGCCGACCTCGGCGTCAATCGGCGACGTAGGTCATGGCCCACTTCCTTCGCTGGTTGTCGTCCCGTCGGCAAGGTGCGCGGAGGACCGGGTCGAGGGTCAGCTGGCCAGCCAGGCAACGGAGACGGTGGCGCAGGTCGGCCAGCTCGAGTCGATGCGCGATGAACCCGACTGTTTTAGGGCCGTCCTGCCACAGGTCGCGGCGTAGAGGGCAAACAGAGACGAGCGTCGAGGCGAAGGGGTCGCAGCACCGACTCGGTCCGCCCACCACGGGCCTTCGATGCCGATGCTGCTCATAGCTTTCGTTTCGCGGCGGGAGCAGGTGTTCACGGGTTCGGTGTCTCGCTCCCGGACTGTGATGGCGACGGGTTTGCGCGGAGCAGAGTGTCCGGCTGAGGGTTCGAGCCTGATCGCGCCCGGGTACCCTCAAGTCCGCCGACCGCGGGTTCGCCTGTGGCTGCCGTATCCCCTTTTCGCTCAAGTTCTCGAGGTCGCCGAGTGCCCGTCCTACTGCTGGTCGGGGCTGGCCACGCCCACCTGTACGTCGTGAAGCACGCCGCCGACCTGGTTGCTGCTGGGTATCGAGTGCACCTGCTCGCGCCGCGATTCTTCGACTACAGCGGAGTCGCATCGGCGACGGCCGCCGGTGCGGTGCACAGCGGCGCTGGACGGATCGATGTGCGGGCTCTGGCCAGCGCGTCGGCTGTGGAGTTTCACGAGGGCACACTGGAGTCTCTCGATCCGGATGCGCGGGTCGCGGTCACCTCGAACGGTGACCAGCTGTCCTACGACGTGCTCTCAGTCAACATCGGCAGCGTGGTGGCGCCGGCCGGCATGCGCGTTCATCCGACAGTCGTGAGGGTGAAGCCGTTGAGCGATCTGGCGGACCTGGGTGCCCGGCTGCGAGCTTCAGGTCCCCCAGCTGCCCTGGTCACGATTGTGGGTGGCGGTTCCTCCGGCGTGGAGTTGGCGGCGCACCTGTCGGTGCGATCGGACGTCGTACTGGTCCAGCTGGTCGAGTCCGGGACGCTCGTCGGTGCGGACCTACCCAAAGGCGCGCGCAAGCGGATCGTGCGGCTCCTAGCCGCGCGAGGTGTGGTGGTGCATACCGGGTGCGTGGTGCAGGACCTCGGGGAGCGACAGCTGGCTTGCGACGAGGACACCCAGATGTCCCACGATGTCGCCCTGCTCGCCACCGGGCTGACCGCTCCGCCGCTGCTTGCTGAGATCGGACTCGGTGACGGGCGCGGGGTGCCGGTGAGGGCGACCCTCCAGCATGTCGACCGAGACGACGTCTACGCGGTGGGCGACTGTGCGCGCTTCCTCCCGGGTCCGCTGCCCCGTGTCGGCGTGCACGGGGTGCGACAGGGACCTGTGCTGCAGCGCAGCCTGCTCGCACGGGTTAGAGAGGAACCTTTGCCGGTGTACGAGCCGCAGCGCCGTGCACTGGCGATCCTCGATCTCGGCGGTGGCGTCGGTCTGGCGGTCCGGGGACGCTGGTGGTGGTACGGCGCTGGTGCTCTGCGACTCAAGCGGTCCATCGATCAACGGTGGCTGAGGACCTATCAAGAGTGAGTCTTCCGTCTCGGTGCGTGTGGAGCTAGGGCCTGCCCCCCGACAGACCGGAGAACGAGGCGGCCGGCGCGCCACATGAACTCGATGCTGGTGGCGCTGGTTATGGTGTCCTCCGTGCCGTGCCGTGCCGTGCCGTGCCGTGCCGTGCTGGCGATGGGCCGATGCCATGGAACTGGTGACCTCCTTGTGAGCATCCCGGCAGCTCGGCGTCCGCATGCGAACCGACCACGCTTGGGACTGATTGCGTGTAGCGCTTCATGGGATCCTTGAGTTTCGGAGAGCTGATGAGTCCGGTGCTGAGCACTGAACCAGTAGGAGTGACACAACGATGTCGGATCCACCAGTGCTCTCAGCAGGGCAAAGCAACCCGGGAAGAGTTTCCCTGGTTCACCGGGTTTCCCAGTCGTGACAGCCCCCCGACCCCCGGATGACGCTACCCGGAAGTCCTCCTTCCGAGAGCTGGTGGAGCCCGAGATCGAGGTCCTGCTCAGGGTGGCGCTCACCATCACCTCGAACCAGGCCGACTCCGAAGACCTCGTGCAGGAGACCCTGCTGCGCGCCTACAGGGCCATCGATCGCTTCGA
>JBDSMW010000102.1:0-17657 GCA_039915665.1 Nocardioidaceae bacterium
GGCGGACGCCGGGGACAGCCGCTGTACGACGTGCTGCGGGCCGTTGCTCCCGACGTACTCCTCGTCAACGAGAGCCCGAAACGACCCCTGGTCGGGCGGCGGGACTGCCGCAGGCTGGCCCTGAAGGCCGGGTTGCGCTACGTCGACGGCGGCCGCTCGGCCGGCTCCAACGTCGTGGCGGTCGCGTCCGGCATCGGGGTGAAGTCCAGCGAGGCCGTCGTGCTGCCGCAGCCGTTCGGGCAGCCTCGGCGGGGCATCGTCTCGGCCCAGCTGCGCATCGAGGGCCGACTGCTGGGGGTGGTGTCCTGCCACCTCAGCCTCGACGCCGCGCGGCGTCGGATCGAGGTGCACCGGGTGATCGAGGTCGCCCGCTCGCTGCGGGGTCCGGTCGTCGTCGCGGGGGACCTCAACGAGCGGCCAGACGGCCCTGCGTGGGAGGAGCTGCGAGTCGCCGGATTCGTCGACCACGGGGACCGGTCCTGGCGGACCTTCCCCGCGGACCGGCCGGAGAAGCGGCTGGACGCCCTGCTGGTGCGCGGTGACGTCAGGATCCTGACGCACGGTGACCCCGGTCTGCCCGCCGATCTGCTGGCCCGGGCCAGCGACCACCGGCCGGTGCTGGCGACGCTCGAGCTCTGAGGCTAGGAACGACGGGTCGTGTAGCCGTCGACCAGCTCGCTGGCCAGCTGCTCGAGGAACAGGCCGACGTCGGTGACGATGCCGCGGGCCTGGGACGAGCCGCGGTCGGCGAGCTTGGTGACCGTGGCGGGGTTGATGTCCACGCAGACCAGCGGGATCGACGCCGGCAGGATGTTCCCGGTGGCCACGGAGTGCAGCATGGTGGCGACCATCAGGCAGAAGCCCACGTCGGTCAGGCTGCCCCGCATCGCCCGCTGACCGTCGATCACGTCGGTGTAGACGTCGGGCAGGGGACCGTCGTCGCGGACGGAGCCCACCAGGACGAAGTCCTTGCCGCCGGTCACCAGCGCGTGCATGATCCCGCCGGTGAGGACGCCGGACTCGACGGCGGCCCGGATGGAGCCCGCCTTCCGGATGATGTTGATGGCCCGGATGTGGTGCTCGTGGCCGTGCTCGACGCCGCGGCCCTGCGCGAGGTCGACGCCCAGCGACGTGCCGAACAGGGAGGCCTCGATGTCGTGGGTGGCCAGCGCGTTGCCCGCGAACAGCACGTCGACGAAGCCGGCGTCCACCATCGCGACCATGGCCGGAGCGGCACCCGTGTGCACGACACCGGGCCCGCCGACCCACAGCACCTTCTTGCCGGCAGCCTTGGCCTCGCGCATGCCCTCGGCGACCTGCCGGACCAGCACGGCCTGCGGCTTCTCGCTGGAGACGTCGGACTCCATGAAGCCGAACGAGCCCTCGGCCTTGGTCATCACCGGCACGTCGACGCGGATCCCGGACGCGCCGCAGACCACCTGCATCCCGGCCTGCACGTCGGCCATCGGCAGCGTGTAGACGCGCAGCGAGTCACCCGTGCCCTCGGCGATCAGGCCGCAGTCCATCTCTGGGTTCTCCACGCGGACCCAGTGACCCTCCAAGCGGACCCGGGACTCCAGGTTGGTGGTGGAGTAGAAGGAGTCGGGGAACACACCGTCCTGCTCGCACAGCGAGGTCTCCGCCTCGCCGGGGTCTACCTGGTTGACCCCGCGGGTCTGCAGCCGCATCAGCAGCCGCTGGAGTGCCTCGTCGTCCTCGGAGGAGATCGTGATCCGGGCGCTCGACAGATCGGCCGCCTCGTGGCCGACGTCGAACTTGTCGATCACCCAGTCACCGCCGTACTCACGGATGTCGTCGAGCACGCGGGACAGGATCCCGGTGTCGATCAGGTGGCCGGAGATCTCGACGGTCTCACTCACGTGCACGGGTGCTCCTAGCGTTCGGGTCTCGACTGGCTCGACCAGCGAAAGCGGACCCTACACAACCGCCCCGTCGTCGCCACCGAAGCCGTCGCCGTCGTCGCGTTCCATCGTCGCGACCAGGAAGACGAAGCCGCCGACGAAGGCCGCCACCAGCCCCATCGACACCCACGTGGGGTAGGTCAGTGGGAAGATCACCGCGACCAGCATCAGGACCGGGGCGCCGAACAGACCGATCCAGGCCAGCCGACGGGCGGGGGTGGTGGCGGGGACCGGCGGCGGCTCCGGCGGGACGAAGTGACCCTCGTCGTGCCACGCCGCGGCTGCCCGCTCCTGCTCGGCCCGCTGGGCGTCGAGGAAGCTGGTGTCGAAGGGGCTGGTCCCGACCGGCTCCTCGACGGGTTCGGCCGGCTCGACGGCCGGAGCCGGATCGGTCGACGCCGCCGGCAGGGGCTCAGCGACGCCGAGCTCGGCCCGGGCGCCGTAGTTCTCGACGATGGCCCGCCAGGCGGCGTCCTCGTCCAGCGGCACGTCGCTGCCCTGGGGCGCGTCCTGGCCGGGGTCGTCGCGGCCGTCGTCGGGAAAGGTCATGGTCCGGTCACTCGTCGGATGAACTGGGCTGACTCCTCGAAGATCAACGGGGCGTCGTTGTCGAGAGTAGCCACGTGGTAGCTGTTACCCAGAATGTGCTCGTTCAGATCCCGAGACGAGACCGCGCCACGGATGATCCGCGCCGACGACGGGTCGACCACGTGGTCCTCCTCGGAGAGGAACATCAGCAGCGGCTGGGTGACCTTGGGCAGGTCCTCCCGGACCGTCTTCCAGGCCGTCATCATCGAGTGCGCGGCCTTCAGCGGTGTCTTGGAGTAGCCGTGCTCGTCGACGCCTTCCTTCTTGATGTCGTTCGCGATCCCCGGGAAGGAGCCGACGAGGTGCTTGAGGACCGGCAGGGCGAGCACGTCCTTGCGGTCGGTGTGGACCGCCGGGTTCACCAGCACCAGGCCGGCGACCTCGCGGCCACGGTCCGCTGCGAGCTGGAGGGCGAGCGATCCACCCATCGAGAGGCCGCCGACCATCACCTGGTCGCAGTCGGCCCGCAGCTTCTCGAAGGCCCGGTCGACCTCGCCGTACCAGTCGGCCCAGCGGGTGCGGTTGCACTCCTGCCAGGTCGTCCCGTGACCGGGCAGGCGGGGAACCGAGACGCCCAGGCCGTGCTCGGCCAGAGCACGTCCCCACGGCACCATCGAGGCCGGCGACCCGGTGAAACCCTGCAGCAGCAGGACCCCGACCCGCTGCCCGTCGCGTGCGTCGGGGGCGGCGTCGGCGAAGAACGGCTCCGCGGTGGGGGAGATGGACAACGGAGAGCTCCTCGACAGGTGCGCGGTCGGTGCGTCGGTGGTGTTGAATGAGCCGGGACCGGACGTGGTCCCGGCGGTTCGACCGCCGTAAGCATGGTGTCACGGGGCCGGGTGCGAGGCTAGGGTTCGCAGGCGGTTCGAGCGCGAGGAGGAGGTCCGGCGTTGTTCTACTGGTTGCTCAAGTGGGTGCTGCTCGGACCTCTGCTCAAGCTGGTCTTCCGCCCACAGACCGAAGGCGTCGAGAACGTCCCGTCCGAGGGCGCGGCGATCCTGGCCAGCAACCACCTGTCCTACGTCGACTGGATGTTCATGCCGCTGACGCTGTCGCGGCGCGTCACCTTCGTGGCCAAGGCGGAGTACTTCACCACGCCGGGCGTCAAGGGCTGGTTCCAGAAGAAGTTCTTCTCCGGTGCCGGTCAGGTGCCGATCGACCGCTCCGGGGCCACGGCCGCCGAAGGTGCGCTCAAGGCCGCGAAGCGGATCCTCGGTGAGGGCGGCCTGTTCGGCATCTACCCCGAGGGCACGCGCTCGCACGACGGTCGGCTCTACCGCGGCAAGACCGGCGTGGCCCGGCTGGCGCTCGAGACCAAGGTGCCGGTGATCCCGATCGCCGTCGTCGGCACCGATGTAGTGGCCCCGCCCGGCAAGAAGTTCGGCGCCGTGACCCGCCCGATGGTCCGGTTCGGCACGCCCCTCGACTTCTCGCGCTACGAGGGCCTGGAGAACGACCGGTTCATCCTCCGGTCGATCACCGACGAGATCATGTACGAGATCATGCGCCTCTCCGGCCAGGAGTACGTCGACATCTACGCCACCCGCGCCAAGGCCCTCGACAAGGAGTCGCGCAGGCCCGGCACCGGTCCCGGCGAGCCGCCGGCCGAGGACCCCGCCACCACCGGGGCAACCGGGCTCAAAGCCTCCTGACCATGGCGCGAACGGCTGGCCGCACGGGTCTGCTCGACCCGGTCTCGGAGCAGGTGGAGACCACCCTGTTCCGGGCGCTCGCGGTGCTCCGCGTCGTCGTCGCGGCCTACGCCGTCACCTTGAACGTGGCCCGGTGGCGCGAGTTCGAGCACCCTGTCGCCGGCTGGATCGTCGTCGGCGTGATCGTCGGGTGGACCCTGCTCGCGACCTGGGCGTACGACGCGCCCGCCCGGCGGGGTCTGCCGCTGCTCGTCCTCGACGTCGCGGTGGCCGCGGCGGCGCTGCTGTCCACGCCCTTCGTGCAGAGCGACGCGATGCTCGAGCGGCACGCGTCGACGATGCCGTCCTTCTGGGTGATCCCGGCCGTGCTCGCGTGGGCGGTGCTGCGGGGCTGGCAGGGCGGCATGGTCACCGCCGTGCTGATGTCACTGCTCGACCTGTCGGTCCGCACGAACCTCAACGGCACGACCTGGGGCAACATCTTCCTGCTGCTCCTGGCGGCCGGCGTGGTGGGCTACTCGACCGGGTTGATCCGGGAGGAGTCCGAGGCCCGGGCCGAGGCGGAGCGGATCGCCGCCGGGATGGCGGAGCGGGCCCGGCTGGCGCGCGCGGTGCACGACGGCGTGCTGCAGGTGCTCGCGCTGGTGCAGCGGCGGGGGTCCGACCTCGGTGGTGACGGCGCGGAGCTGGGCCGGCTAGCGGGGGAGCAGGAGGTCGCGCTGCGGGCGCTGGTCCAGGGCGACGCTGCCGGCGGCCGCACCTCGACGGCACGGGTCGACCTGGCCGAGACCCTCGGCCGGCTGCAGTCACGGACGGTGACGGTCTCGGGACCCGCACACCCGGTGCACCTCGACGGCGGCGTGGTCGACGAGCTCGTGTCCGTTGTACGCGCGTGCCTGGACAACGTCACACGGCACGTCGGGCCGGACGCACCGGCGTGGGTGCTGGTCGAGGAGGTCGGCGACGAGGTGCTGGTCAGCGTCAGGGACGAGGGGCCGGGCATCGCGGAGGGCCGGGTCGAGGCGGCCCGGGGCGAGGGCCGGCTCGGCGTGGCCGAGTCGATCCGCGGCCGGATGCACGACCTCGGTGGCGAGGCGCGGTTGACCACCGCCCCCGGTCAGGGGACCGAGTGGGAGCTGGTCGTCGCCGACCGGGCCTGAGGGTCAGGGGCTCCCGTGCAGCAGGCCGACGCGGTCTTCCTTGGTGGACGCCGTGGCGTCCTCCTTGGTGACCCCGGCCGGGCCCTCCTTGGTGACCGACGTGGGTCGCCACTCGAAGAAGTTGTCGAGGTCGTCGACGGTGACCAGGTCGAAGCCCAGGGAGCTGTAGAGCATCGTGGCGCGCTCGTTGCGGCGCTCGACGCGCAGCGTGATCGACTGACCGGCCGCCTCGGCGTGCCGGAACAGGTCGTGGAAGATGCGGGTGCCGATGCCTCGGTCCCGGAAGCCGGGCATCAGGGTGAGGTCGACGACGTGCATCGTCGAGTCGGTCTCGTGGACGTAGAGGCGGCCCGCGGGCTCGCCGTCCTCGAGGACGAGGAAGCGCTGGTGCTGCGGGTAGCGGGCGGCGAAGCGACGCTCCTGCGCGATGTGCTGGATGCGCAGGACGTGCTGAGCCAGGTTCTGGTTGGGGAGAGCTGCGACCTCGCTCTCCCAAGTCGTGCAAAATACGTCGTAGACGAAGGCGTCGTCAGCCTCCGTGCACGGCCGCAGATATGCGATGCTCCCCAGCGTTCCCATTGGATTCCAACTCCCCTCAGCAATGAGTATCGGCCACGATCGCCGAGAAGTTGAACTTTCTTGTGGGGTGAATCGGAAATTTTGGAATCGGCGACCGGCGGGGAGGTCTCGGACCGGACGTCTTCGGGACCGCGGACTAGCCTTCCGGCGTGACCATCCACGTTGATCATCCCTTCGCGGACCCCGAGCCCGGGCGCGATCCCGCCCGGCGGCTCCGCGGGCGGCTCGGCGGCGTGGTCAGCCTCTGGACCACCGGGAGCGGGCCCGCACGGGTCGGCCTGACGGTGTCGTCGGTCGTGGTGGCGCACGGTGAACCGGCCCGGGTGCT
The DNA here is from genome assembly GCA_039915665.1 of Nocardioidaceae bacterium. GTDB lineage: Bacteria > Actinomycetota > Actinomycetes > Propionibacteriales > Nocardioidaceae > Nocardioides_B. Next base: position 6,230 of record JBDSMW010000102.1, read on the forward strand.
CGGCCTGCTCGACCCCGACGCCGACCTCGTGGACGCGCTCCGCGAGACGCGGACGGCCGTCGTCGCGCTGCTCTCCTGGGAGCACCGCGACCTCGCCGACGCCTTTGCCGGGGTCGCCCCCGCGCCCGGTGGGGTGTTCCGGCTCGGGACCTGGACCGACACCGCCTGGGGCCCGGTCCTGGACGGTACGACGGCGTGGGCCGGTGTCCGGCTCGAGGGGGAGCCGGCAGAGGTCGGCTGGTCCGTGCTGGTCACCGGGGTGGTCGAGCACGTCGCGCTGTCCGAGGAGTGCGACCCCCTCCTGCACCGGCGTGGACGCTACGTCCGCCCGACCCCACCTCGGTAGCCTTCGCTGGACCGCCCGTCCGGGCGCGAGGACGGGGACCGCATGTGGCCGAGCCTGTGAGCGACACCGGCACGACGACCGGGAAGATCACGGTCATGGTGGTCGACGACCACCCGATGTGGCGCGAGGGCGTCGCCCGCGACCTGACCGAGGCCGGCTTCGACGTGGTCGCGACGGCGTCCAACGGGACCGATGCGCTGACCCGCGCGGCCGCCTGCCGCCCCCGGGTGGTCGTCCTCGACCTGCAGATCCCGCCGCCGAACGGCGTCGAGGTCACCGCGCGGCTGGTCAAGGACGACCCGACCTGCCGGGTGCTGATCCTGTCGGCGTCCGGGGAGCAGGAGGACGTGCTCGAGGCGGTCAAGGCCGGCTCCACCGGCTACCTGGTCAAGTCCGCGTCGCGCGCCGAGCTCGTCGCGGCCGTCGGCCGGGTCTCCGAGGGCGACACCGTCTTCACCCCGGGCCTCGCCGGGCTGGTGCTGGGGGAGTACCGCCGGCTCTCCGACACCCCCGAGGCCCGGTCGGACCCCGCAACGCCCCGGCTGACCGACCGGGAGACCGAGGTGCTCCGGCTGGTGGCCAAGGGGCTGGGCTACAAGCAGATCGCCGAGCGGCTGTTCCTGTCCCACCGCACCGTCCAGAACCACGTCCAGAACACCCTGCGCAAGCTGCAGCTGCACAACCGGGTGCAGCTGGTGCGCTACGCCATCGAGCAGGGCCTCGACGACGAGGAGGACTGAGCCCGTGGCCACCGATCCCCTCCTGGGCATCGCCGAGGAGCTGTACGCCCTCGCCCCGGCCGAGTTCACAGGCACGCGCAACCAGTGGGCCAAGCAGGCCAAGGCTGATGGCGACCCCGAGCTGGCCAAGCGGGTCACCGAGCTCAAGAAGCCCTCGGTCGCGGCGTGGGTCGTGAACATGATGATGCGGCACCAGGGCGAGCAGATGGCCCAGGTCCTCGAGCTCGGCGCCTCGCTGCGGCAGGCCCAGGCCGACCTCGACGGCGAGGCCCTCCGCGACCTCACCCGGCAGCGCCGCGCGCTCACCACGGCGGTCACCCAGCAGGGCCGCGAGCTGGCCCGGGACCTCGGGCAGCGGCTGACCGAGACGGTGGCCGACCAGGTCCAGGGCACCTTGCACGCCGCGATGGTCGACGAGCAGGCCGCGGCGGCGGTGCGGTCCGGGCTGCTGGTCGGTGCCCTGACCGCGACGGGGGTCGGGGTGGCCGACGTCGTCGACGCCCTCGCGGTGCCCGCGGCCATCGGGCTGACCGCGCGACCCCGGTCCCTGCCCACGCCGAAGCGCGCCGGGCTGTCCGTCGTACCGGACCTGGAGCCGGCGCCCGACGAGGCGAAGCAGCAGCGGGAGGCCGCTCGGGCTGCCGCCCGTCAGGTGGTCGAGCAGGCGCGGGGGGCCGCGGACGAGGCCCGGCGCAAGGTCCGCAAGGCCGAGAAGCGGGTCGCCAAGGTGCAGGCCCGCACGCTGCAGGCGGCCGAGGAGCTGGAGGAGGCCCGCACCCGGGTCGCCGAGCTGGAGCACGAGCTCGAGTCGCTCGACCAGGAGGCCGTCGACGCCGATGAGCGCAAGGAGCGGGCCGAGGAGAGGTACGCCGCGGCGCGGGACGCCCTCGAGCGGGCGCAGGCCGACGCCGACTAGCTACTCGGCCCAGCCCTTGGACCGCTCGACCGCGTCGCGCCAGCGGGCGTGCGCGGTGTCGGCCTTGTCGCGGTCGCCGGACGGCTCGAACGTCCGGTCCAGCTGCCAGGTCTCGCGCAGGTCCTCCATCGACGACCAGACCCCGCTGCCCAGGCCCGCCAGGAACGCGGCACCGAGCGCGGTCGTCTCCACGATCTTCGGCCGTTGGACGGGCACGCCGAGCTGGTCGGCCTGCAGCTGGCAGAGCAGGTCGTTGGCGCTGGCCCCGCCGTCCACGGTCAGCGACGTGAGCGCGGTCTTCGACGGCAGGGTGTCGACGACGTCGCGGACCTCGAAGGTGATCGCCTCGAGCGTCGCGCGCACCAGGTGCGCCCGGGTCGTGCCCCGGGTGATGCCGACGATCAGGCCACGGGCGTGCGGGTCCCAGTCGGGGGCGCCGAGCCCGGTCAGCGCCGGCACGAAGACCACGCCCTCGGAGTCCTCGACGGTGGCGGCGATGGCGGCGGTCTCGGCCGCCGAGCCCACGATCTGGATGCCGTCGCGCAGCCACTGCACCGCCGCCCCGGTCACGAAGATCGCGCCCTCGAGGGCGTAGGTCAGCTCCCCGTCGGGCGACTTCCAGGCCGCGGTGGACAGCAGGCCGGCGTCGGAGCGGACCACCTCGGTGCCGGTGTTGGTCAGGATGAACGAGCCCGTGCCGTAGGTGCACTTGGAGTCGCCGACGTCGAAGCAGGTCTGCCCGAACAGCGCCGACTGCTGGTCCCCGGCGATGCCCGCGATGGGCAGCTCCAGCCCGAGAAACGACTTCGGGTCGGTGGTGGCGATCTCGCCCCACGAGGGCACCACGTCCGGCAGGGCGTCGCGCGGCACCCCGAACAGCGAGCAGAGCTCGTCGCTCCAGTCACCCTTCTCCAGGTCGTAGAGCAGCGTGCGCGACGCGTTGGAGACGTCGGTGACGTGCCAGGTCCCGCGGGTCATCCGCGCGACGAGGTAGGAGTCGACGGTGCCGATCGCGTAGCGGCCGTCGCGGACCAGCGCCCAGGTGTTCGGCTCCTCCTCCTGGAGCCAGACCAGCTTGGTGCCCGAGAAGTAGGGGTCCAGGCGCAGCCCGGTCAGCGCCGCGACCCGGTCCTCGTGACCCTCCTCGCGCAGCCGCGTGCAGATCGCCGCCGTACGACGGTCCTGCCAGACGATCGCGCGGCGGGGGGAGCCGAGGGTCTCGCGGTCCCAGAGCAGCACCGTCTCGCGCTGGTTGGTGATGCCGACGGCGGTCACCTCGCCGTCGTACGCCTTGAGGGCGTCCCGGGTGGCCTCCAGCGTCGCCTGCCAGATCTCCTCGGGGGAGTGCTCCACCCAGCCCGGTCGCGGGAAGTGCTGGGCGAACTCCTGGTAGCCCTTGGCGGCGATCGTCCCCTCGGGCGTCACGACGACCGCCGTCACACCGGTCGTCCCTGCGTCGATGGCCAGCACGCTCATCCGTGCATCCAAGCAGACCGCTCATCTGTTGGAACGATCGAAGAGTCATCGCTCCCTACCCGTCGGTCATCGCTAGGGTCGTTGTCGACCGTCACAGCCGAGCAGCCGAGGAGCCGAACCATGCGCGTGGGAGTCCTGACCGGCGGGGGCGACTGCCCCGGCCTGAACGCCGTGATCCGAGCCGTCGTCCGCAAGGGAGTCGGGGAGTACGGCTTCGAGTTCGTCGGGTTCCTCGACGGGTGGCGAGGTCCGCTGGAGAACCTGACCACGCCGCTGGGCGTCGACCAGGTTCGCGGCATCCTGCCGCGCGGCGGCACGATCCTGAAGTCCTCCCGCACCAACCCGTTCAAGATCGAGAACGGCGTGGAGATGATCAAGGACAACCTCGCGGCCAACGGCGTCGACGCGCTGATCGCGATCGGCGGCGAGGACACCCTCGGTGTCGCGACCAAGCTGGCCGACCTCGGCGTCAACGTCGTCGGCGTACCGAAGACGATCGACAACGACCTGTCCGGCACCGACTTCACCTTCGGCTTCGACACGGCCGTGAACATCGCGATGGAGGCCATCGACCGGCTGCACACCACGGCGGAGTCGCACCACCGCGTCCTCGTCGTCGAGGTGATGGGTCGGCACGCCGGCTGGATCGCCCTGCACGCCGGTCTCGCGGGCGGCGCCAACGTGGTGCTGATCCCGGAGCAGCCCTTCGACATCGAGAAGGTGTGCGGCTTCGTCGAGAAGCGCTTCGAGTCGCACTACGCGCCGATCGTCGTGGTCAGCGAGGGCGCCACGCCCGTCGAGGGCGGCGACATGACGTTGGTGAGCGGCGACAAGGACGCCTTCGGGCACGTACGCCTCGGCGGCATCGGCGACCGGCTCGCCAAGGAGATCGAGGACCGCACCGGCAAGGAGGCCCGGGCCGTCGTGCTCGGCCACGTGCAGCGCGGCGGCACCCCGACGGCGTTCGACCGCTGGCTCGCGACCCGGTTCGGCCTGCAGGCCGTCACCGCGGTAGCCGAGAAGGACTACGGCACGATGATGGCGCTGCGCGGCACGGACATCGTCCGCGTCCCGCTGGCCGAAGGCACCGGCGAGCTCAAGCTGGTCAAGCCGGAGCAGTACGCCGAGGCCGAGGTGTTCTTCGGTTAGAACCCGGGGCTGTGGAGGGTGTCGGGCCGCTGTCGGACGCCGCACCTACGGTGGGGGCATGTCGACCACCACCTCCGTCCTGACCGGGTCCCGCTCCGAGGTCGCCGACCAGGTGATCGCGGCGATGGCCGGCCCGGACGCCCGGCTCCGAGAGGACCAGGCGACCGCGGTGGCGGCGCTGTGCGAGGACGGCTCCCGTGTGCTCGTCGTGCAGGCCACCGGCTGGGGCAAGTCGGCGGTCTACTGGGCCGCTACCGCCGTCCGGCGCTCGGAGGGCGCGGGACCGACGCTGGTCGTCTCGCCGCTCCTGTCCCTGATGCGCGACCAGGTCGCCGCCGCGTCGCGGGCCGGGCTCACGGCCGCGACGCTGAACTCCTCCAACGTCGACGAGTGGTCGTCGATCGAGGCCGCCCTGCGGGCCGGCGAGCTCGACGTGCTGCTGGTCTCGCCGGAGCGGCTGGCCAACCCCGGTTTCGGCCGTCGGGTGCTCGACGGGCTCTCGGGTCGGCTGGGACTGGTGGTCATCGACGAGGCGCACGCCGTCTCGGACTGGGGTCACGACTTCCGGCCGGACTACCGGCGGGTCTCCGACGTGCTGCAGCGGCTCAACCCGGCCACCCCGGTGCTGGCGACCACGGCGACCGCCAACGAGCGGGTCACCGAGGACGTCGCCCAGCAGCTGGGTGAGGCCACGCTCGTGCTCCGCGGCCAGCTCGCCCGGCGCAGCCTGGAGCTGTCGGTCGTGCCGCGGCTGTCGCCCCTCGAGCGCTACGCGTGGGTGGTCGACCACCTGCCGCGGCTCGAGGGGTCCGGCATCGTCTACGCCCTCACGGTGGCCGACGCGGAACGGCTGGCCGAGTCGATCCACGACGTGCACGGCGACACCGTCCCCGTCGCGGCCTACACCGGCAAGCTCGAGGCCGGCCAGCGGCACGCCCTCGAGGACGCGCTGCGCGACAACCGGCTCAAGGCCCTGGTCGCCACGTCGGCGCTGGGCATGGGCTACGACAAGCCCGACCTGGGCTTCGTCGTGCACGTCGGCGCCCCGCCCTCGCCGGTCTCCTACTACCAGCAGGTCGGCCGGGCAGGACGCGCGATCGAGCACGCCCACGCGGTGCTGCTGCCCTCGGACGCGGACTCCGGCATCTGGGACTACTTCGCGACCTCGACGATCCCGGTCCCCGAGCAGGTCCGGTCCGTCCTCGACGTGCTGGACCGCTCGCCCGAGGAGCCGATGAGCGTGCCGGCGATCGAGGCGCAGTCGGGCGTGCGCCGTGGCCGGGTCGAGCTGATGCTCAAGCAGCTCGCGGTCGACGGGGTCGTCGACCGGCTCGAGGGCGGCTGGCAGGCGACGGGCAAGGAGTGGGCCTACGACGTCGAGCACTACGACGGAATGGTCGCGGTGCGACGGCGGGAGGCCGACATCATGCGCGCCTACGTCCGCGGCGAGCGCTGCCTCATGGAGCTGCTGCAGGAGTCGCTCGACGACCCGGCCGCCGAGCCCTGCGGACGCTGCTCGGTCTGCCGGGGCGGTCTGCCCGACGCCCTGGCCGGTGCGGCCTCGCCCGAGACCGTTGCCAAGGTGACCGCGCTGCTCCGGGGCCAGGTGCACCTGCTCGAGCCCCGCAAGATGTGGCCCGGCGGGGCGTTCGGCGCGCGCGGCCGGATCCCCGCGGACGAGGCGCATGATGTGGGCCGGACGCTGGTCTTCGCGGACGCGCCCGAGTGGCGCGAGGCCGTCGCGGCGCTGTTCGCCCGTGACGCCCCCGCTCCCGTCGAGGTGGGCGACGCGTGCGTGCGACTGCTGAGCCAGTGGCGCACGGTGTGGCGCTCGCGCCCCGAGGTCGTGGTCGACCTGACGACGGGCGGACTCCCGGTGATGACCGGCTCGGTGGCCGACCACATCGCGTCGGCCGGCCGGCTCGACCGGGCGACGCTGCCCGGACCGACCGCGCCGCCGGACCTGCGCGAGCTCAGCTCCTCGGACGAGGCGGCGTTCTGGCGCGACCACCTCGACGCGTCGTCGGTCGCCGACGCCGTGACCGGGCGGACGGTGCTGCTCGTCGTCGACGGGTCGTCCTCGCTGTGGCCGGTGACGGTCGCCTCGGCGGTGCTGCGACGGGCGGGGGCCGACGCCGTGCTGCCGCTGCTCATCCACCGTCGCCCCTGACGCCTTCGCCTGTAGGACCCACATGACGTTTCGCTCCGAACAGGGCGGGGGTACACCCCGGTCCTAGCCCGAATTGGGCACCATGACCGCACCGACCGAGGAAGTCCACGCTGGCCTTCTTCGCGATGGTCGGCTTCGAGGACTCGGTCAACATGGCCGAGGAGTGCCACAGCTCGCGCCGCGACTTCCCGCCGATGATGCTGACCGGCCTGGGCATCACCGGTGTGATCTACGTGCTGGTCTCGATCACCGCCGTCGCCCTGGTGCCGGTGGGCAACCTCCGCGACGAGTCCAAGGGTTCGGCCCTCCTCCAGGTCGTCGCGGCCGGGGCTCCCGGTCTGCCGTTCGACACGATCTTCCCGTCTATCGGGATGTTCGCGGAGGCCAACTCCGCGCTGATCAACAGGCTGATGGCGAGCCGGCTGCTCTACGACCTGGCCAACCAGGACGTGCTGCCGCACGCGCTGATCTGTGCGTTCCTGGCCGGGCCGTGGGCGCGGAGCTCCGACCAGCTGCAGCAGTACGAGATGGCGGGCTACCTGCTGGCCGTCGGCGTCGTGCTCTGGTTGCCGACCTGGCTCTGGAACCGCGGCGTGCCGGCCAAGAAGACCGGCTTCCGCGAGCCGGAGCAGCTCAGCGGCTGAGGTCCACGACCAGGGCTCGGTCAGTGGCCGAGGCGGCGTTCCACCCGCACGGTACGGGCCCGCGGGCGGTAGCCCAGCGCCTCGTTGACGGCGAGCATCGGCACGTTGCTGGCGTCGTTGGCGGTGAGGGCCTCGAGGACCCCGGCCGCCGCGACCTCGTTGAGCGCCTTCTGCTTCACCCAGCGGGCCAGCCCGCGTCCGCGGTGGTCGGGGTGGGTCGCGGTCATCGCGCTCCAGGCCCGGTGCCGGTCGCGGTCGACCTGGACGCTGGTGAACGCCGCGACCACCGGGGTCGGTCCGGTCGGGTCGACCAGCGCCCAGGACAGCTCCGGGGCGTTGTCCGGGCTGTTCCACCAGTCCGCCAGGAACGTCTCCCGGGTGAAGACCCGGCTCAGCCCGCTCGGGTCGTCGACCGCGCAGCGGTTGTGTGTCTCCAGCACGCCGTCGACGTCGCCGAGCACGTCGAGCCGCACGGGGGCCAACCCGGGTGGCGGGAGGCCGACGGGCGGCACGGTGGCCGGGTCGACCCCGGAGAGCTGGTGCTCGCCGACGGGCAGGAACCCGTGCCGGATCGCGAAGGCCAGGGCGATCGGCTCGCCGGAGCAGACCGAGGAGAGCTCGGTGACGTCCGGCACCATGCTGACCGCGGCCCGCAGCAGGGCGGACCCCACTCCGCGGCTGCCGTGCGACGGGTCGACCTCAACGGCCACGAACGCGGTCGCCCCGCCCGTCGGCCGCGCGGTGGCGGTGCCGACCACTACGCCGTCGAGCAGGCCGACCCACCGGTGCCGCCCGAGGACCGGGTCCTCGACCAGGTCCGCCGCGGCCCGGGCCGCGCTCCGGACCATCATGGGGGACGCTGCCGCCCACACGTCGGCGATAGCCGCAGCGTCGTCTGGGTGGGCGTCTCGTACGGTCACCTCGGGCACTCGCCCACGATAGCGAGGGCCGTAGGCTGGGTCGCGTGACTTCCTCGCCCGTCCCCGACCTGGCCGCGCTCCGCGCGCTGGGTCCTGCCCAGCAGCCCAGCTGGCCCGACCCCGCTGCACTCGACGCGGCGGTGGGCAAGCTCCGCAGCGTCCCGCCGCTGGTCTTCGCCGGCGAGTGCGACGACCTCAAGGCCAAGCTGGCCGCCGTGGCCCGTGGCGAGGCCTTCCTGCTCCAGGGCGGCGACTGCGCCGAGACCTTCGACGGCGTCACCGCCGACAACGTGCGCAACAAGCTCCGGGTGCTGCTGCAGATGGCGGTCGTGCTGACCTACGCGGCCTCGGTGCCGGTGGTGAAGCTCGGCCGGATCGCGGGCCAGTACGCCAAGCCGCGGTCCTCGGACCTGGAGACCCGGGACGGCGTGACGTTGCCCGCCTACCGCGGCGACGCCGTCAACGGCTTCGACTTCACCGCGGAGTCCCGCGTCCCCGACCCGCAGCGGCTCGTCGACGTGTACCACTCGTCGGCCTCGACGCTGAACCTCGTGCGCGCCTTCGTGACCGGTGGCTACGCCGACCTGCGCCAGGTGCACACCTGGAACACCGACTTCGTGCGCAGCTCGCCGGTGGGCAAGCGCTACGAGAAGCTCGGTCAGGAGATCGACCGCGCGCTCACCTTCATGCAGGCCATCGGGGCCGACCCCGACGAGTTCCACCGCGTCGACTTCCACTCCAGCCACGAGGCGCTGATCCTGGAGTACGAACACGCGATGACCCGGATCGACTCCCGCACCGACCAGCCGTACGACGTGTCGGGGCACTTCGTCTGGATCGGGGAGCGCACCCGTCAGCTCGACGGCGCCCACGTCGAGCTGTTGTCCCACATCCGCAATCCCATCGGCGTCAAGCTCGGCCCGACCACCAGCCCCGACGACGCGATCGCGCTGGCCCAGAAGCTCAACCCGGACGACGAGCCCGGTCGGCTCACCTTCATCACCCGGATGGGCGCCGGCCGGATCCGAGAGGCGCTGCCGAACCTCGTGGAGAAGGTCACGGCCGCTGGAGTCTCCGCCGGCTGGGTCTGCGACCCGATGCACGGCAACACGTTCGAGGCGTCCTCGGGCTACAAGACCCGGCGCTTCGACGACGTGATCAGCGAGGTGCAGGGCTTCTTCGACGTGCACCGCGCGCTCGGCACCTGGCCCGGCGGCGTGCACGTCGAGCTCACCGGCGACGACGTGACCGAGTGCGTCGGAGGGGGAGAGGCGCTGCTCGAGGGCGACCTCGGCCACCGCTACGAGTCGGTCTGCGACCCGCGTCTCAACCGGGTGCAGTCCCTGGAGCTGGCGTTCCTGGTCGCCGAGATGCTCGCGTCGGCCCAAACTCCTGATAGCCAGAAGGCCGACGCGTGATCGACCTGCGCAGCGACACCGTCACGCGGCCCACCGAGGCGATGCGCACCGCGATGGCTCGCGCCGAGGTCGGCGACGACGTGTACGGGGAGGACCCCACCGTTCGTGCGCTCGAGGAGCGGGTCGCCGGGCTGTTCGGCAAGGAGGCCGCCCTCTTCACCCCGACCGGGTCGATGGCCAACGTGCTGGCCGTCCGGACGCTGGTCGGCGTGGGCGAGGAGGTGCTCTGCGAGGCTTCGGCCCACATCGTGCGGGCCGAGCTCGGGGCGCACGGCGCCTACACCGGGCTGACCACGCGCACCTGGGTCGGCCGGCCCGTCGAGCTCGAGACGATCGAGAAGATGTTCGCGCCCGACATGGGGCCGTTCTTCGTCTCCACCCGCGCCATCTCCCTGGAGAACACCCACAACTTCGGTGGCGGCGCCGTCAGCTCCATCGAGGACATGCGCGCGGTCCGGCGGTTCGCCGACGAGCGCGGGGTCGGCGTGCACGTCGACGGGGCCCGCATCTGGAACGCCCACGTCGCGACCGGCACCCCGTTGCACGACTACGGCTCGGTGGCCGACGTGCTGGCGGTCTGCCTGAGCAAGGGCCTCGGCGCACCGGTCGGCTCGCTCGTCGTCGGGTCCGCCGCCGCCATCGCCGAGTCCCGCGTCTGGCGCAAGCGGCTCGGTGGTGGCATGCGCCAGGTCGGCATCCTGGCCGCGGCGGGGCTGTACGCCCTGGACCACCACGTGGAGCGGCTGGCCGACGACCACGAGCACGCCCAGGTCCTCGCCGAGGCCTGCGGCGTCGAGCCCTCGGCCGTGCACTCCAACATCGTCGTGGTCGACGTACCCGATGCTCCCACGGTGGTCGAGGCGGTCCGCGAGCACGGCGTGCTCGTGTCCGCCGTCGGCCCGCGTGCGCTGCGGATGGTCACCCATCTCGACGTCAGCAGCGAGCAGGCAGACACAGCGGCCACCGTGCTGCGGAAGGTCCTGGCGTGAGCACCTGGCGCGACGAGACCAGCGACGAGACCCAGACCGACCTGGACGACCTGCTCGACCTGGCGCTGCGCACCGGCCAGGAGCAGCTCGACGCGGAGGGTGAGTTCTACCCGTTCGCGGTGGTGCTCTCCGACGACGGCGAGTCGGCCGTCGTCCAGCCCGACCTCCCCGAGCGCAAGGGCGTCGCCGACGTGGCCGAGGTGCACGAGCTCTGCTGGCAGGCGCTCGAGGCCGACGCGGCGACGCTGCGCACCGTCGCGGTGGTGACCAACGTCGGTGGTGGCGACGGCGACGCCATCGCGGTCGCCCTCGAGCACCGCGACGGTGTCGCCATCGAGGTGTTCCTGCCCTACGTCACGCAGGGCAAGGTCAACGGCAAGAAGCCCGCGCAGAAGCACCGCTTCGGCGACCTCCAGGCCATCGAGGGCACCGCGCGCGTCTGGGCCTGAGCGGCCCTCAGCCCCGCACCACCGGCGTTCGCGCCAGCGTGCTCGCGTCCACGCGGCCCACGGCCGGCGGCAGCTGACGCACGGCCTGCGCGAGCGCCCGCAGGTCCGCGCCGAGCAGCGCCTGCGGACCGTCGCACAGCGCGCTCTCCGGGTCGGGGTGCACGTCGACGATCACACCGTCGGCGCCCACCGCGATCGCGGCCCGCGACAG
>JBDSMW010000118.1:0-9239 GCA_039915665.1 Nocardioidaceae bacterium
CGTGGTGGGCCCCGTCGGACTCGAACCGACAACCCGCGGATTAAAAGTCCGCTGCTCTGCCCATTGAGCTAGAGGCCCGTGAGGTGCGAGCACCGCCCGGACACAGTAGCCGAGGATGCACCGGCCCTATCGCAGCCGCCGGGCGAGGTAGGGCGCGGTGGCGCTGCCCTCGGCACGTGACACCTCGGCCGGCCGGCCGGTGGCGACCACGGTCCCGCCGGCGTCACCGCCCCCGGGGCCGAGGTCGATCACCCAGTCGGCGGTCGCGATCGTGTCGAGGTCGTGCTCCACCAGGACGACAGTGTTGCCCGCGTCGACGAGCCGGTGCAGCTGACGCAGGAGCAGGGCTATGTCGGCGGGGTGCAGGCCGGTCGTCGGCTCGTCCAGCAGGTAGAGCGCGTGCCCCCGGCGGGCCCGCTGCAGCTCGGTGGCCAGCTTGATGCGCTGAGCCTCTCCGCCGCTGAGCTCGGTCGCCGGCTGGCCGAGGCGCAGGTAGCCCAGGCCGACGTCCCGCAGCGTCTCGAGGCTCCGGGAGGCGGCCGGCACGTCGGCGAGAAAGGTCGCGGCCTCGTCGACGGTCATGGCCAGCACCTCCGCCACCGTCCGGTCGCGGTAGGTCACCTCGAGCGTCTCCGGGTTGTAGCGGGCGCCGTGGCAGGCCGGGCAAGGTGCGTAGGTCCCCGGGAGGAACAGCAGCTCTACCGCGACGAAGCCCTCGCCCTGGCAGGTGTCGCAGCGCCCCTCGACGACGTTGAAGGAGAACCGGCCCGCGCCGTACCCGCGCTTCCGGGCCTCGTCGGTCGCGGCGTAGACCTTGCGCACCGCGTCGAACATCCCGGTGTACGTCGCGAGGTTGGACCGCGGCGTGCGACCGATGGGGCGCTGGTCGACCCGCACGAGGCGGTCGAACGACTCGAGCCCCGTCGCGTCCACGACGTCGACGTCGAGCGAGGCGGACTCCTCGTCGGGCTCGTCGGGGGTCTGGCCGAGGTGGGTCCGCACGACCTCGGAGAGCACCTGCGTGACGAGCGTCGACTTGCCGGAGCCGGAGACGCCGGTCACCACGGTCAGCACGCAGAGCGGCACGTCGACAGACACGTCGACCAGGTTGTGCCGGGTGACGCCGCGCAGGTGCAGCCAGCCCTGGGGCTCGCGCGGCGAGTGGTCGAGGGTCTCCGCACGCCCGAAGAGGTGCGCGCTGGTCGCCGACTCCTCGACGGTCTCGAGACCGTCGACCGGTCCGGAGTAGAGCACCCGGCCACCGCCCTCGCCGGCGCCAGGGCCGATGTCGACGACCCAGTCCGCGCGTCGGACCACGTCCAGGTCGTGCTCCACGACGAACAGCGAGTTCCCGGACGCCTTGAGGCGGTCCAGCACCTCGAGCAGCGGCTCGGCGTCGGCCGGGTGCAGGCCGGCCGAGGGCTCGTCGAGGACGTAGACCACGCCGAAGAGCCCTGATCGCAGCTGCGTCGCGATGCGGAGCCGCTGCGCCTCGCCCGGCGACAGGGTGGTCGAGCTGCGGCCGAGCGAGAGGTAGCCCAGGCCGAGGTCGAGCAGCACCTCGACCCGGGAGACCAGGTCCGTGCAGAGCCGGACCGCGACCTCGGTCGTCCCGCCGGACTGTGCGTCCGAGGTTGCGACGCCCGCCTCGGCGAGCCGGGAGGTGGGACGCAGCAGGTCCACGAGTGCGGCGAACGGCAGGGCGTTGACCTCGGCGATCGTGAGGCCCTCGAAGGTCACCGCCAGCGCCTCCTGCCGCAGGCCGCTGCCGCGGCACTCGGGGCACGGCGCGCCGACCACGAAGCGCAGCGCGCGCTCCCGCATCCGCTCGCTGGTCGAGTCGGCGAGCACGTGCATCACGTGCTGACGCGCGCTCCAGAACTTGCCGTAGTAGCCGTAGTCGACCCGGTCCCGCTCCGGCTTGATGAGCACCGACGGCTGCTCCTCGGTGAAGAGCAGCCAGTCGCGGTCCTGCTTCCTCAACCGACGCCAGGGCGTGTCCACGTCGATGCCGAGGCCCGCCACGATGCTGCGGAGGTTGGCGCCCTGCCACGCACCGGGCCAGGCCGCTATGGCCCCGTTGCGGATGCTCAACGAGGGGTCCGGGACGAGCAGCGCCTCGGTCACGTCGTGCACGACGCCGAGACCGTGGCAGCGTGGGCACGCGCCCGCCGCCGTGTTCGGCGAGAACGCCTCGGCGGCCAGCCGGGACGCGCCCGCCGGGTAGGTCCCGGCTCGGGAGTAGAGCATCCGCAACAGGTTGGACAGTGTGGTGAGGGTGCCGACCGTCGACCGCGAGCTCGGCGCACCGCGTCGCTGCTGGAGAGCCACGGCCGGAGGCAGCCCGGTGATCTCCTGCACGTGCGGCGCCCCGACCTGCTGCAGCAGCCGCCGGGCGTACGGCGCGACCGACTCGAAGTACCTGCGCTGCGCCTCGGCGTACAACGTCCCGAAGGCCAGCGAGGACTTGCCGGACCCGGACACGCCGGTGAAGACGACCAGGGCGTCTCGCGGCACGTCGACGTCGACGTTCCGGAGGTTGTGCTCGCTGGCGCCCCGGACGTGCACGAAGTGGTCGGTGGGGTCGTAGGTCACCCGGACGCCGTACCCGACGGGATGCCGCGCAACCGGAAGGTGACGAGCGGCACGGCCTGAGTCCGTGGGCGCGGGCCGACCGGCCGGTCGAGGAGCAGCACGGCGACGACATGTTCGGCATCGTCGTCAACGCGATCCCGTTCTACCTGCTCGCCCTGGTGGCGTTCCTGATGCTGATGGGTCAAGGGCTGCTGCTGGCCTGGCGGGTGGTCGGCGTGGCCTTCTCCACCTACTACGCCCGGTTCAGCCGGGGCTCGATGGTGGAGGCGCTCAACGAGGACTTCGTGCGTACGGCGCGCCAAGGCTCAGCGAGTCCAGGACGGTGCTGATCGCTGCCCTGCTGATCGTGACCGCCCACGTGGTCGTCGACGTGCTCTACCGACTCCTCGACCCGCGGGTCCGGCTCTACCAGGACCGGCCTAGCCGATCTGCGCGGAGCCGCCCTCGGTGCAGCCGGCCAGCGCCTTGAGGTCGGTCGGCAGCGCCTCCTGGGTGATCTCGTTGCCGTCTGCGTCGAGGACCCGGAACTGCTCGGCGTAGGTGGTGGCCGCGGGCTCGGGGCCCTCCAGCCAGGTCTGCAGGTGGGCGTAGCCGCCCTGCGCCTCGCTCTCGAACCACGGACCGGCCACGCCGCCGACCCAGTAGCGCTGCTGGACCTTCGCGACCTCGGGGGCCACGACGAGCCAGGTGGACTGCTCGAACTTCTGCAGCACCTTGGTGGTGCCGGCGCAGGTCCACGACGAGCGGCCGGTGGACAGGAAGGCGACGGGGCGCGAGGAGGTGGTGGTCGGCTGCGGTGCCTGCGACGGGGCGTCGCCACCGAACTGGTCGCAGAGCCGGACGTCGCCGTCGGCGTTGCGGAGCACGAGCACGGAGCTGCTGCCGCCGAGGCGGTGCTGACGGACGCCGTAGAGCACGTCGACGCTGTCGACGTCGGTGGCGAACCCGGGAGTGAGGCAGCCGGTGACGTCGTCGCTCGTGGTGGCCCCGAGGTCGAGCTCGGTCAGGGCCGGGTCGTCGGTCGGGATCATCGGCGGTGCCGCGGCGATCGGCGCGGCGCTCCCGTCGGCGCCGGACACCAGCGACCTGAGCGAGCCGGCGCCGAGCACCAGTGCGGCGACCAGCGCCGCGATGCTGATGACCGGGAGGAACCGGTCCGCGAACTTCCTCATGTGCCCCCCTCGGGCGACGAGCCGGGTCGATCGCGGTGCCCCCACAGCGATGCGGTCCTCCCCAGGACCGCGACCCACAGATTGATGCGCGCGGCCACAGCCACGCGCAGTGGTGCCACTCTACCTTCCGCGAGCCCGATTTCCGATAGTTCGTGCGGGGGGTCTCGGACAACTCTCGGAAGGCGTGTGGACACTCCCACTCGGAATCCGGGCCGATGGTTGATAGGGTTTGTCTCGCAGCAGATGCAAGTTCCAGCAGGTACGCCCGCGGAGTTTGTGATCCGACGGCGTTTTCTCTTGTATGAGCGTTAGCTTTTCGAGGGGGCTCGGCGTTTCACCCGCATCTGTCAGGGGCCGCCGAGGTGGCGGTTCCTACCCCCGTATGAGGAGTAACAAGCATGGCTCAGGGCACCGTCAAGTGGTTCAACGCCGAGAAGGGCTTCGGCTTCATTGCGCAGGAGGACGGCGGCGACGACGTTTTCGTGCACTACTCGGCCATCCAGTCGCAGGGCTACAAGTCCCTCGACGAGAACCAGAAGGTCGAGTTCGACGTCACGCAGGGTCCCAAGGGCCCGCAGGCGGAGAACGTTCGCGCTGTCTGACCTAGGTCGGAGCACGACAAGAGAACACGCCTGACCCTTCAGGCACCCATGAGGGCCCCGACGGATGACGTCGGGGCCCTTGTGTTTGTCCCAAATGACTATGGGTAGAAGGCCATCCGTTCGTCAGACTGGTGTCAGGACCAAACGCCGGTTTGGCCGATGGGAGACACATGGCTCGGGGAGGTGCTGGAGTGATGGACGACCAGCTCAACGTCCCGCTCGAGGACTCGGAGCTGCTCGCAGAGGTCGAGCTGACCACCAACCTGATCATCGCGGCCAGCGAGGCGGAGAGCGCGCTTCCGCAGGCCGAGGTCGACCGGCTCCTGGGTCTGGACGAAGTGCCGGAGGGCCGCGGGACCATCCCGGCCCAGCAGATCCGCACCGTCTGAGACCGCTGGCCCTAGATCGGCCCCTGTTCAGCCCCGCGAGCCGGGCGTGAACCTTCGCAGCCGCAGGGAGTTCCCCACCACGCACACGCTGGACGCCGCCATCGCCGCGCCCGCGACCATGGGGTCGAGCAGGCCGAGCGCGGCCACCGGGATGCCGACGACGTTGTAGGCGAACGCCCAGAACAGGTTCTGCCGGATCGTCCTCAGGGTGCGGCGGGACAGCTCGATGGCGTCGGCCGCCGCGTGCAGGTCACCGTGGGTCAAGGTCAGGTCGCTGGCCTCGATCGCCGCCGCGGTGCCCGTGCCCAGGGCGACGCCGAGGTCGGCCTCCACCAGGGCGGCCGCGTCGTTGACGCCGTCACCGACCATCGCCACCACGCGGCCCTGCCGTCGCAGGTCGGCCACGGCCGCGGCCTTGTCGGCCGGCAGCACCTCGGCGACGACGTCGTCGATCCCGACCGCGGTGGCGACGGCCCGGGCCGCGGTGGTGTGGTCGCCGGTGAGCAGCACCGGGTGCAGGCCGAGCCCTCGCATCCGTCGTACGGCGTCCGCACTGGTGTCCTTGATCGTGTCGCCCACGTCGAAGATCGCGGCGGGACGGCCGTCGACCTCGACGAGCACGGCGGTTCGGCCGGCCTCGCGCGCCGTGTCGACCGCCTGAGCCAGGGAGCGGGGGAGCGTCACGTCCGCGGGTGGACGACCGACGCGGACCGACCGTCCCTCGACCACACCGGACACCCCGACGCCCTCCTGGTTGGCGAAGTCCGAGACCTCCGCGCGGCTGTCCGCGTGGGCCGCGACCGCCCGGGCGACGGGGTGCTCGGAGAAGGCCTCCAGCGCTCCCGCGAGCCGGACCGCGTCGGCGTCCTCGCTGACCACGTCGTGCACGCTCATCCGTCCGGTCGTCACCGTGCCGGTCTTGTCCAGGACAATGGTGTCGACGCGCCGGGTCGACTCCAGCACGCCGGCTTCTCGGATCACGACGCCGAGCTGGGCGGCGCGGCCGGTACCGACGAGCAGGGCCGTCGGCGTGGCCAGGCCGAGGGCGCAGGGGCAGGCGATGACCAGCACCGCGACCGCGGAGGTGAAGCCGGAGGTCGGGTCGCCGAGCAGCGCCCACACCGCGAACGTCAGCACGGCGAGCCCGAGCACGACGGGCACGAAGACCGCGGAGACCCGGTCCGCCAGCCGTTGCACCGGCGCCTTGGTCGCCTGGGCGTGCCGCACGAGGTCGGCGATCCGGGCCATGGCGGTGTCCCGGCCGACCCGGGTGACCTCGACGACCAGGCGACCGGACGTGTTCAGGGTGGCGCCGACGACGTCGTCGCCGGCCTGCTTCTCGACCGGCACGCTCTCGCCGGTCAGCATCGACTCGTCCACGCCCGAGTGGCCCTCGAGGACGATCCCGTCGGTCGCGACCTGCTCGCCGGGCCGCACGAGGAACCGCATGCCGGGGCGCAGCAGCCCCACCGGCACCAGCCGCTCGCCGTCCTCCTCGAGCAGGGTGGCCTCTTTGGCGCCCAGGCTGAGCAGCTCCCGCAGGGCGGAGCCGGCGCGGCGCTTGGCGCGGGACTCGCTCCACCGCCCGAGCAGCAGGAACGTCGTGACGGTCGCCGCCACCTCGACGTAGGAGTGCATGGCTCCGGTGGCGGCGAGCACGATCGACCAGCCGAAGGCGACCAGGGTGCCGATCGAGACCAGCGTGTCCATGGTGCTCGCGCCGTGCCGGGCGTTGACGGCTGCGGCGCGGTGGAACGGCCAGCCGGACCACAGCACGACCGGGGTGGCCAGAGCCAGCTCGAGCCAGCGCACGGCCGGGACGTCGGGGATCCCGGGCGCCATCGCGAGCACCGCGACCAGCACGCTGAGCGGGGCCGCCACGAGCAGGCGCCGCCGGTAGTCGCCGGCGATCCGGGTCTCCTCGTCGGAGGCGGCCGAGCTGGACTCCTCGGTGGAGACTGCTGCGGTGTAGCCGGTGTCCCGGACCGTGCGCAGCAGGTCCTCGACCCCGACCGTGCCGGCCCGGAGCTCGACGGACGCGGAGGCCGTGGCCAGGTTGACCGTCGCGGTCACCCCGTCGAGCCGGTTGAGCTTCTTCTCCACGCGTCCGACGCAGGAGGCACAGGTCATCCCACCGACCAGCAGGTCGACGTGCTCGCTCGTCCGCTCGGCAGAGTCTGTCGAGAGCGCCACTCAGACCACCGCGTAGCCGGCCTCGTCGACCGCCGCGCGCACCTGCTCGTCGGTGAAGCCGTCGCCCCCGACCAGCACGGTGCCGGCCTCGACGTCGACGGCCACCGAGGTGACGCCCTCGACGGCGGAGACCTCCTCGGTGACGGCGGCGGCGCAGTGCCCGCAGGTCATCCCGGTCACGGTGTAGGTGGTGTTCTCGGTCACGGTGCTCTCCTCGTCGTACGTCGGGCGTCAGGTGCGGAGCAGGCGGGCGATGGCGGCCGAAGCCTCGGCCACCTTGGCGTCGGCCTCGGTGCCGCCGACCGCCACGGCGTCGCGGACGCAGTGCCCGAGGTGGTCCTCCACCAGGCCGACGGCCACGCCCTGCAGCGCCTTGTTGACGGCGGAGACCTGGGTCAGGATGTCGATGCAGTAGACGTCCTCGTCGACCATCCGCTGCAGTCCTCGCACCTGGCCCTCGATGCGGCGCAGGCGGGCCAGGTAGGCGGCCTTGTTGTCGTGGTACCCGTGGGTCTCGGCCATGTGCGAACCATATACCCCCTACGGGTATGGACCCAACCTGGGTTGCGCGGTTGTGCCCGGTTACGCCTAGCATGTGCCACGGCTTACTCACACTCGTGATCGAGCTTGTCGAGAGTCCGTATTCCAGGAGTTCGTCGTGGCTTTGCGCTTCCGCCCTGCCGACACCACTTTCTACGATCTGTTCACTCAGGCTGCCCGGCACCTCGTCGACGGCGCCGCCCTGCTGGCCGAGATGCTCGGCGAGGGCAACGACCGTGAAGGGATCGCGCAGCGGATGCGCGACGCCGAGCACGCCGCGGACGAGACCACGCACGACATCATCCGTCGGGTGAACAGCACCTTCGTCACGCCGTTCGACCGCGAGGACATCTACTCTCTGGCCTCCGGTCTTGACGACGTCATGGACTTCATGGAGGAGGCCGTCGACCTGACCCTGCTCTACGAGGTCGTCACGCTGCCCTCCGAGCTGGCCAACCAGGTCGAGGTCATCCAGAGGTGCGCCGAGCTCACTGCCGAGTCGATGCCCCGGCTGCGCACCATGCAGGACCTCGAGGAGTACTGGATCGAGATCAACCGGCTCGAGAACCTCGGTGACAAGAGCTACCGACGGATCCTGGCGAAGCTGTTCAGCGGCAAGTACGAAGCACTCGAGGTGATGAAGCTCAAGGACGTGGTCGACTCCCTCGAGGCGGCGATCGACGCCTTCGAGCGGGTCGCCAACATCGTCGAGCAGATCGCCGTCAAGGAGTCCTGAGGGTGGAGCTCGCGATCATCATCGCGGTCGTGGTCGTCGCGCTCGTCTTCGACTACACCAACGGTTTCCACGACGCCGCGAACGCCATTGCCACCTCGATCTCGACCCGCGCGCTGACCCCACGGATCGCGCTCCTGATGGCCGCGGTGATGAACTTCGTCGGTGCTTTCCTCGGCCAGAAGGTGGCCAGCACGGTCAGCGACGTGATCGTCCCTGGGGGGACGGCGTCGCACGGGCTCGTCGTGGTGATGGCCGGCCTGCTCGGGGCCATCACATGGAACCTGTTCACCTGGTACTTCGGTCTGCCGTCGTCCTCGTCGCACGCCCTGATCGGTGGCCTCGTCGGCGCCGCGCTCGCGTCCGGGAGCATCGTGCACTGGTCGGTGATCATCGACAAGATCGTGATCCCGATGGTGCTCTCGCCGCTGGTCGGCTTCGGTCTCGCCTTCCTGGTGATGCTGGCCATCATGTGGATCTTCCGCCGGCGGAACCCGCACCGCACCCAGCGTGGCTTCCGGCTCGCGCAGAGCGTCTCGGCCGCGGCCATGGCCCTGGGACACGGGTTGCAGGACGCGCAGAAGACGATGGGCGTCATCTTCCTGGCCCTGCTCACCGGGGGGTACGTCGGAGCGGACGACCGCCTGCCGGTGTGGGTGATCATCGCGGCGGCCTCGGCCATCTCGTTCGGCACCTACTCGGGCGGCTGGCGCATCATGCGCACACTCGGCCGGCGGATCATCCATCTCGACCCGGCCCGCGGCTTCGCGTCGGAGTCGGTGGCGGCGTCGGTGCTCTACACCACGGCCTTCGTGTTCGAGGCGCCGATCTCGACCACGCACATCATCACCTCGTCGGTGATGGGCGCCGGGGCGACCAAGCGACTCTCGGCGGTCCGCTGGGGCGTGGCCAAGAGCATCCTGATCGCGTGGGTCTCGACGTTCCCGGCGGCCGGCATCGTCGCTGCGCTGGTCTACTTCGTGCTGAAGTTCGTCCTCCAGCTGCCCTGAAGCGT
>JBDSMW010000128.1:0-7814 GCA_039915665.1 Nocardioidaceae bacterium
GTTCGCTCCGACCCTCGAAGTCCAGGCTCACTGCGACCTGCCCTGCGGCGTCTACGACCCGGCCCAGGCTCGGATCGAGGCCGAGTCGATCAAGGGCATCATCGCCAAGGTCGACGACAACGACGACCCTGACTTCCGCACTCGAGCGATCCTGATCAAGGAGCAGCGGGCGGAGCTCGTCAAGCACCACCTCTGGGTGCTGTGGACCGACTACTTCAAGCCGCCGCACTTCGAGAAGTACCCCCAGCTGCACCAGCTCGTCAACGAGGCCACCAAGCTCGCCGGCGCGACCGGCGCCAAGGGCTCGCTCGACGCCAAGGTCGCCGACGACCTGCTGGCGAAGATCGACGAGATTGCGGAAATCTTCTGGGAGACCAAGAAGTCCTGACAGACTGATGTCGTCGGCTGGTTCTGACTCGGCCGACGAACAGCATCGAACGACGCAGGGGATGGGGTCGGGCGCGCAAGCGTCCGGCCCCTCACCGCGTGAGAGCCAAGGAGAGGGACAGGCACGCTCGTGGGAGACAACCAGCCGGACGTGGAGCTGCGCATCCCGGCCGACAGCGCCTACCTGGCCGTGCTGCGCACCGCGACAGCGGGCCTGGCGGCTCGCCTGGACTTCACCCTCGACGACATCGAGGACCTACGCATCGCGGTCGACGAGGCGTGCGCCATGGTGCTGCCGCAGGCCCGGCCGAACTCCGACCTGACCTGCACCTTCGACCTCGCCGCGACCAAGCTCACCGTCGCCGTGACCGCCGAGTGCGACTCGCCGCGGCCGCCTAACCGGGACGGCTTCGCCTGGACCGTGCTGGCCGCGCTGACCAACGAGGTGGCCGCCGACGTCGACGGCGACCGGCTCACGGTGACACTCGCTCGCGGAACGTCCGACACGGAGTAGGTGTGGTGACCCGGGGTTCGCGCGCCGGCGACCTGGCTCTGATGAGGGCCAGGAGCGCGGAGCTCTTCGTGCTGCTCCGCGAGGACGGCGCACTCGAGACCCAACGCTCCGACTGCCGCGACCAGCTGGTCCGGCTGCACCTCCCGCTCGTCGAGCACTTCGCCCGTCGGTTCGTCAACCGGGGCGAGCCCTTCGACGACCTGCTGCAGGTCGGCACGATCGGGCTGATCAAGGCGATCGACCGTTTCGACACCGAGCGCGGGGTCGAGTTCTCGACGTACGCCACGCCCACGATCGTCGGCGAGATCAAGCGGCACTTCCGGGACCGGGGCTGGGCCATCCGCGTGCCGCGCCGGCTCCAGGAGCTGCGGCTGTCGATCACCACGGCGACCGCCGACCTGACCCAGCAGCACGGCCGCTCCCCCACGGTGTCCGAGCTCGCGCTGCGGATCGGGGTCTCCGACGAAGAGATCATCGAGGGCCTGGAGTCCTCCAACGCCTACTCGACGCTGTCCCTGGACGCGCCGGACTCCAGCGGCGACGACAGCGCGCTGTCGATGATCGACGTGATCGGCGGGGACGACGAGGCCCTCGAGCACGTCGAGAACCGCGAGACGATCAAGCCGCTGCTGGAGGCGCTCGACCCCCGCGAGAAGCACATCTTGACGCTGCGCTTCTTCCGCGGCATGACCCAGTCGCAGATCGCCGCCGAGATCGGGATCTCGCAGATGCACGTCTCCCGACTGCTGGCCCGAACCCTGCAGCGGCTGCGCGAGTCGCTCGAGGCCGAGTCGTCCCTGCACGACTAGCCCGAGTAGCCCGTGCGGGCGTCCTCCTCGGCCAGCGCCCGCAACGAGGCCGGGTGGAAGATGCCGGCCAGCGTGACGATCGCCGACACGGCCAGCAGGGCCGCGACGAACACGGTGTCGCCCGACCGGAAGCTCCAGGCGACGCCGAGCTGGATCAGCTGGGCCAGCACGACGGGGGCCCGGGTCCAGGACTGCCGGCGGTGGAGCAGCCAGGCGAAGACGGCCAGCCCGACGCCGTACACCGCGAAGAACAGGGACGTGGTGATGCCCATGGTCAGCTTGCTGGACTCGATCGAGCGCAGCTCGACCAGGCCGAAGATCACCAGAGAGACTGCTTCGACGGCGACCAGGGAGCAGGCGACCTGCAAAGGGGCCGGGACCGGACCCTGGTCGGGGGCCGGGAGCGGTGGCTGGGCGGGGGTGGTCACGGTCCCCGATGCTACGCACCTCCCGGGAGGAGTTCCCCGCTGGCCGTCGCCCACTCGATGGGGGCAAAATGTGCGACTCGCGGGCTAGATCGGCCTGGGAAACCCGTATCCGGTCCGTTATTGTCGTCCGCTGTGACCAAGGTGACGATCGCGCAGGGTTGATCGAGCATCCAACACCGGCGATGCTAGTCATTGGTCATCAGGCGTCATGGACCTGTCACGATGGTGGCCGCCCCCGAAAACCCCGATCGGGTTTAGGGAGCCAGCCCTCGTGAAAGCGTTCACAACAGGGGAACGCCCGCCCAAGAACTCGACAGAAGCGTCGGCCACCCCGCCGCCACCCCCGACTGAAGGAGTCGTCCGTCATGGATTGGCGCCACCGCTCTGCGTGCCTCGACGAGGACCCGGAGCTGTTCTTCCCGATCGGCAACACCGGTCCGGCCATCCTTCAGATCGAGGAGGCCAAGCAGGTGTGCCGCCGCTGCGACGTGCGCGAGCAGTGCCTCGCATGGGCTCTCGAGGCCGGACAGGACCACGGCGTCTGGGGCGGCATGAGCGAGGACGAGCGCCGCGCGCTCAAGCGTCGCAACGCCCGGGCCAAGGTCCGCACCGCCTAGGCAGCACCCACACCCGTCAGGTGGCGTGCACGGGGATGTCCAGCACCACCCGGGTGCCCCCCTCGGGACCGGCCCCCATCTCGAGCTGACCGTCGAGCTCCGACTCGACCAGGGTCCGCACGATCGACAGGCCCAGGCTCGTCGACCCGCCGAGGTCGAAGCCCTCGGGCAGTCCGGACCCGTCGTCGACGACCGCCACCCGGAGCCGCCCCACGAGGCGGTCCGCGGTGACGGTGATCGTGCCCTCCCCTGCCCCGAACCCGTGCTCCACGGCGTTCTGCAGCACCTCGGTGAGCACCATCGCCAGCGGGGTCGCCACCTCGGCGGTCAGGGTGCCGAAGCTCCCCTCCCGCCGGGAGTGCACCGTCGCCCCGCGGGAGCTCACCTCTGCGACCATCACCCGGAGCCGGTCGGCCACGTCGTCGAAGTCGACGAACTCGTCGAAGGCCTGGCTGAGCGTCTCGTGCACGATGGCGATCGAGCCGACCCGGCGGACTGCCTCCTCGAGCGCCTCCCGGCCCTCCGGCGAGCCGATCCGCCGCGCCTGCAGCCGTAGCAGGGCCGCGACGGTCTGCAGGTTGTTCTTCACCCGGTGGTGGATCTCCCGGATGGTGGCGTCCTTGGTCACCAGCTCGCGGTCCCGCCGGCGCAGGTCGGTCACGTCTCGCAGCAGCACCAGTGCCCCGATGTGCTCACCGGTCGGCCGCAGCGGGATGGCCCGCAGGATCAGCGTGGTGTCCTCGGTGCCCGTCTCGATGTCCAGGGGCGACGTGCCTCCGAGCACCGCGCTCAACGTCTCCTCGTCCGGCCGCCGGGCGGCCGGCACCAGGGACCGGGTGGTCTCCGCGAGGTCCAGGCCGGTCAGGTCCGCGGCGAGCCCGAGCCGCCGGTAGACCGACAGCGCGTTGGGGCTGGCGTAGGTCACCCGCCCGGCCTCGTCGATGCGGACGAAGCCGTCGCCGACGCGTGGGGAGTCCGCGTGGTCGGAGCGCTGTCCCGGGAACGGGAAGTGCCCTCCGGCGATCATCTGGGTCAGGTCCGTGGCCGTCTGCAGGTAGGACAGCTCGAGCCGGCTCGGCGTGCGCACCCCCAGCAGGTTGGTGTTGCGGGCGATGATCCCGAGGATCCGCTCCCCGCGCCGCACCGGGATCGCCTCGACCCGGACCGGGATGTCGTCGCGCCACTCCGGGTCGCCCTCGCGGGCCACCCGCGCGTGCTCGTGCGCCGAGTCGATCAGCGGCCGCTTCCCCTTGCCCACGAAGGCGCCGACCAGGTCGTCGACGTACGCCGTCGGGCCGGTCGTGGGCCGCATCTGGGCCACCGCCCAGTAGCCGCTCGCGTCCCGGTCGGGCAGCCAGAGGACCAGGTCGGCGAAGGAGAGGTCGGCGATGATCTGCCAGTCCGCGAGCAGCAGCTGGAGCCACGCGACGTCCGCGGTCTCCAGGTCGGTGTGGGCCCGCACGAGCTCGGTCAGGGAGGGCACGCCCGCCAGCATAGGAGCGTGGGGGCAGTGGCAGGATGGCGGACATGGAGTCGGCGTTCTGGGACCGTGTCGTGGCCGCTGGCCACCAGCTCCCGGACGACCCGCCGCTGGCCGACCTGACCGCCGACCTGACCACGATGCTCGGGTCAACGGACCCCTCGGTCCGGGACGGGATCGCGTTCCCGACGCTCGCCAGGTGGGTCTCCGAGGGGGTGTACGACGACCTGCTGGAGGGTCTCGGCGACGGCATGACCGCCGGCCTCCGGGTGGGGATCGGCGAGGACGGCACGGACACGGTGTTCCGCCGCAGCTTCTCGGCGTTGGTGCTGACCGTCTGCCTGGACCGGGCGGTCTCGCCCGCGACCCGGGAGCGGGCCGGGGTCTCGGACGACGCGGTGCTGCGCTGGGGTGACGGGATCGCCGGCTGGTTGGTGCGCGAGCGGGACCTGCGCGGCTACGTGCCCGGCAAGGGCTGGGCGCACGCGCTCGCCCACGGTGCCGACGCCCTCGGGGTGCTGGCGCAGGCACCGGTGATGCAGCGCCTGGAGCTGACCGTGCTCCTCGACGTGGTCGCCGACCGGCTGCTGATCCCCACCCGGGCCCGGCTCGTGCACGGCGAGGACGACCGGATGGCGATGGCCACGTTGGAGATCGTCCGCCGCGACCTCGTCGGCATCCACGTCCTCGAGCCCTGGCTGGCCCGGCTGGCCGAGCACGCCCAGCCCGCGTTCGAGAGCGACGACGACCCCTACCTCGTCACCGGCAACGTGCAGTCCTACCTCCGGGCCCTGCACCTGCAGCTGGCCCTCTCGGCCCGTCCGCCGGCGGTCCGCGCGGACCTGCTTCTGGGCCTCATCGAGCAGCTTCGGAAGTCGAACACCTTCCAGCTCGACTGACCCGGTCGCGTGGCGGCACTTCCGAATCACCCCGGATGTGGCTAGCGGTCATCGCCTACTCGGAGGTGGAACGCACATGTCGCACAAGAACCCTGCGCCAGACGGGCCGGGGTCTCCCCCGCGCCGCCCCACCGGAGCCTGGGCGGTGATCGCCGTGCTCCTCGGCCTCGGCATCGTGGTGCCCCTGCTGGTGCCGCTCTACGACTCGGAGTCGCCGGCCCTGTTCGGCTTCCCGTTCTACTTCTGGTTCCAGTTCGCGCTGGTCCCTGTGGTGTCACTGTTCGCGTTCATCGCGTTCCGGCTGTCGCTGCGGGCCACCGCCCAGGACCGGCCGACGTTCGGCCTTCCCTCCGAGCCGGGTGAGGACCGATGAACGGCGTCGAGCTCGCGGTCTTCCTGTTCTTCTTCGTGCTCGTCACCGTGATGGGCTTCGCGGCCGCCCGGTGGCGCAAGGGTGACTCCCTGGACAGCCGCGACGAATGGGGCCTGGGTGGCCGTGGTTTCGGCACGTTCATCACCTGGTTCCTGCTCGGTGGCGACCTCTACACCGCCTACACGTTCATCGCGGTGCCCGCCACGTTGTACGCCGGCTCGGTGGTCGGCTTCTTCCGGTGCCCTACACGATCGTGCTCTACCCGATCATCTTCATCTTCATCCCGAGGTTCTGGTCGGTCTCGCACCGGCACGGCTACGTCACCCCGGCCGACTTCGTCCGCGGCCGCTTCGACTCGAAGCCGCTGGCGCTGGCCATCGCGGTCACCGGCATCCTCGCGACGATGCCCTACATCGCGCTGCAGCTCATCGGCATCCAGGTGGTGCTCGAGGTGATGGGGATCGGTGGCGGGGACGACTCGACGTTCCTGGCCAAGGACCTGCCGCTGTTCGTCGCCTTCGCGGTCCTCGCGGCCTACACCTACGCCTCCGGTCTTCGGGCGCCGGCGCTGATCGCTTTCGTCAAGGGCACCCTGATCTACATCGTGATCCTGGTCGCGGTGATCTACCTGCCGACGCAGCTCGGTGGTTGGGACGGGATCTTCGCCGCCGCCAAGAAGTCCTTCGACGTCTTCAACAGCGAGAACGCCGACGCGATCACTGCCGGGACCGCGCAAGCCAAGGGCCTCATCCCGCCGGCGGCGGCGCAGTGGGGCTACGCCTCTATGGCGCTCGGCTCGGCGCTGGCGCTCTTCAAGTACCCGCACTCGCTGACCGGCGTGCTGGCCTCGAAGAACCGTTCCGTGATCCGGCGCAACGCGGCGCTGCTCCCGGCGTACTCCTTCCTGCTGGGCCTGCTCGCCCTGCTCGGCTTCGCCGCCATCGCCGCCGGGGTCAAGGTCGACAACCCGCAGCAGTCGGTGCCGGCGCTGTTCGACAAGATGTTCCCGGACTGGTTCGCGGGTGTCGCGTTTGCGGCCATCGCGATCGGGGCGCTCGTCCCCGCGGCCATCATGTCCATCGCGGCGGCGAACCTGTGGACCCGCAACATCTACAAGGCGTTCATCAATCCCGACGCCACTCCGAAGCAGGAAGCCCGGCAGAGCAAGCTGATGTCGCTGGTCGTGAAGTTCGGCGCCCTGGCGTTCGTGCTCGGTCTCAACGCCCAGGACGCGATCACCTTCCAGCTGCTCGGTGGTGTCTGGATCCTGCAGACCATGCCCACGCTGGTGTTCGCCCTCTACACGCGCTGGTTCCGCCGGTGGGCGCTGCTCGCCGGCTGGGCCGTGGGCATGGCCTACGGCACCTGGACGGCGTACCAGGTGGCGGCGCCGGGCAAGCCAGGGAGCCACTTCGGCGGCCCGCTGGCGCTGGTCCCCTTCACCGAGACCAAGGGCTACATCGCGCTGAACGCGTTCGTGATCAACGTGATCGTCGCCGTCGTGCTGACGTTCGTCTTCCGGGCTCTCAAGGTGGCCGAGGGCGTCGACGAGACCTCGCCGGCCGACTACCACGCGGACGCCGGGGACAGGGGCGTCGAGGACGTGCTGGAGGGAGAGCCGGGCACCGCTCCTACCACCCGGTAACCTCACCGCTATGAGCGACCTCACGCAGACCCCCTCGTCCGAACCGACCGACGAGACAGCGCACGGGGGGGAGCACGCGGTCGCGGTCGCCGCCGCGCACGGCGTGCGGACGATGTTCACGCTGTCCGGGGCGCACGTGTTCCCGATGTACGACGGAGCGGTCAACGCCGAGCCGCGGATGCGGATCCTCGACGTGCGGCACGAGCAGACCGCCGTGTTCGCCGCCGAGGCCATCGGCAAGCTGACCCGGGTCCCGGGGCTCGCCGTACTCACCGCCGGCCCCGGGGTCACCAACGGCGTCAGTGCGGTGACCCAGGCGCAGTTCAGCGGGTCACCCCTGGTCGTGGTCGGGGGCCGGGCGCCGGCCAACCGCTGGGGACAGGGCAGCCTGCAGGAGCTCGACCACCCGCCGATCCTCGCGTCGGTCACCAAGTCCGCGCGGACCGTGCACCAGGTGGCCGAGATCGGTGGCGCCGTCGACGACGCGTTCACGCTGGCCGGGTCCTCCCACCGCGGGCCGACCTTTCTCGACGTACCCATGGACCAGTTCTTCGACAAGACCGACGTCGCCCGGCCGGTGCAGCTCCCCAGGGCCAGGCAGGAGGCCGACCCCGACGCGCTCCGCACGGTGGCCACGCTGCTCGCGCAGGCGTCCCGGCCCG
>JBDSMW010000144.1:0-51161 GCA_039915665.1 Nocardioidaceae bacterium
CGGTGCGCTCATAGGGTGCAGCGCCGATGCGTTCCGTGGCTTCGAGCTCGATCAGCTCCTGCAACGCGACACGAACCGAGTCACGGATCAGGTCGACGCCATCACCGGCGCGGAACGCCTCGAGGAGCTCGGACAGGGCAGACTGGGGCCGCCTACGTGCAGGAGCCCCGCCCCAGGTCCCTCAAACCCCACCACTCCCAGGGACTCTCCTCGGCCGAGACGGTGCGGGACGTTTGAGACGTGAACGTCAAGGTCAGGCGGCACATCCGGCACTAGTCGACGCGGCCGGGACGGGCGTTGAACGGGCTCATAACCCAGAGGTCGCAGGTTCAAATCCTGCCCCCGCTACAAAGCAAAACCGCAGGTCGGGGCCGGGTTCGTGGGTTACCACGGGCCCGGCTCTGGCGTTCAATGTCAGCACCAGGTGTGCTGACATTGCCTCCACAGGGTGTGCAACCGGCCGCCTCGCGAAGATTGGCGAAGGTTGGCGAAGCTCTACGACGGATCGATCCGGGCGACCTCTTTGCCAACGACCCAGAGGTCATCCTTCGAGGCGTCGGCGACGCACGCTTCTTGTGCTGGCTGGCGTCATGCCTGCGAGGGGAGGGGCACGGCGGCGGTGCCGTCGCGGTCGCGTGGCGGACTCGATTCTCCGTGGACGAGGGCGGGACGGATCGTTCGGGCGCGGGCTTGGATGCGGCCACGGGGAGCTGGCAGTCCCGGCCACCACCAGGTCCAGGATCTGTTCGCTCATCTGCCCGACCGGCTGTCGTACGGTGGACAGGGTCGGGCGGGCCAGGTAGGAGACCCCGATTCCGTCGAATCCAATCACTCGGAAGTCCTCCGGCACGCGGAAGCCGCGGGTCTGCAGCCGGTTCAGCAGGCCCAGGGCGATGACATCGGCGGCCGCCACCACGGTCCCAGTGGTCATGCCGTCGGGCAGAAGCATGTCGGCCGCCCGCTGTCCCCACGCGACATCGAACGAGCCGAGCAGAGTGAGCGGCTCATCGCCGAACCAGTGCCGGAACCACGTGAGCCGCTCGCGTCCGGACGACGAGTCCATGTCGCCGCCCACGAAGACCACCGGTTGGACGCGGATGAGGCCGTCTAGCGCGGCATCCCTCGACAAAGTCGACGGGATCGGATCACTGGCCGTCGATGACAAGCTGATGACGAGACTCTTGACGAAGAAGGTGCAGGACCTGCTGCCCCGGCGACGGGACCACGACGAGCTTTCGGTCATGGACGCGGAGGCCACGACCCTCGAGGTGGCTGCGGTGATGGCTCGGATGCACAGCCCGATCGTCGCTGTGGTCGAGGAGGACCGGATCCTCGTTGCGGTCACGGTCAGCCGCCTCTTCGAAGTGCGCTTCCCGATGAACCAGGGCAGTGCCTAACGACGGTCCTCGTTCTCGTTGCCCCCGCGGCTGACTACGTCCTGATCGCGACCTAACGTGTGCACCGGGTCACCGCCGCGCTGGGTAGCGCCGCGGCGATGGTGGTGCTCGGCGTGGTCGACACGAAGGTCGCCTCTTTCAGCGAGCGGACCGGCGTGGACTGGAAAGTCACCTTCCTGCTGCTCGGGAGATGGTGATCGTCGGCGTACGGCGGCAGACCGGCGTCTTCGAGTACGTCGCGATCTGGGCCGCCAAACACGCACGTGGGCGACCGTTCCTGATCATGGTGATGCTGGTCGTGCTGACCGCCGTCGCGTCCGTGTTGCTGAACAAAGTCCCGGCGGTCCTCTTGGTCGCGCCGGTGACCCTGCTGGTCTGCGAGCGGCGCCAGCCTGCGGCCGTCGCTGATGCACGGATCCGCGGGGAAGCCGACGGAGGTCTCGGCGGTGGCGCAGAGGCCAACCGGGCCCAGGTCATTGACCGGCCCTGGCGCGGGTGGCTGGTTCGGGCTCAGCCGGCGGTGGCGTCCAGGCCGGCGAACAGCGCCTGCGTGCTGGTGTAGGCGTCGGCGAGCGCCTCGTTCAGCGGACGGCGGCGGTGGACCTCGGAGATGATCTCGACGCCCCACGGCCCGTCGGAGCCGATCTGCTGCAGCACCTCGACGAACCCCCGGACGTCGAAGTTCCCCTCCCCGCACATCACGCGATGGTCGATGGTGTCGCGGAACAGGTCGGGGGTCTGCGGGACGGGGGCGTCGTTGAGCTCGACGACGAACACCTTCTCGCCGGGGACCTTGGCGAGGTCGGCCAGAGTCGACGGTCCGCGCTCGAGGTGCCAGATGTCGACGACGAGTCCCGCTGCCGGGTGGTCGGCGGCCGCCACCAGGTCCGCCGCGACCCGGAAGTCGGTGATGTTGGCGAACGGCAGGGGCTCGAGCGTCACTCTGGCCCCGAACTCCGTGGCCTCGGCTGCGAGCTGGTGCAGCTCGGCAGCCCAGATGTCGGTGTCGGACAGCAGCGGCACGACGCCGGCGACCTGCTCGGTATCCGGCCCGATCTTGACCTGGCGTTCACCGAGGGTCCGTGCTGCGTCCAGCAGCGACCTGCGGACCAGGTCGGACTCCTGCCGACGCGACCCGGTGGTCCACCAGTCCTCCAGGAGCTCGACCTCGAGGTGCACGAGGCCCAGGTCTTCGCAGATCCGCTTCACGTCCACCAGGCCGTACGACGTGCGGGCGACGTCAGGTCGTCGATCGTGAAACCCGATGCCGGTGAACCCGGCCGCGGCCACCGCCTCGGCGCGGACCCGCAGGTCAACCGGGCTCAGGTGGCGACCCGGCACCGGCATGGCGTCGCCGGTGTGGGTCCAGCAGGTGGCCAGCAGCTCTGGTGGCACGACGGGACGTCCTAGCCGTTGACAGGGGCGGGGTGGGTGCGCTCGGCCTGGGCGTCGAGCGCCACCTCGAACGCCTCCCGGGGCCAGCCCTCGGCCAAGGCCTGGCGGAGCAGGTCGGCCTGGGTCTGCGGGGCGAGGCCGCCGATCGGCTGGTCGCGGTCGAGGTTGGTCGGGAAGGCGTAGCCCTTGGCGGCCGCGGCGACGACGTTCCCCAATGCGGCCTCGGACGCGCCGGCGGTCCTCTTCGCGGCCAGGACTGGGAAGAGGGCGCGGCACATCGCGACCCTGTCGACGCTCTCCATGGCGCGACCGAAGGCCGACGACACCTGGAGGAGGTTTGCCATCCGGCGGACGTCGGTGGTGACGTTCGTGCCGGCGCCGTGGAAGAGGGCGGGGTTGAAGAACGCGGCGTCGCCCTTCTCCAGCGGGAGCTGGGTGTAGTTCGCCAGGAAGTACTCGGTGAACTCCGGCAGGTGGAACGCGAGGTAGCCGAGCTCGTACTGGTGCGAGTACGGCAGGTAGAGGGTCGGTCCGGTCTCGATCGGCATGTCGCAGTGCGCGACGGCGCCCTGCAAGGTCAGGGCCGGCGAGAGCCGGTGGGCGTGGGCGGGGAACCGTGCCGCCCCGGCCGAGTCCATGAAGCCGAGGTGGTAGTCCCGGTGGGCGGTCTGCGCCTGGCCGCCGGGGTTGACGACGTTGACCTGCGAGGTGACCTGGTAGTCCGGACCCAGCCAGGCGTCGCTGACCAAGGCGATGACGTCGTTGGCGTAGTAGTCGGCGAAGACGGCGGGGTCGGCGACGGCGAGCTTGTCCAGAGCGCCCCACACGCGGTCGTTCACGCCGGGCTGGGCGAAGTGGTCCCCCCCGGTGACGCCGGCGGCCTTCTCGGTGGCGATCTGGGCGAGGAACGCCTCGGACGCGCGGTCCACGACCGAGGTGTCACCGAAGGCCTGCTTGAAGACGACGATCCCGGGACCGTCGGTCAGCGCCCGCATCAGCTCGGCCTGCAGCGCGGCCCGCTGGGGGCCGGGCGTGGAGGCCGACTGCAGCTTCTCGCCGTAGACGAGCACGTTGCTCGCGACGGCGTCGGCGTACGGGTAGTCCGCGAGCTGCGTGCGCTGGTCGACGAGCGCGGCGAAGTCGTGGAGCGAGCAGTCGGCGGCGGAGAGCCAGCCAGCAGTGCGAGTGGTGGGCGGCGCGGTCATCGCAGGAGTTCCTTCGTGAGTGGGTGTCCCACCAGGCTACGAAGGATCTGGTGGCGAGGGAACGTCACAGAGCCATCAAGAATCCCTCATTCGAGGGTCATGGTTGGGCCGGTCGGGGTTCGAGACCGATGGCCCGGTAGCAGTCGTCGATGAGGCTCATCGTGGCGACCGCGTCGTCGGCGTCGGTGCGGTAGGCGGCACCGTCGCGGACAGCGGCGATGAACGCCCGCAGCTGGTAGGTGTAGGAGGTGGCTTCGCCCCAGTGCTCGGTGCGCTCCCCGGAGGCCGAGGTGATCAGGATGCGGTCGTCGTACCTCTGGTAGAGGAAGTCGGGGATGAGGACGTCGCCGGCACTGCCGACTACCCGGAGCGACATGTCCCAGTGGTCGCTCACCCTGCTCGAGCGGGCGATGCCCCTGGCGCCGGAGGGGAAGGCAAGCTCGACGTCGGCCCAGGCATCGAGGCCCGGGCTGCCAGCGCGCTCGGCTCCGGAGGCCGCGGTCAGCCGCGGCTCTCCCCCGGCGAAGTCGCCGAGCATTCGCTGGGCGTGCAGGGCGTAGCAGCCCAGGTCCATCAGCGTCCCGCCGGCGAGGTCGAGGGACCAGCGCGGGTCGTCGTCGGCAGGCTCGGTCATGAGCATCGTGCTCTCGACCCGCCGTACCTCCCCGAGCTCGCCGTCGGCCAGCAATGTCTGGAGGCGACGCATCAGGGGGTGGTAGAGGTAGTGGAAGCCCTCGAAGAGCACCAGCGAGCGGTCCCGCGCCAGGTCTCGGACCTCGGCGTCCTCGGCGGCGTTGCTGGCGAAGGGCTTCTCGGTCAGGACGTGCTTCCCGGCCCGGATCGTCGCCTTGTTCCGCGGCGCGTGCAGGCTGTTGGCGAGCGGGTTGTAGACCGCCTCGACCTCCGGGTCGTCGATCAGGTCGGCGTAGGAGTCGTGGACCCGCTCGCCCCCGTGGGCCGAGGCGAAGGCCTCGGCCCGGTCGCGGTCACGCGCAGCGACCGCGACCGCGACCAGGCGCGTCCCGGTCGCTGTGGAGGGGCCGACGATGGACAGGTCGCTGATGCGCGGCTCCGAGCAGCCCGATGCGTAGTGGTTCCACGGGTTCGGTGACTCCTCGGCAGGGGCGGACAGGCCGGATCAGCGGCTGGCAGCGGAGGCCAGCAGCCCGCGGACGTAGTCGGCGCTGGTGCGCACGTCGGTCACGGGACCCTCCCCGCGGGGCTCCTCGCTGAGGATCGTGTCCTGCTCGAGGGTGTACCAGCCGGCGTACCCGTTGCCCCGTAGGGTTGCGACGATCGACTCGACGTCGACGTCGCCGGTCCCGAGCGGGCGGTACATCCCCTGGACCACGCCCTCGGTGTAGCTCAGCCGGCCGGCGCGGACCCTGTCCGCGACCTGGCTGTCGACGTCCTTGAGGTGCGTGTGGGCGATCCGTTCGGGCGCCTGGCGGGTGAGCTCGGCCGGGTCGGTCCCACCGATCAGCAAGTGGCCGGTGTCCAGGCACAGCGCGACGGAGGAGCCGGCGAGGACCCGCTGCACCTCGTCGCCGTTCTCGACCATGGTGCCGACGTGGGGGTGGAGCACAGCGCGTACGCCGCGTTCCGCGGCGCGGTCGCTGATCCGGGTGAGGTTGCGCAGCAGGAGGTCCCAACCGTCCGCGTCGAGGACGGGGCGGCTGTCGTAGCCGTCGAGGCCCGACGTGGCCGAGAGGACGAGCACCTCAGCGCCTGTGGCGGCATACTGCTCGAGGACGCGGTCGATCTCAGGCAGGGGGTCGTGTCCCGGACGGTGCATCACCACCGGGGTGAACCCGCCCACGGCGGCGAGCCGGTGGGCGGCGAGCACGCCGGCCATCTGGTCGGGGTCGGCCGGGAGGAAGCCCTCGGGGCCGAGCTCCGTCGCGGCGAGCCCGACGTCGCGCATCTCGGCGAGCACCCGGTTCGGCGAGAGCTGGTAGCCCCAGTTCGGGACCTCGCAGACGCCCCAGGAGATCGGGGCGCCGGCGATGCGCGCCCGGCTGGGATCGGAGTTGGGGATGCTGGTCACCTCGAGACCTCGGCGATCTGCACCGGACGGTGCTGGTGGAGGGACAGGGTGGCTGCTTCGGCGATCCACGCCACGGCGAGGGCGTCGTCGACGGTGCAGGGCGAGGGCCGTTGTCCGGCGACGACCTCGGTGAAGGCGATCAGCTCCGCGCGGAAGGCGTCGCGCAGCCGGTCCATGAAGAACGTCCACGGCTTGCCGGTCGGCCACTGGGCGTCCGGCTCGAGGTTACGCAGGGGCGTGTGATCAGTCCAGCCCGCGACCACACTGCCCCTGACAGCACCCGTCCGTGCAGATGTCTTCGAGCTCGTTCTCTCCCGCAGCGACCTCGCCCTGGTGGTTCTGCCCGAGCGTTCCATCCTCGACGTCGCCGAGGCAGCCGGCGTCGGGGTCCTCTCCTCCTGCACCGACGGGACCTGCGGGATCTGTGAGACTCCCGTGCTGACGGGCGTGCCCGACCATCGAGACTCTGTGCTGACCGAGGACGAGCCGCAGGCCAACGACTGCATGATGATCTGCATCTCCCGCTCCTGCACCTCCCGGCTCGTCCTGGACCTCTGACGTCACCGGGACGGGCGGTCACGTCGTGAGACGGCTCCAGGCCCGACGACGCCACGCGCGGCGACGAGGCAGGGTGCGTGCCGGATTGGGCTGCCGGCAGATGGCGCAGTCCGCTCGTCCGCACCCGGTCTGCATGCCCGTGGTCATGAGCTCCAGGGCCCGGTCGAGGTAGTCATCGGCGAGCCGCAGGGCCAGGTCGGGACGATCCTCGCCGACCGCCGCGTTGACTTCCCACACGTAGTCGTCGTGCAGCTCCTGCAGCTGCTCTTTGTCGCCCATGTCCATGCCTTCCCGCCGTGACCAACCCGCCCGTGGCCGAGCCCCGGGACACTGATTTTAGTGTGCGCCACCGGCTCCCGGTGCGGCGAGGGCGGAGGCGGGGGCTCAGCGCTCGTCGACCATCAGGTCGATCGTGTAGTCAGAGGCGCGGTAGCTGTGGTCGCCAAACTCGACGGCGTTGCCGGACGCGTCGAAGGCCATCCGGGTCATCGTGAGCACCGGCTGGGAGCCGCGGATCTCGAGGTGCCGGCGCTCGAGCGTGGTCGGCATCCGGGCGCCGATGTTCTGCTGGGCCACGACGGGCTTCACCCCACGGTCGCGCAGGCACGCGTAGAGCCCTTGGCTCTCGAGGTCCTCGCGCGTCAGGTCGCTCAGGCTCGGTGGCAGCCAGTTGGTCATCAGGGCCAGAGGGGTGTCGCCCGCGTATCGGACCCGCACGATGTAGAGGAGGGCGGCGTCCGCCGTCAGGTCGAGCGCCGACGCGGCCCGCTCGTTCGTCCTGGTCTCGTGCTGGATGACGGTCGTGCGCGGGTGGCGCTTGTCCCGCACGAGGTCGTCGTAGAGGCTCGTGAGCTCGAACTTCCGGTGCACCTTGCTGTTCGCGACCGTGGTGCCGAGCCCGCGGCGACGCAGCAGGAGACCCTGGTCGACAAGCTCCTGGATGGCTCGACGGACCGTGGGTCGGGACACCTGAAGCCGCTCCGCGACCGCGATCTCGTTCTCGAAGGCGTCGCCCGGCTGCAGCTGACCGACGGTGATCGCGTTGCTGAACTGCTCGGCAAGCTGGTGGTACAGCGGCACGGGGGACTGCCTGTCGATCATCACCTTGACTTGTAGAGCACTCATAGTACCGCATACTAGCGGACTGTCTTCAGGCAATGGTCAAGTCATGACGTCAGGACAAACTATTGACGCGTTGACTCACAACCTGCATCGTTGCACTACTGGTCATCAACGACCCGCGACTCCTGACGTGCGACACAGACGGGACACCTGATCCATGCGAATCGGACTGGCAGGCACCGGACGGATCGGCGCCTTTCACGCGTCGACGTTGGCGGCCCTCGAGGACGTCGAGCAGATCGTCGTCACGGATGCGCTTCCGGAGGGTGCGGCCCGTCTGGCCGAAGAGAACGGCTACGAGTTCTCGCCGGACCTCGGTGACCTGCTGCCGCGTGTGGACGCCGTCGTCATCACCACGTCGACGTCCGGGCACGCCCCGACCATCCGTGCCGCCGTCGCCGCGAAGGTGCCCGTCTTCTGCGAGAAGCCGGTGGCCGTCACCCTCGCGGAGACGCTCGAGCTGGTGCATCTGGTCCACGAGGCGGAAGTCCCGGTGCAGATCGGGTTCCAGCGCCGGTTCGACGCCGGCTACCAGCGTGCCCGGGAGGCCGTCGTCAGCGGTGAGCTGGGCTTCCTCCACACGGTCCGGGCGAACACCCACGACCAGTCGCCTCCGCCCGCTGCCTACATCCCCACCAGCGGAGGTCTGTTCCGTGACTGCAGCATCCACGACTTCGACGTGCTCCGGTTCGTGACCGGTCGCGAGGTCGCCAGCGTCTACGCGGTCGGCGCCAACAAGGGCGCGAGCTTCTTCACCGAAGGTGGGGACGTCGATACGGGGGCTGCGGTGCTCATGCTCGACGACGGGACGCTCGTCACGGTCTCCGCCACCCGGTACAACGGCGGCGGTCACGACGTCCGGATGGAGGTCATGGGCTCGAAAGGAACCATCGGCGTCGGGTACGACGACTCCCTGGCCGTTCTTTCGGCCGAGGCCGGGGTCGACTACCCGCGAGGCCCGCAGAAGTGGTCCTTCATGGAACGGTTCCTGCCCGCCTACCGCACCGAGCTGGCCGCGTTCTGCGACGTCGTCGGTGGACGGCTGGCCAACCCGTGCACGGTGACGGATGCCCTGGAGGCTTTTCGGGTCGCCGAGGCCTGCGAGATCTCACGGGCGACCGGACGTCCGGTCCAGATGTGCGAGATCGGAGGCGCGACATGACCGGCTTCGACCTGGTGTCGATGGGGCGCACAGGCGTCGACATCTACCCGCTCGAGCATGGCGTCGGACTCGAGGACGTGCAGACGTTCCAGAAGTTCCTCGGTGGGAGTGCGACCAACGTCGCCGTCGCCGCTGCCCGCTACGGACGTCGTACCGCGCTGGTGACGCGCACGGGACAGGACCCGTTCGGCCGCTACGTGCGACTCGAGGCGGAGCGCCTCGGCGTGGACCCGGTCTTCATCACAGCCGGGGAGGGTCCCCCGACCCCGGTGACGTTCTGTGAGGTGTTCCCACCGGACGACTTCCCGCTCTACTTCTACCGGTATCCCACGGCGCCGGACCTGCAGATCAGCGCGGCCGACCTGCCGTTGGACGCGATCCGCGGGGCCGAGGTCTTCTGGGCCACGGTCACCGGGCTGTCCCAGGAGCCCTCGCGAGC
The DNA here is from genome assembly GCA_039915665.1 of Nocardioidaceae bacterium. Lineage (GTDB taxonomy): Bacteria > Actinomycetota > Actinomycetes > Propionibacteriales > Nocardioidaceae > Nocardioides_B. The sequence goes on from JBDSMW010000144.1 coordinate 9,326, forward strand.
GGCTCACGCCGTTGCCTGGGAGGCGCGGGCCCGGCGCCGCCACACCATCCTCGACCTCGACTATCGGCCGATGTTCTGGGCTGACCCCGGCGAAGCCGCCAAGGAGGTCGGCAAGGCGCTCGAACACGTGACTGTGGCCGTCGGCAACCGCGAGGAGTGCGAGGTCGCCGTGGGAGAGACCGACCCGCAGCGTGCAGCCGACGCCCTCCTCGAGCGCGGCCTCGAGATCGCCGTCGTCAAGCAGGGTCCCAAGGGAGTGCTCGCCGCGACCGCGGACGAGCGCGTCGAGGTGCCCCCCTATCCGGTCGACGTGGTCAACGGCCTCGGTGCCGGTGACGCGTTCGGGGGTGCACTAGTGCACGGACTCCTCGCCGGCTGGGAGCTGCGTCGCATCCTCGAGTTCGCCAACGTGGCCGGCGCCCTGGTCGCCGGACGCCTGGAGTGCTCCACCGCCATGCCTGACGAGATAGAGATCGAACAGGCTCTCGCCGGCCGTACCTTCGGGAGGAACCCGTGACAACGATGGTGGAGCTCACCGAGATCCGTGCTCGCGAGCCGCACCGGATCGCCCAAGGCTGGGACGCCCGAAAGAGGCGTCCCCTGCTCGGAGCCGACGGGCGGCTGCTGCTCGTCGCTGCCGACCACCCTGCCCGCGGCGCTCTCGGGGTCCGATCGGATGCTCTGGCGATGGCCAGCCGCCCAGCGCTGCTCGAGAGACTCGCCACCGCGCTGTCGCGCCCCGGCGTCGACGGGGTCCTGGGGACCCCTGACATCCTCGACGACCTGCTGCTGATGGGTGTCCTGGAGGACAAGTTGGTCATCGGGTCGATGAACCGCGGGGGGCTCCAGGGCTCGAGCTTCGAGCTCGATGACCGGTTCACCGCCTATACCGCGGCCGAGATCGCCGCGCGGGGTCTGGAGGGCGGGAAGATGCTGACCCGCATCTGCCTGTCCGACCCAGGCACCGTCGCGACGCTGGAGAGCACCGGGCACGCCGTGAGCGAGCTCGCACAGCACCGACTCATGGCCATGGTCGAGCCGTTCATGTCCGTCCTCCATGGTGGTCGGGTGACGAATCTGCTCGACCCCGAGAACACGATCCGGTCCATCCACATCGCCGCGGGGCTGGGGGCCAGCAGTGCCCACACCTGGCTGAAGCTGCCGGTCGTCGACGAGCTCGCCCGCGTGATGGAGGCCACCACCATGCCCACCTTGCTGCTCGGCGGGGATCCGCATGGGGACCCGGCAGACACCTACGCGGCGTGGGGCAAGGCTCTCGAGCTGCCGCCCGTGCGCGGTCTCGTCATCGGGCGCGCCCTCCTTTTCCCGCCGGGGGGTGACGTGGCCGCGGCCGTGGACATCGCGTCGGAACTGGTCCACGGGGTCAACCCGGGGGCGCGATGACCGGGAGCGAGGCGCAGTGGTTCCTGCCGAGCGGCACGGTGCGGCGTGACGGTTGCGACGTGCTCGTCGACGCGTCGCGCCCCGGCTGGCAGCACACGGGGCTGCGGGTCGTCACGCTCGATGCGGGCGAGCGTTGGTCCGTCGACGAGTCCGGCTGGGAGTACGTCGTTGTCCCTTTGTCCGGTGCAGCGGCGGTCGCCTGCACCGACTCGGCGGGGGTACGGGACCAGGCCTCCCTGCGAGGGCGTCCGTCGGTGTTCGCCGGCCGCACGGACGTCGCCTACGTGCCCGAGGGGTCGAGCCTCGAGGTCACCGGGACAGCACACGGGTCCCGGATTGCGATCTGCGCGGCGCGTGTGCGCGACGGGGGTTCGGCGACCGCCTTCCGGTACGTCGCCGCTGACGAGGTCCCGGTCGAGCTGCGAGGAGCCGGCAGCTGCTCCCGTGAGGTCCGCAACTTCGCCGTGCCCGGTACCCTCGAGGCCGACTCGATCATCGCCTGCGAGGTGGTCACGCCGGCGGGCAACTGGAGCTCCTATCCTCCGCACAAGCACGACGAGGAGCGGGACGGGGTGGAGACCGAGCTCGAGGAGATCTACTACTTCGAGACCCAGGTCGAGGGTGGTGCCCCCGCGGACGGGCACCACGACCCGGTGGGGTACCAACGGGTGTACGGCACCGCCGAACGGCCCATCGACGTCTTCGCGGAGGTGCGCACGGGGGACGTGGTCCTGGTGCCGCACGGCTGGCACGGCCCGTCGATGGCCGCGCCCGGCTACGACCTCTACTACCTGAACGTGATGGCCGGCCCCGGCGCCCAGCGGGCCTGGCTGATCTGCGACGACCCGAGCCACGGCTGGGTGCGTCAGACGTGGGAAGGCATGGCCGTCGACCCCAGGCTGCCGGTAGGAGGGGAGTCCCGATGAGCGACACGATCCGACTCACCGTCGCTCAGGCGACGGTGGAGTTCCTCGCCGTCCAGTGGACCGAGCGCGACGGCAGTCGGCAGCGGCTCTTCGCCGGCTGCTTCGGCATCTTCGGGCACGGCAACGTCGCCGGCATCGGGCAGGCGCTGCTGCAGCACGAGACGACGGCGCTCGAGGCCGGAAGCCGTCCGGCCCTGCCCTACGTGCTGGCCCGCAACGAGCAGGCGATGGTGCACACCTCGGTTGCCTACGCGCGGCAAAAGGACCGGCTGCAGACCTGGGTGTGCACGGCCTCGGTCGGTCCGGGCTCGACCAACATGGTCACCGGAGCTGCGCTGGCGACCATCAACCGGCTTCCCGTGCTGCTGCTCGCCTCGGACACCTTCGCGACCCGGCGGTCGGCGCCGGTGCTGCAGGAGCTCGAGGCGCCGTACGCCGGCGACGTGACCGTCAACGACTCGTTCCGCCCGGTTTCCCGATACTTCGACCGGATCTGGCGCGCCGAGCAGCTGCCCTCGGCGCTGCTCCAGGCGATGCGCGTGCTCACCGACCCCGCAGAGACCGGCGCCGTCACCCTGGCCCTCCCGCAGGACGTGCAGGCCGAAGCGCACGACTGGCCCGTCGAGCTGTTCGCCGAGCGCACCTGGCACGTGGCCCGGCCCCCGGCCGAGAAGGCGTGCATCGTCGCGGCCGCGGACGTCGTCCGTGGGGCCCGGCGACCGATGATCGTCGCCGGGGGAGGAGTGCACTACTCAGGCGCCGAGCAGGCGTTGCAGGACCTCTGCACCTTGACCGGGATACCGGTCGGGGAGACCCAGGCAGGCAAGGGATCGCTCGTGCACGGACACCCGCAGTTGATGGGAGCGGTCGGGTCGACGGGCACCACGTCCGCCAACGCGCTGGCGCACGAGGCCGACGTCGTGATCGGCGTGGGCACCCGGTGGAGCGACTTCACGACGGCCTCCCGGACCGTCTTCCAGAACCCCGACGTGCGCTTCATCAACCTCAACATCGCCGGCTACGACGCCGGCAAGCAGGCCGGGATGTCCGTGGTGGCCGACGCCCGTGAGTCGCTGACGGGGCTCGCCGAGGAGCTCGGCGACTATTCCGTCGACGATCACTACCGCGCGGACCAGGAACGGCTGTGGCGGGAGTGGGACGCCGAGGTGGAGGCCGCCTACGACCCACCCGCCTCCGTCACCGACCGGCTGGCCCCGGGACTTCTCACCCAGGGCACCGTCCTGGGCCTGGTCAACGAGCTCAGCGATCCCCGCGACGTCGTGCTCTGCGCGGCCGGGTCGATGCCGGGCGACCTCCACAAGCTCTGGCGGGTGAGGGACCGTAAGGGCTACCACGTCGAGTACGGCTACTCCTGCATGGGCTACGAGGTGCCCGCGTCGATCGGCGTACGCCTCGCCGACGAGACTCGCGACGTCTTCGCGATGGTCGGTGATGGTGGCTACCTGATGATGCCCACCGAGCTCGTCACAGCAGTGCAGGAACGCATCAAGGTCATCGTTGTCCTGGTGCAGAACCACGGGTTCCACTCGATCGGCTCGCTCTCGGAGGAGCTGGGATCGCAACGATTCGGCACCCGGTACCGGTACCGGGATCCCGACGGTCGGCTGGACGGCGACGTGCTGCCGGTCGACCTGGCCGCGAACGCCCGCAGCCTCGGGGTGCACGTCCTCGAGGTCACCTCCCGTGACGAGCTGGAGAAGGCCATCCGGGCGGCCAAGCAGGCGGCGGGAGACTCCGGCCCGATCGTCATCCACGTCAACACGGACCCGACGGTCTACGCGCCGGACAGCCAGGCCTGGTGGGACGTCCCGGTCAGCCAGGTCGCCGAGCTCGACTCGACCCGCGACGCTTACCAGCGCTACCAGGCGCACGGGAGCATCCAGAAGCGCTTCCTTGCTCCGACCACGCCGCCTGGCTGACCTGGAGCACGACACGACCTGCCCGGCCGGGCAGTGCCGGCCGGGCGCGAGCCTGCGCGCGAACAGCGGTGGGTCGAGAGCCGTGGACGGCGGTCGTAGTGGCCGCGCCGCCCTGACGCGCTGCCCTGACGCGCTGTCCCGCTTCGGTCGCGAGATCAATATGTTAGAACAAACACTTGACAGGAGATGGATCGCTTCGCGAGGCTGTGTGCCCTACCGGTATCCCACCGGCACCCGGACGGGGAGGTCGCCACACATGAGCTTTCGCTTCCTCGCGACGACGAAGTCGTCACCCGTACTCGCGCCATGTGCGACCCCTTCGAGCACGGTCCCGGCAGCCCGGTGGACCGAGGCTCCGCGGAAGCGCGCATCAGTCTCATCCGGCCGGTCATCGGCCCGGACCAAGCCCACGACCGTCTCCCGTTCCTGCCGGGCGGAAGCGCGTTCACTACGAAAGGAACGTTCACGATGAACCTGTCCCGAAGCCGGAAAGGCGGCGCCCTGGCCCTCGTCGCGGCATGCGCACTCCTTGTCTCTGCCTGCAGCGGGGGAGGCGCGCCCAAGAGCGACGACACCAACAACAGCGGAGGTGGCGGCGGGAACTCCGGCTACACGTTCGCGATGATCACCCACGAGACTCCGGGAGACACCTTCTGGGATCGGATCAAGGCGGGCGCCAACCAGGCGGCTAAGGACACCGGCTCAACGCTCAAGTACTCCGCAGACCCCGACGCGACGAAGCAGGCCGTCCTCATCCAGAACGCGATCGACTCGAACGTCGACGGAATCGCGACCACCCTGGTCACGCCTGACGCGCTCATCCCGACCGTCAAGAAGGCAGTCGCCGCGGGTATCCCCGTCGACAGTTTCAACTCCGGTACCGACGCCTTCAAGGAGGCCGGCGCCCTCACTCACTTCTCGTCCGACGAGTTCCTGGCAGGCCAGCAGGCCGGGCAGAAGGCCAAGGACGCCGGAGCCAAGAAGATCCTGTGCACGATCCAGCAGGCCGGATCGGTGGCTCTGGAGGACCGCTGCAGGGGCGTCAAGGACTCCTTCCCGAGCACTGAGAACCTCCAGGTCAACGGCGCAGACGACTCCGCAGTCACCTCCGCCATCCAGGCGAAGCTCAGCCAGGACAAGGACATCGACTGGGTCATCACCCTCGGCGCCGCCCAGGCGTTGGACACCATCAAGGCCATCTCCGCGGCGGCCAGCTCGGCCAAGGTCGGCACGTTCGACCTGAACATCGACGCGGCCCAGGCTGTGCAAGACGGCAAGCTCCAGTTCTGCATCGACCAGCAGCCCTACCTCCAGGGCTACCTGGCGATCACCCAGCTCTACCTGTTCAAGAAGAACGGCAACATCATGGGCGGTGGCAACGCCGTACTGACCGGTCCGTCGTTCGTGGACAAGACCAACATCGACACGATCCTGCCCTTCGTGAAGAAGAACACCCGCTAGTCCGCACCTTCCGCAGGGGTGGTCGGCGGCTGCCTGCCGTCACCCCTCGCGGATCAGCCAACGGAGCCAACAATGAGCCACACCACCAAAGCCCCAACGCCGTCTGCACCGGCGGAGGGCTCGAACCGAGTGACCCTCGGCCTGTCCAACCGCCTGCTCGCTCGCCCCGAAGTGGGCGCCCTGGTCGCCGCCGTCGTCATCTTCATCTTCTTCCTGATCGTCGCGCCGGCGTTCCGGTCGGCCGACTCGTTCTTCACGGTGCTCTACCAGGCCTCCACCATCGGGATCGTGGCCGTGGGTGTCGGCATGCTCATGATCGGTGGCGAGTTCGACCTGTCCGCCGGCGTCACCGTCACCTCAGCTGGGCTCGTAGCCGCGATGTTCTGCTACGAGCTGGGCATCAACTTGATCGTGGGAGCGGTGCTCGCGCTGGTGTTCTGCCTGTTGGTGGGCTTCATCAACGGTTACCTCGTGATGAGAACCGGTATCCCCAGCTTCCTGATCACCCTCGGCACGTTCTTCATCCTGCAAGGAGCGAACCTCGGCGTGACCAAGCTGGTCACCGGCTCGGTCTCGAGCCCCAACATCAACCAGATGGGGGGCTATAAGGTCCTGAACGCCATCTTCGCGCACGAGTTCCACATCTTTGGCGTGACGTTGCCGATCACCGTGATCTGGTGGCTGCTGTTCGCAGGGCTGTCCGGTTACATCCTTCAACGGACGAAGATCGGCAACTGGATCTACGCCGTCGGCGGTAACGCGGACAGCGCCCGCGCGGTCGGTGTCCCGGTGCTGAGGGTCAAGGTCGGCCTCTTCATGACCGTGTCCTTCCTCGGCTGGTTCATGGGAATGCACTACCTGTACAACTTCAACGTCCTGCAGGCCGGCAACGGCGTGGGCAACGAGTTCCTCTACATCATCGCAGCCGTCGTGGGTGGAACGCTGCTGACTGGTGGCTACGGCAACGCCTTCGGTGTTGCGATCGGCGCCTTCATCTTCGGCATGACGAACCTGTGCATCGTCTACGCAGGCTGGGACCCCAACTGGTTCAAGGCATTCCTCGGGGTCATGCTGCTGCTCGCGGTCGTCGTCAACCTCTATGTCAAGAAGCTTTCGACTACCCGGAAGGTGGGCTAGCCATGACCGACACTCTGCACGAGCATGCCGATCCCGAGCTGCACAAGGGCGAGAACCTGGTTGAGATGGTGAACGTGGGCAAGACCTACGGGGCCATCCGGGCGCTCAAGGGCATCAACCTCACGGTCAACGCGGGGGAGGTGACCTGCGTGCTCGGGGACAATGGCGCCGGCAAGTCGACCCTGATCAAGATCATCTCCGGCCTGCATCCTCACAACGAGGGCGAGCTCCTCGTCGACGGCAAGCCACTGTCCTTCTCGTCGCCACGGGAATCCTTGGCTCACGGCATCGCCACCGTCTATCAGGACCTCGCCGTCGTCTCACTCATGGAGGTCTGGCGCAACTTCTTCCTCGGCTCCGAGATGACGAATGGGACGTACCCGCTCGCCAGCCTCAAGGTCCGCGAGATGAAAAGGATCGCGGACGAGGAGCTGCGCAAGATGGGGATCGTGGTCAAGAACATCGACCAACCCATCGGGACCCTGTCGGGTGGGCAACGACAGTGCGTCGCCATCGCTCGGGCGGTCTACTTCGGTGCGCGGGTGCTGATCCTCGACGAGCCGACCGCTGCCCTGGGCGTCAAGCAGTCCGGCGTTGTGCTCAAGTACACGGCGGCGGCTCGGGACGCCGGTCTGGGCGTTGTCTTCATCACCCACAACCCACATCACGCGTATCTCGTCGGCGACCACTTCATCATCCTGAAGCTGGGCCAGGCCGTGCTGGACAAGAAGCGGTCCGAGGTCGGCTTGGACGAGCTCACTCGTCAGATGGCCGGAGGCGACGAGCTGACCGAGCTCTCCCACGAGCTCAAGCGTTCCACCCCGTGATGGGAGGAGGTCGCTTCCGATGACAGTCGCAGTGGCCCATCAGGTATCGGCAACCAGCCGCAAGGCGCTCCTCGAGGCCGTGCGGGAAGCGAACTACCGCGGCACGGATCTGGCCGTGCTGCACGTCGTCGAGTCGATCGACGCCGACAACAAGGAGGCTTACCGGCTCGGTGTCTCCGACGAGATCGACAAGGTCGTGGGGGAGGGACCACCGATTTCCTGGCACCTCCACCTGGTGACCGCTGGCGGGGACCTCGGCGACGCCCTGCTCAAGCTGGTCGAGGCCGTCGACGCGGATCTGCTCGTCATCGGCGCCCGACGACGGTCACCCGTGGGCAAGGCGCTCCTGGGCAGTGTGGCCCAGACGGTCATTCTCGAGGCGAACCTTCCAGTGCTCGTCGTCAAGGCGCCCTGACCGAGATCCCCCAGACCCGTTCCCTGGCAGGACAGCCTCGCGAGAGCTCCTGTTCGTGCAACTGATGAGAGAAGACGATGTTGAGGACTATCGAGCACTGGATCGCCGGCAAGACCACCTCTGGCAGCAGCGAACGTACCGCTGCCGTTTTCAACCCGGCGACCGGCCGGCAGCAGGCGGAGGTGTGCCTCGGCTCGGAGAATGACGTCCGGGCCGCGATCGCCGCCGCCAAGGACGCCTTCGTCGAGTGGTCGCAGACCTCCGTGAGCCGACGTGCCAAGGTGATGTTCGCCTTCCGCGAGCTCGTGAACGCGCGTGCCGGCGAGATCGCCGAGCTGATCACCGACGAGCACGGCAAGGTCCTCTCCGATGCCCTGGGAGAGGTGCAGCGCGGACTCGAGGTCGTCGAGTTCGCCTGCGGCATCCCGAGCCTGCTCAAGGGCGACTTCTCCGACCAGGTGTCCACCGACGTCGACACGTTCTCCTTCCGGGAGCCGCTCGGCGTGGTCGCCGGCATCACACCGTTCAACTTCCCGGCCATGGTGCCGATGTGGATGTTCCCGGTGGCCATCGCCTGCGGCAACACCTTCGTCCTCAAGCCGAGCGAGCGGGTCCCGTCCGCCTCGATGCGGATCGCCGAGCTGTGGCAGGAGGCAGGACTGCCCGATGGCGTCTTCAACGTCGTGCAGGGCGACAAGGTGGCGGTCGACGCGATCCTGGACTCCCCGGACGTCTCGGCGGTCTCCTTCGTCGGATCGACGCCGATCGCGCGGTACATCCACGAGCGGGGGACTGCCACCGGCAAGCGCGTCCAGGCCCTGGGAGGTGCCAAGAACCACGCCATCGTCCTGCCCGACGCCGACGTCGACTTCGCTGCGGACCACCTCGCGGCTGCGGCGTTCGGGTCCGCGGGGGAGCGGTGCATGGCCGTCTCCGCGGCCGTCGCCGTGGGGAGCGCCGCAGACGCGATCGTCGAGGCGGTCAACGAGCGGGCCCGCGCGGTCAAGGTGGGCTCGGGTCGTGACACCGACAGCGAGATGGGTCCGGTCGTCACCCGCGAGGCCCAGCAGCGGATCATCGGCCTGATAGGGACCGGGGAGACCCAGGGGGCGAGCATCACGGTCGACGGCCGCGCGTACGTGGTCGACGGGCACGAGGACGGCTTCTTCGTCGGCCCGACCGTCATCGACAACGTCACCACCGACATGGACGTGTACCAGCAGGAGATCTTCGGCCCCGTGCTGTCAGTGGTCCGCGTCGACGATGTCGAAGAAGCCATCGCACTGATCAACAGCAACCCCTACGGGAACGGCACGGCGATCTTCACCTCCAGCGGCGAGGCGGCCCGGCGTTTCCAGCGTGGTGTGCACGTCGGGATGATCGGCATCAACGTGCCCGTCCCCGTCCCGATGGCGTTCTACTCCTTCGGCGGATGGAAGGACTCGCTGTTCGGGGACAAGCACGTGCACGGTCCCGAAGGCGTCGGCTTCTACACCCGCGCCAAGGTGGTCACTGCCCGCTGGCCGAGGGCCAGCCACGCCAGCGACGCCAGCTTCCACTTCCCGACGTCCAAGTAGCGGACGGGATTCTCGCTCACCAGTTCACCGACTGCTGCTCTCGCGTCTCCGCCCCGAAAGGTAGACAACGACATGGCCGACCTCTCACAGCTCCGACTCGGCACTGCCCCCGACTCGTGGGGGGTGTGGTTCGCCAACGACCCGCACCAGGTCACCTGGGAGGCGTACCTCGACGAGATCGCGCAGGTGGGGTACGTGTACACCGAGCTGGGGCCGCCGGGTTTCATGCCCCAGGACCCGAACCAGCTGAACGAGGAGCTCGTCCAGCGCGGTCTCACCGCTTGCGGGGGCACCGTCTTCGCCGGGCTGCACAAGGGCGCGGACGCGCTGGAGAAGGCCAAGGTCGAGTTCGGGCAGGAGGCCAAGCTGCTGGCCGCGCTCGGCGCGGAGTACCTCGTCCACCTGCCCGAGCAGTACACCGACCAGCACACCGGCGAGTCCACGCAGGGCGCGGACATCGATCCCGACCAGTGGAAGAACCTGGTCACGGGGACCGATGAGCTGGCGAGGTTCGTCTCCGAGGAGTACGGCGTCAAGCTGGTCTTCCACCCGCACGCTGACACCCACGTCGACACCCAGGAGCGGATCGCACGGTTCCTCATGGACACCGACCCGGAGCTGGTCAACCTGTGCCTGGACACCGGACACGTGTCGTACTGCGGCGGCGACAACATCGAGGTCATCGAGCAGTTCCCCGAGCGCATCACCTACGTCCACCTCAAGTCGGTCGACCCGGTGGTCCGTGCGCGGGTGCTCGCCGAGAGCATCTCGCTCGCCGAGGCCGTCAAGCTCGGCGTGATGTGCGAACCGCCTTACGGCGAGCCGGACATGCCTCCGCTGCTCGACGCGCTCGGCCGGCTGGACCGGGAGATCTTCGCCGTCATCGAGCAGGACCTGTACCCCGTCGAGCCGCACATCCCGATGCCCATCGGGGCACGGACCGCCGGCTACTACGTCGGATGTGGGCTGGGTCCGGTACGGCGCTGGCCGTACTGACCCGCCTCCGGTGCAGATCCAGCGACATCCACAGCGGCCAAAAGGAGAGAAGATGACGTTGCGCGTCGGAGTGATCGGCACGGGCATGATCGGGCAGGACCACATCCGCCGACTCACCGAGGTGGTGTCGGGGGCCGAGGTCGTCGCGGTCACCGATGCCGACGAGGCCGTGGCCCGGGAGGTCGCCGGGCGGCTCCCCGACGCCACCGTGCATCCTTCCGGGGCCGACCTGATCGCCGACGAAAAGGTCGACGCGGTCATCGTCTGCTCCTGGGGTCCCACCCACGAGGAGTACGTGGTTGCCTCGATCGGGGCCGGCAAGCCGGTCTTCTGCGAGAAGCCGCTGGCGACCACCCCGGAAGCCTGCCGGAACATCATCGACGCCGAGGTCGCGCACGGGAGCCGGCTCCTGCAGGTCGGCTTCATGCGGCGGTACGACGAGTCCTACCGGGCCCTCAAGGGCGTCATCGACTCCGGTCAGATCGGCGCCCCCCTGATGTATTACTCAGGTCATCGCAACCCCTCGGTCCCCGAGCACTACACCAAGGACATGGCGATCGTCGACACTGCGGTGCACGACTTCGACGTGGTCCGGTGGCTGCTCGGCGAGGAGCTCGTGGGGATCCGCGTGCTCGCTGCCAAGCCCAACAGCCTCGGAGGTGACCTCCAGGACCCGCTGCTGATGATCCTGGAGAGCGAGTCAGGCGTGCTGGTGAACGTCGAGACCTCGGTCAACATCCGCTACGGCTACGACATCCGCGGTGAGGTCATCGGCGAGACGGGGACCGCCGCGCTGGCGGACCGTGGTCTGGTCGTGTTGCGGAGCGCGCATCGGGTGGGACTCGAAGTGCCGGAGGACTGGCGGCAGCGATTCATCGCCGCCTACGACGTCGAGTTCCAGGAGTGGATCAACGCGGTCTCCGCGGGACTGGGTGCCGTCGGACCCAGCGCCTGGGACGGCTTCGCGGCTCAGGTCGTCTGCGACGAAGGCGTCAACGCGTTGTACAGCGGCGACCGGGTCGAGATAAGGCTCGGGGAGAAGCCGCCTCTCTACAGCTGATCGGCCAGCGCCACAGACGGACGAGGAACGGGAAAAAAGTCATGAAGGTCGCCATCGACCCCTACATGTTTCGCACGACACCTCTGCTGGAGCTGCCGGGCGTCGTGGCCGATCTGGGCTTCGAGTACATCGAACTCTCTCCTCGCGAGGATCTCACGCCGTTCTTCCTGCATCCGCGCATCGACGACTCGGGCGTGAAACGGTTCAAGGAGTCGCTGAACGCCGCCGGGGTCAAGGTCGCAGCGCACCTGCCGCTTTACCGATGGTCCGGCCCGGACGAGGACGAGCGCCAGGCCGCGGTCCGCTACTGGAAGCGGGCCATCCAGATCACCGTCGACCTCGGCTGCCACGTGATGAACTCCGAGTTCAACGGTCGCCCGGAGCAAGCCAGCCGGAGCGAAGGGATGTTCTGGAAGTCGATGGAGGAGCTGCTCCCGGTCTTCGAGCGCGAGGGTGTGGAGCTTCGGCTGGAGCCGCACCCCGACGACTTCGTGGAGGACGGGCTGGTGGCCGTCGACATGGTGCGCGGCATCAACAGCCCGCTGGTGACGTTCCTGTACTGCGCACCGCACACGTTCCACATGGGCGGCAACATGGTGGAGATCATGGAGTACGCCGGCCCACTGATGACCCAGCTGCACCTGGCCGACGCCTTCGACCACACGGCATCCTCGGGGCTGCGTTACATCGTGAACCCTCCGGGCTCCACGGCCCGGGTGCACCAGCACCTCGACATCGGGCAGGGGGAGGTCGATTGGGAGCTCTTCTTCGCCACCTTGAAGAGGCTCGGCTTCGGTGAGAGCGACCGGAACATCATGACGGCCTGCGTATTCGCGTGGGAGGACCGTTCGTGGGAGTCCAGTCGCTTCATGCGTGAGGCGATCGCCCAGCACACCAGCGACTGGTGACCGACGTTCACGAAGGCCCCGAGGAGCTCCGGCCAGATCACCGACCCGCCACGGAAAAGGCCCCTGCCATGAAGCTCGGGGTCTCCACAGCCGTCCTCCACGACCGTTCGCTGCCCGAGGCGCTCGACGTGATCGCCGAGCTCGGGCTCGACGCGGCGGAGATCAACGCCGGTGGGTTCCTGCCGCCGGTGCACATCCCTCTCGACGACATCCGCGTCAGCCAGGCCGCTCGCGACGACTACCTGGCCGTCTTCGACGAGAAGTCCATCGCCGTGGCCGGGCTCAATGTCAACGGCAACCCGCTGCACCCCAACCCGGTGATCAGGCCCCCCGGCACGGGGCAGAACGTCGTGTTCAACCCGCCCACGCTCAGGCGGCCCGTCGAGCGCGTCGGCGCCACCCACGTCGGCACCGAGATGGAGCCAGCCACAGTTCTGGCAAGGCATGGACTCCGTCGCCGCGATCCGCTACCTCGGCCCGTTGGTGGTGCATACCGCGGCCAAGGACGTCTGCATCAACGAGGACCACGCTGCGGTCCACGGCGCGCTGGACGGACGGTTCCGCCGACTCTCGCCTGAGGAGGACAGGGTCAACCTCGGCGGTGACGAGCGGGTCAGCGAGTGGCCCGCGGACTCGGCGTGGGACTTCGTGGCGCTCGGCCGCGGCCAGGACTTCAACTTCTGGACCCGGTTCGTCGAGGCGCTGCGCGAAGTCGCCGCCGACGTCCTGGTGCGCGCGGCGACTCCCGCGACGAGCTGAGGAGTCGGAGACGAGGACGTGGGGCAAAAGAAGCCAGGAGGAGTCATGCGGATCGGTGTGGCCGGGTACGGCACGGGAGGGCGGCACTTCCACACACCGTTCATCGAGGCGGCTGAGGGAGTCACGCTCGGGGGTGTGGTGACGCGCTCGCCGGAACGGGCCCGGGCGGTCTCGCAGGCCTGGCCGGGCGTGCCGACGTACGCCAGTCTGGGCGACCTGCTGGCTGCCGGCGTGGACGCGGTCTCCATCACGACTCCGCCGACTACCCGAGGCGAGCTCGTCCTGGAGGCGATCACCGCGGGGGTGCACGTCATCGCCGACAAGCCCTTGGCGCCGACCGCTGACGCCGCACGCGAGCTGGAGCGGGCGGCCGCCGAGGCAGACGTCATGCTGAGCGTGTTCCACAACCGGCGCTGGGACGCGGACATTTGCACCCTGGCCTCCGTGGTCGAGGGTGGGCGTCTCGGGACGCTGTGGCGGGTGTTCTCCGGCTTCGACCTGGACGATCAGGCCACTCTCGAGGCCGGGCCCGGCGGCGGCCTGCTGCGCGACATCGGCAGTCACGTCGTCGACCAGATGCTGTGCCTGCTCGGGCCGGTGCGCTCGGTGAACGCCCACCTCGACTGGGTCGATCTGGAGGACGGCCGGACGGAATCGGGCTTCACGATCGACCTGCAGCAGCACACGAGCGGCGTCCGTTCCTACCTGGAGTCGAGCAAGCTCAACCACCTCGCGGCCCGCGAGCTGCGGGCGTACGGCGCCGAGGAGAGCTGCCGGGCGTCGGGCACCGATGTCCAGGCCAGTGCGACAAGGCGCGGGTCGGCGACCCGCGGAGGACCCCGACGGGTGGGGCTACGACACGCAAGAGAACTGGGGCGTGTTGGCCACCTCCGCCGGGGAGGTGAGCGTTCCCTCGCAACAGACTCGCTACCAGGACCTCTTCACGCAGTTTGCCGCAGCATCCCGCGGCGAGGCCGAACAGCCCGTGCTGGCCGGCGAGGGCGTCCGGACGCTGCAGGTGCTGGACGCCGCGCGGGCCATCGCGCAGCAGGGGCAGAGCATCGACGTCGGGTGAACGGCCTCGCCCCTCCAGCTGCTCTCAGGCTCCTTCGGTGAAGGCGTTCCGGAAGCGTTGAAGGGCGGTGTGACTCTCGGCGGAGGCCCAGGCCTCGAGGCCGACCACCCCGTCATAGCCGGCCTCGTGCAGGGCCCGGGCGATCGCGGGGTAGCTGATCTCGCCGGTGCCTGGTTCGCAGCGACCCGGGACGTCGGCGACCTGGACCTCCCCGACGTCGTCGACGCTGTCGCGAATGAGCTGGATCAGGTTCCCCTCGCCGATCTGGGCGTGGTAGAGGTCGAGGTTCATGCGCAGGTGCGCACTGTCGACGGCCCGGACCAGCGCGCGCGTGTCGGCGGCCCGGGCGAACGGGGTGCCTGGGTGGTCCACGGCGGTGTTGAGGTTCTCCAGGCAGAACACGACCCCCTCGCGCTCGCCCAGCTCGGCGATGCGTGCGAGGGTTCTGACGGCGTGCTCCCACATGGCTTCCGTCACCGTCTCGACGGGCTGGACGGGCAGGCCGTTCCCGTCCAGCCCGGTGCCGTGCAGGTTGAGGTTCGGTGTCCCGAGCACGCCAGCCGCGGTGATCGACTGCTCGGCCGTCCGCAGGAGGGCGTCGGCGCCGTCGCGGTCCGTCAGGTTCCCCTCGACGTACCCGGTCATGGAGGTGAAGTGCGCGCCGGTGGCTGCGAGGACGTCGAGGTCCTTGGTCGTCCAGTCCCAGATCTCGACGGCGAACCCGAGGTCGTGGATCGCCCGGACCCGTTCCTCGAGGGGCTTTTCGCGGAATACCATCTCTGCGCAGACGGCGAGGGTGAAGCCGTAGCCTCCGCTCATCGTCCGTCGATCTTCTCGACGAGGACCGGTGCACCGGTCTTGACCGACTCGACGCTGGCCAGTGCGACGGCAAGGGCGCGGCGGGCGTCCGTGCCGGTGACGGCGGGGGACCGCCCCTGCCGGACCGCATCGGTGAACTCGGTGAACTCGGCGGCGTAGGCCTGGCGGAAGAGCTCCACGTCACCGCGGACCGTGTCCACGTGGCGGCCGGTGCTGGTGGAGTGAACCAAGGAGGACCGGGCGTCGCCGCCGACGGTGACCATGCCCTGCGACCCGAAGACCTCGCCACGGACGTCGTACCCGTACGCCGCCGAGAAGCTGGCTTCGGCGACGGCGATCGCGCCGTTGTCGAAGGTGATCACGACGACAGCGGTGTCCAGGAGACCCTCATGCTTGTACTCAGGTGCGACCAGCGCGTCCGCGGTGGCGTAGACACTGACCGCCTTGGCGCCCGGGTTGAACCACAGCAACGTGTCGAAGTCGTGGATCAGGGTCTGCATGAAGATCGTCCACGGTGGCACGCCGGCCGGGTTGGCCAGGCCGGGATCACGGGTCACCGAGCGCAACAGCTGCGGGGTGCCGATGTCGCCCTCGAGGACCAGCTGGTGAGCGGCCGCGAAGTCGGCGGCGAAGCGGCGGTTGAAGCCCACCTGGAGGGCGACACCAGCGGACTCCGCGGCCGCCACCCCCCGGTCGATCTCGTTGATGGTCAGCCCCATGGGCTTCTCGCAGAACACGGCCTTTCCGGCCCGTGCCGCGGACACGACCAGGTCGGCGTGCGCCTCGGACGAAGCGGTGATCACCACGGCCTCGACGCGCGGGTCGGCGATCAGCTCCGAGGCGTCGACCGCCCGGCACCCCAGTGCGTCGGCGAGCGACGTGGCCGCCGCCGGGCGCGGGTCCGCCACCGCGACGAGCTCCGCGCCAGGCACGTGCCGGGCCAGCAGCGTGGCGTGCGAGGTGCCGATCCGCCCGGCTCCGATGAGGCCGATGCGAACGGGGTCTGACATAGCGGTGGGACGGGACACAGGGGCCTCCTCGAACTGGGGACTAGAGCGCTCTAGTATTTCCCCTGGCGTGCCGACCGTCAAGAGAATTGTCTAGAGCGCTCTAGAATGCGGCGCACGGCTAACCCGGAGGAGGTGCGAGCTGTGAGGTCGAACAATCGACCACCTGCGGTGACCATGGCCGACGTGGCGGCGAGGGCCGGGGTCTCGCGAGCACTGGTCTCGATCGTGTTCCGCGGCGTACCGGGGGCCAGCCCCGAGACCCGGCAGCGGGTCATGGCGGCTGCCGAGCAGCTGTCCTACCGACCGGACCAGCGGGCCCGCTTGCTGGGCAGCAACCGAAGCCGGACCGTCGGCGTCGTGTTCGGCCTGCACCACGAGTTCCACGCGGAAGTGGTCGAGGCACTCTTCGGCGCCGCCGAGACCACCGGGTATGACCTCGCGCTCGGCGCCGCGGCACCCACCAGGGACGAAGCGCGAGCCGTGCAGTCGCTCCTCGGCTACCGCTGCGAGGCGCTGGTGCTCATCGGGCCCACCCTCTCCCAGGCGGCCATCGAGGAGCTGGCCGAGCGCCTGCCCGTAGTCGTGGTGGCGCGGGCCCTGCGCACCCAGGCGGCGGACGTCGTACGCACGGATGACTTCGCCGGAGCGCGCGCCGCCGTCGAGCACCTGGCCGGTCTCGGGCATCAGTCGATCGTGCACGTCGACGGCGGTCGGTCGCCCGGCGCTGCCGAGCGTCGTCGTGGCTACCGCGCCGCCATGAGTGCGCTCGGGCTGGAGTCGCGAGCCGTGGTGATCCCGGGCGGACTCACCGAGGAGGACGGAGAGCGGGCCGCTGCAGAGCTGTTGGCCGGGACGCGTCCGACGGCTGTGACCGCCTTCAACGACCATTGCGCCTCGGGGCTGCTCGCGGCGGTCCGTGCGCAGGAGGTGTCGGTGCCCGGCGGGTTGTCCTTGGTCGGGTACGACGACAGCCACGTCGCGGGTCTCTCCAGCGTCGCACTCACGACCATCGCCCAGGACGCCACGCGGCTCGCGAGTTCAGCCCTCGAGCTCGCGGTCGGACGGGTCGCGGAGGGGGCTGACTGCGCCGCTGGTCGTGAGGTCGTCGTCCCGCCCCGGCTCGTCGTCAGGCGGACCACGGCCCGCGTCGGCTGACGGCATGATGCCGGCGGCGGGCGCTGACCGGTCTCAGCGGTGCGGAGGGTGGCCGCTGCTTGTGCGAAGGCCCCAGTCGATGGGGAGCACCACGCCGGTGACGAACCCCGCATCACCTGCGGCCAGGAACGTGATGAAGCCGACGATGTCCGCCACGAGGTCCCCTGCCCGGGATCGTCGAGCCATTGGTGACCAGCACAACGCCGCCCGCCGGACGTTCGTCGAGGTCGACGGGCTGACCCTCCGGCTCGCTCCCGAATGTGAGGGCCGAGTCGGAACGATCAGCGGCGGGCTCGACTTGTCGAGCCTGGCCGACGGGCTCACCGTCACGGCGGTCCCACAACCCCGAAGTCTGCTTTCGATCGGCTCATCGACATGGTGGAGTCTGTCGACTTCATCGCCCGGGATTGCCGGGCGCATCGCTCGTGGACCACCGTCTGTGGGCGCGGTCGTGCCTCGAATTTTCCCCAAGTCTTCGGTCATAGGTCCGCTCAATGGGGCCGACTCGAGCACATCGCCATCGGGGGAGTGCGAGTATCCGCGCAGGTCAGAGCACAGGTGTCCACATGCGATGACGCGGTTCCTACTACCGACGCACCAGAACAAGGGGTCGCAGCTGTTGGCATCCCCCGCCGGTACCCGCACCCGCGCGGAGCAACGACAGGGCGAAGTGTCGTACCGGCGACTAACGCCAAACTGGCGGCAACGAACAGCAGGCCGATCACGGCGCGGTTATCGCCCCCTTTCGAGGACGCCATGGACGCACGCGTCACGGACAACCAGTTAGATGAGAACCCCGAGCAACTTCTTCCATCACGTCCGAACCCTGCTGGCTACCCTCCCACCCTCCCGTCCGAGCACCGTGCTCCTCAGCCGCTCTACTTGACCCGCAACGAATGTCCGATCTTCGCCGCGTCATGCTTGTCCCAGGGAACCGACATGAGGCGCGTCCTTCCACCGCCTTCGATGTGCTTACGGGTGCCGGTCGTAGACGGCTGGCAGTGCCGGTGGTGTCGACGGTGAGTTGGACTGACTAGGCCGACAGCGTCCGCGCGTCAGAGACCAGGTTGACGACTGCCAGCACGAACACGAGGGCCAAGACGACGCGTAGCGTCCACGCCCACCCTTTCGTCGAGTGGCGCTCCTGGAGGCGAAGCTGGCGGGTCACCAACCAGCCGATGCCTAGGGTCAGGGTAAGGGGGAACGTCGCCACCGCCAGCGGGAGACACAGCACCAGGAGCGGCTTGGACCGCACGCCACCACCGCGCAACGCCTTCTCAGCGAGGAGATGCAGGACCACGCAGAACACCACCGGTAGCAGCACGAACGACCCGATCGTGAGCCAAAGCGGCTCAAGGATGTTGAAGTCAACGCCGCTGGTGTGCACCAGCATCGATCCGACCGTGACGCCGGGTCCTACCGAGATAGACAGAAGTCGGAACCACGGTGGCCCGATCATCAGACCCCGAACCGCGACGTAGACGAAGGCGGCAATCGCCCCGATCTGGGCTCCCGCACCGGCTAGCTGGGCCGATCCCGACAGGGTGAACTGGCCCATGACGAACCCGTCGTCACTGCGAACGCCGGCCGCGGCCGGGTTCATCGAGGCGAGCAGGAGCATGACCAGCCGGCTCATGACACCGACCACTAGAACACCACACGCGACTCCCACGAGGAGGACGGCTGCCCACACGCGAGCCGCAGCCTTGACGTCGCCTCGCCAGTCCAGGTGGGTCGAGCCGGGCTGGCCAGTGACCGTGTGAGTCTGCGACATCGGGCACACCTCCGGGCGAGGGTTTCGACGCCGCCGAGCCCGGCCAGATCAGTGTGGCAGCAAACCACCTGCTGGGCGCGCAGTTCTGCCTCATAGTCTGCGTCATATCACCGCGCATGTGCGCCCACTAGTGGGGTAGGCACGACACTCACTACTCAGACGCTCGAAGATCGCGGTCTCCATCGCGCACTTCGTTCGATCGCGGCCCGGAAGCGCTGAGGGCGTTCGGCGACCTATTGGGTGATTGCGGCCCGGGCGACCTCCTGCATCGATCGCCCCTCCTGCTCCGACTCGATCGGACAGAGCGGGCCGACCCAGCCGTGGCTCTGGCGACCTCGGCAATCCTGCCCTACGTTGGCCACAGGGACTCGTCGCCCACTCCGGAGGTACCCCATGTCAGCCAGGCCCGACGTCACCTTCCATGCCTCACCACGACTGGCGATGGAAGCGCCCGCCGAGACGCTGGCCTACACGCTGATGCTGAGCCCCGACGGCTCCGCACCCGACGGGCTGGCCGTGGTCGACGTCGACCCCGACTCCGCGTCATTCGGCAAGATCGTCCACCAGGTGCTGATGCCGAACACCGGCGACGAGTTCCACCACTTCGGCTGGAACGCCTGCTCTTCGGCGCTGTCACCGTTGACAGGGCACGCCTTCCTTGAGCGCCGCTACCTGATCATCCCGGGCATCCGATCGTCGCGGATCTACGTCGTCGACGTCAAAGGTGGACCGACGGCCGCGAAACTACACAAGGTCATCGAGCCTGAGGAGATCTTCGCGAAGACGGGGTACTCGAGACCGCACACGATTCACTGCGGTCCCGAAGGGATCTACGTCTCGACGCTCGGGGGCGGTGGGGCGGACGGTACCGACGGCCCTCCGGGCATCTTCATCATGGACTGCGAGACCTTTGAGGTGTTGGGCCGCTGGGAGATCGACCGTGGTGTTCAGGACAAGCACTACGACTTCTGGTGGAATCTTCCGCGCGACTACATGGTCTCCTCCGAGTGGGGGCTGCCGCCGCAGTTCGAGGGTGGCATAGTCCCCGAAGACCTGCTGAGCAACAAGTACGGCCACCGCCTTCATTTCTGGGACTTGCGCGGCCGACGCAACGTGCAGACCATCGACCTCGGCGAGAACCA
This sequence comes from Nocardioidaceae bacterium, assembly GCA_039915665.1. Taxonomy (GTDB): domain Bacteria; phylum Actinomycetota; class Actinomycetes; order Propionibacteriales; family Nocardioidaceae; genus Nocardioides_B. Next base: position 29,711 of record JBDSMW010000144.1, read on the forward strand.
CCAGATGGCCCTCGAGGTGCGGCCAGCCCACGACCCCTCACGTGAGTACGGCTTCTGCGGCGTCGTCGTCGACACCACCAACCTCGAGGGGTCGATCTGGACCTGGTGGCGCGAGAACGGTGAGTTCCACGTGAAGAAGACCGCGACGATCCCGCCCGAGCCTGCAGAAGCTGAGGATCTGCCGCCGCTGCTCAAAGGATTCGGGGCGGTGCCGCCTTTGGTCACCGACATCGACCTGTCTCTGGACGACCGATTCCTCTACGTCTCATGTTGGGGCACCGGGGAGATGCGTCAGTACGACGTCAGCGACCCGATGAACCCCACGCTCGTCGGTTCGGTCCACATCGGCGGGATCACCCGCAAGACCCCACACCCCAGCGGGGCCCCGTACCTGGGTGGACCTCAGATGGTCGAGATCAGTCGGGACGGCAAGCGGGTCTACTGGACAAACTCGCTCTACTCCACCTGGGATGACCAGTTCTATCCCGACGGGGTGCCTGCCGCCATGGTGAAGGCGGACACGGGTGCTGAGGGTGGGGGGCTAACCCTGGACGAGAACTTTTGGGTGGAGTTCCCCGACGGGTACCGCTCGCACCAGATCCGCCTGGAGGGCGGAGACTGCTCGACCGACAGCTTCTGCTACCCCTCCGCCTGAGCGGGCTCATCCACCGTGAACATGGGCGAGGCGTCTACCGCCGCGCTCTGGTTGGCGGTTGCGCTCTCGGGGATCTATCACGGGCTGAACCCCGGCATGGGCTGGCCGCTGGCGGTCTCGGCCGCGCTGATGGAGCGCCGGGCCTCGGCGCTGGCTAGTGCCCTGGCGATGTTGGCGTTCGGCCACTTCCTGGCGATGGCCGTGATCTTGCTGCCGTTCTCGATGTTCAGTGCCCTGCTCGAGTGGGAGACGCCGATCCGACTGGTGGCGTCGGGCGTTGCGGTGGCCTTCGGCGGATACCTGCTGATCTCGCGGTCGCATCACCCCAAGTACCTCGCCCGGGTTGCCCCGCACCGGCTCGTGTGGTGGTCGTTCCTGGCTGCGACCGCCCACGGGGCCGGCCTCATGCTGTTGCCGATCTTCTTGTCGATGGACCATCACGCCATGGCGGGCGGGCACGCTGCCCTGAGCCAACTCGTGACCGACCACACTGCGCCGGCGTTGGTGGTCGCCGCCGCGCACACCCTGGCCATGGTGTCGGCCGGCGCGCTGTTGGCGGTGCTGGTCTACCGCTGGTTCGGCTTGCGGGCCGTGTCGCGCACGTGGTTCAACCTCGACACGGTGTGGGCGCTGAGCCTGCTGCTGGTAGGACTGCTCAGCGCGGCGGCGGCCCTGTGGTGGTGAGCCCCCGCGATGAGCCTGTCAATGCTCCTTTTTAAGTGGCCGGGCGGTTTTCATGGGTAGGGGTCGATCCGCTCGGGGCAGACCCTCCGGTGGAACGCACGGACTCGGCAGGCACGGGGACGTTCGCCAGGGATCTGGTGAGGCAGTGCGAACCTCGGCGACGTCCGCGTCTCGCGGCCTCATGCGCCGGAGGAGCCGAGGTCGGCGAGCACGCTCGCGAACAGCTGGAGCATCGAACTGACCTCCCGCCCGTCCGGGTCGGCGATAGCCACGTCCAGGGCCGGCAGCTCGGACTCCGGCAGGCCCGACCACAGCGGCTCAAGGAGGCCGTCGCCGCCGCGGGCGAGCGTCTGCGCCATCAGGGCGTACGCCGGGCCCGGCTGGGCTAGCTGTACCCACCGGGGGTCGGGGGTCTCGGCCGATCCGGTGACCGGGGGCTTCACGCCGAGCGTCCGCGCCATCGCCGTACGCCGCAGCTCGGCCACGCCGGCGGACCGTCCGTCACGTAGCGCCCGGTCTAGGAAGGCGACGTCGATGCTGCCGTCGAAGGTCTGGCCGCGTCGCGACCACGTGGAGGTGCCCACCAGCGCCCACACGTCGTCGACGACGACGAGCGAGCCACGGCGTGTCTCCGGCCGCCCGGGGAAGCCCACGGGGTGGTAGGCGATCACCCGCTGCCGCTTCAGGTCGACGCCGGACAGGTCGGCGAGCGCGGTGTTGCGGCGGGCGTGGTGCCGCTGAGCGAAGGACTCGTAGCCGGGTCCGAAGGGGACCCGCTTCGGCAGCGCCACGACGACCCGCAGGTCGGGCTCCTCGCTCAGCCGCGCGTGCAGGAGGGCGACCAGGTCGACGGCCTCCGCGGTCCCGGCCGCGGAACCGGTCTCACCGAACAGCGCGGACTCGACGTAGACGAGGTGGCGGGCACTGGACAGCGCCGAGCGCAGCGCCCACTGGGTGTCCCGGCGACCGTGTTCGGCGGCGTGCGCGTCGCGCTTGAACTCACCGACCCAGCGGTCACCAGCCGGGGGGGTCGGTGCCGATGGCGGCAGCCCGGAGCCCGGCAGCAGTCCCGACACCTGGCTGACGAGCTGCGCCCAGTCGCCGGGCAGGTTGTTGACGACGCTGGTCGGGAGCACGGCCAGCTCGGGGGCGTCCACGCTCTCCGCGACGTTGGAGAGCACCGCGCCGAACGCGGTGCCGGTGGCGGGCGCCGGGTCGTTCCAACGCGTCTCGGTGAGCTCCTCGAGCCGCACGCCGAGGTGGTGCGTGCGTCGCAGCGCCGCGCGGGCCAGGTCCTGGGCGAGGGCGCCGGTCAGGCGGACCCCCGACGCGTGCTCCTCCGGCCCGGCCGGGTGCCCGGGGTTGCCGAGTCGGGCGTCGTCGCGCACCGACCTCTCGGCGAGGAAGCCCGCCGTGAGCACGCCGGTCCACGCGCCCGGGGCAGCGCCGTCGTGGGCCACCACCACCGACTCGGTGCGCGCCATGGTCCGGAATCGAGCCGCCTCGCGCGGGGTCGCGAGGTCCAGCAACGCCAGCACGGGATCGTTGCCGGAGGCCGGCTGGGTCGGGGGCAGCCCGAGCAGCGGGGACGGGCCGAGCCCGCGCTGCTGGTCTGGCAGCGCCGTCAGACCGTTGGTGACGGGCGGTGTCGCTGGCGCGGTGCCACCGTCGACCACGGGGAACGTCAGCCCGCCGAACAGTCGCCCCTGCACGCCGCCCGGTCCGCGGGTCACGATCAGCAGGTCGACCATCAGGTCCGGCGCATCGGGCCGCGGCCCCGCCCCGACCCGGAAGGGATCGGGCATCCGTACGGCAAGTCCCGCGGCGGTCGCGATGCCGGCGCCGCCGTCGCCGCGTCGGGCGAAGTCGATCTCGGCGAGCGGGACCCTCGCCGGGCCGGGGTCGACCCTGGGGAACAGCCGGACGTGCGCCTGCGGGGGCAGCGCGCCGGCCGGCCAGGTCACAACCACGTCGGCTGACGTGCCGATGTAGGCCGCCGTGGCGTCGCTCCGGGCCCGCGCGGCGGTCGCCCCGTCGAGGTCCAGCGCCGTCTCGGTGACCGGTGGCTGGGCGGGCCAGCGCTGCGTGCGGTCGGGCGGGAAGGCGACTTCGGTGGCCAGCTGCGGGCTCACGGCGAGCCGGAACCCCGGGAGTGCGGCCACCTCGGTCACCGCGCCCAGCGCCGCCTGGCCGTCGAGGAGGAAGTCCACCCCGCCCTCGCGTACGACGGGGGCCGGCTCGCGCCGCGTCGCTTCGTCCGGTGCCGGTACGCCGAGCACCTCGGTCGCCTCGCGGTGGCCGACCAGGTGCAGGTCGAGGTCGACGACGGCGACCCGGAGGAACTGACGGTCCAGGACCGGGGCTGCCGAGCCCGCGGGCACGGTGGTCGCGGGGAAGGCGGGCGGAGCGACCGCCGTGGTCGCCAGGGTCCCCTGCGGGGACAGCGCGAACCGGACCGGTCCCGTCGCGGCAGTTGGTTGCAGGCTTCGCCCGTCGGCCCAGTCGTGCGGCCCCGCGTCGAGCGAGGAGCCGGTGCCGATCCGGACGCCGGCCCCGCCCGGACGGGCGGCCCACGGCCCGCCGTACAGGTCGACCAGGTGCAGCCGGCGACCGCTGGCCAGTCCGCAGACCTTTCCGATCGACCCGGCGGCGCCGGTCGCGGACTCGAGGTCGGTCGCCGCGCCGCCGTCCGCGGACCTCAACGCGGTGAAGCCGCGCATCAGGTCGCGGAACAGGCACGCGACCGCGACCGGGTCGATGATCAGCCCCTGCTCGTCGTGGAAGGTCAACCGGCCCGGGGTGAGCGGGGTCCCCGCGGTCCCGGACACCGGCGGCAGGGGCGGGTCGCCCTCGAGGACGGCGGCCAACGCGGCGGGCGCGTCGCCGTCACGGATGGCGGCGCACACCGGGACCGGCCGGCCCGCGCGGCCGTCCGTGCGTCCGTCGTACCTCGCGCCGACCAGCCGCCGCAGCCGCAGCACGGTCTGCGGGTGGAAGCGGTGCACGGCGACGACCCCGGCGAACGGCCGGCCCTGAGCGTCCGTCAGGTCGGGGGCCCCGAAGCCCGACCAGTGCAGCATCCCGCCGGCGGTCGCGTGCCACTGCGAGGGGGAGCCGGAGGTGAGCGTCATCGCGGCGGCGTCGAAGGTCGGCGTGGTCTCGGCCCAGAGCGCAGCCAGCTGCCCGGAAGTAAGCCCCATCGCGTCCAGCCCGGACTGGTCGAAGGCGGCGGTGGCGATCTGCGGGGTGATCACGGCGCGCTCCAGGACAACCGTGTCGTACGCCGGGCCGGGTCGGCCAGCGCGACCGTCACGCCGAGCGTGTCGTCGGGGACGTGGGAGCAGAGGCGCACCAGGGCGGGGTCGCTCGGGTGGTGGAGGAAGAGCTCGGGCCCGTCGGCCGGGGGCAGTGCACCGAGGACGACCGGGACGTCGTCGAGCTCGTCGCGGCGCACGCTGACGGTGGCGCCCGGACCGAGGACGGTCATCACCACCTGGTGGGCACCCCGGTGGGTGCGTTCGCGCGGAGCCGTCGTGGCCACGCTGGCCAGCATCAGGCCCGGCTCGCCGGCGTTCTCGACCCGGAGGTCGCTCAGGTCGGGGTCGACCACCGCGGGCTCGACCGCTTCCGCCACCGAGGTCGGGTCCGACCGCCCGGGCACGACACCGGCGTCCGCGTCACCGGCGGCCCAGGCGACGGCGCGGTAGCAGAGGGTTCGCCACGCGGGCAGGGGATCCGCGTCGACGATCGACCACCGCACCGCGCCGTCTGCCCTGGTGCCGGCCGCCACCGGGAGCACCCGCACCGGCGGCCCGGCGGCCTCGAGCGTGCCGGACCGCAGCCGGTCCGCCACCCGGAAGACCTCGACCCGCTCGACCTCCACGAGTGCCGTCGACACCTCGATCTCCAGGTCGACCGCGCCCGCGCGTCCGCGGGCGCGCACGGTGGGCGTGGCCGGCCGCACGATCGCCGGCGTGGCCACGGCCAGGAAGTCGTTGGAGGCGGCGGGGAAGGCCGACTCCACCCCGTGCGCGGAGACCCCGACGACGGCGTGGAGCTGGATGAGCTGCGACCCCCGGGGCAGCTCGAGAGGGTGGATGGGCTCGGCCAAGGCCGAGGCGACCCGGCGGAACGCGCGGCGGGCTCTGGCGATGTCCTGGCTGCGCAGGGCGACCAGCCGCTGGGCCGCCGGCACGTCCAGGTCCGGTGAGGGCAGCCCCAGCTCGCGGGCGACCGAGGTCTCGTCGGCCGCGTAGACGGCGTACGACGGTGCGGAGCCGCCCCAGGTCAGGGTCACCCGGGAGGTGTCGGCGGGGTCGGGCAGCGACGCCCACACCATCTGGGCGGGGACGAACGGCGGGGGCGGCGGCACCGGGCTGACCAGCGTCGTTGACGCCGGCTGCGAGAACGCGCCCTGCACCGCGGGGCGGACCCGTTCGACGGCGCTGGCGGAGGTGAGCACGTCGATCCGGTCGGCCAGCGCGTGGTCGATCACCAGGCCCGGGACAGTGACGGTGTAGGTCCTCAGGTCGCCCACGCGCCGCTCAGCGATCTCGACGAGGCCGGCCGGTGGCGTGTCGGGGGTGGCGGTGGAGAAGTCGACCACGTGGTCGGCCACGACCGGCCCGCCGACCTGGAGGGTCGTGCCGGCGCCCGGCGTCAGGCTGGACCCCGAGGCGATCACCCGGGTCCGGACCGCGATCGAGGCGGGCGTGCGGTTCGACCAGTCCCAGGTGACGTCGACCGAGGCGGTCGAGGCCCCTGATGACCCGCCGACCGGGCTGACCGCGATGTCGGACACCGCGGGCACCTGGGGTGCGACCGCGCTGCGGGTGTGGTCCACGGAGCGCCACCCGCTCCACCGGCCGAACCAGTCCTGCGCGGCCACGCTGTAGACCACGTGCGGGTCCTCGCCCGGGAACGCCTCGGGGAGACCGCGGTCGTCGAACTGCACGCGAGTGGCCGGCTCTGCGTCCGGCGGGGAGGAGGCCGCGAACGGCTCGAAGCCGCCGGCGGCCCGCTTCTCCAGCAACGGTCCCGGGGCTCCCGGGCCGTCGGCGCGGAGCACGGCGTACGTCGCCGGCACGAGCCTCTGGGCGGCGACGCCGGGCGGGGTCACCCAGGAGACCTCGGTGATCTCCAGCCACGGGCGGTCGACGGCGGCCGGCCGGTCCAGCCCGGTCCACGCCACCCCCACGCCCACCGGCAGGTCGACCGGCTCGGGTGGGACGACGAGGTGGAAGGCCGTCAGGTCGCCGTCGACCACGATCTCGCCGACGACCGGGACGTCGGGGACCACGACCTTGTGGGTCACCGTGACCATGTAGAGCTGGAGCCCGGGGTTGGCCGCCGCCGCGGCCACGCTCACCCCGGACGGCGCCACGGCGACGCCGGACCCCGGCCCGGTGACGCCGGGGACGGGCTTGGGGCGTCGGTCCAAGGTGGTGCCGTAGCCCAGGGCCAGGGCCGCCGCAGGATCGGTGGCCGCGGCGAGCCGGAGCGAGCCCAACGGCCGCACCCTCCCGGCCGCTCGCGATTGCCAGCGCGCGGTGCCCTCGATGCCGTGGATCGAGGAAGGTGCGCGCATCCCGACGTCGACCCAGGTCTCGGCGTGCTTCGCGGGGTCGGGCTCGACCGCGAGCAGCTTGGCGACCGCGTCGAGAAGCCCGGTGAGGTCCTGGGTGACCAGCGTCGAGGCGTCGGGTTTCTCGTACGGCGGTGCCGTCACGCCGAGGTCGGTGACCGGGGACCAGCCGACGTCAGGGAGCCCGCCCTTGACCCGCTGCATGGCGGCGTCCGGCGGGGGCTGGTCGGCCCCGGGCGCGCCCTGCGGGTCCAGCGAGTAGGTGCCGGCGAACCGGGAGTCGGCCGGCAGCCCGACCCGGTCGAGCTGCCGCCAGCCGGTGCCGTCGACGACGGCCGCCACGGGGAGCGCCGAGGCGGTCGTCGCGATTGAGGCCGACCCGGTGACCGTGACCGAGGCGATCGCCGAGGCCGAGAGCACCACCTGGCGCCCGGTGACGGGTCCGGGGACGGTGTCGAGGACGGCCACCTGGCCCGACCCTCGGGGCCCGGTCATCGCGCGCAGCACGGCGGTCTGGCCGGCGGGCACGTCGACGGTGAGCTGGAGCGCGATGACGCGGCCTCCACCCCACCGCAGCACGCGTACGCCAGGCAGGGGCGAGCTGCTGGTCAGCGTCAGGGTGCTGGTGGGCAGCGACTCGGTCCATCCCCACACCTGAAAGGCGACGGTCGGCAGGCCGACCCCGTCGGCCAGCATCCAGCGCAGTCCGCGCCGCTCGACGTTATCCACGACGACCGGGGCACCCCACGCCTCGAAGAGCTCGGGGCGCACGTGCCGGGTCACGGGGCCACCTCCCACGACGGGGCGCTCAGGGTGACCTCGGCGAGCACGAGCGGGGTGTCGCTGACGTCGGCGTCGAGCAGCGGGTTGAGCGTCCGGCGCAGGCCAAGGGTCAGGGTTCGACCGACGGCGCTGGGCGCGACGAACGCGATCGTGCGGGTGCCCGACGTGTCGTGCACGAGCCGGGTGACCACCGCTGTGGCCGGTGGCGGGGTGGGCAGCGGGAACGGCAGCGGGTGCAGCATCGTCCGGCGGGCCTCTCTGAGCGTCGGCGCGATCGTGGTCATCAACCCGTTGACCGCCTGCACGAACGTGCCGCCCTCGGTCACCGGCGTCGTCCCGTCGGGGATCAGCTCGGTCACCCCGAGCCACTCGGCCGGCGCCATCCGCCAGCGCTCGATGTGCTCGCCGGAGGGGTCGCGCTCCGCGGTGGGTTCCGTACGCCGGCGCCAGATCGGCTCGGGGGTCTGGACGAAGACACCGATCGGCGTCGCGGGGGATTCGGCCGACCAGAGCGGAGCGATGACCGGCTCGTCGACCGGTCCGTCGAGGGTGACCCCCGCCGCGAGCAAGGCGGCGTCGAAGACCTCGTCGCTGACGACGCTCTGGACCAGCGCCTGGAGCGGGGCCCCGTCGGGCACGGTCCGCGCACGCTGCGCGGCGATCCGCACGCTCTCGGCCAGCGCAGCACGAGTCGGGTAGCGGCTGGTCGTGAACGAGCGCCGGTAGAGCGGGCGGGTGCCGACCTCCCCGGGCAGCGAGGGCACCGGCGGCCGGGTCCCGTCGGGCAGCAGCGCCTCGACGTCGAGGAGGTAGTCGGTCAGCGGGTCGAGGTCGAAGGGCAGCGTCACGCGCCCGTGCGGCTCGGAGTCGGGGTCGGCCTCGATGCAGGGCAGGCCGCCGAGGCGCCGGCGCACCGTGGTCTCCCAGGGGGAGAAGACCAGCCCGCCCAGCTTGGTGAACAGGTCGTCGAGCCCGAACACGTTGCCGGCGGCCTCCGGCGTACCGGCGGAGCCGCGGAAGGACGCTGCCCGAGCGACCGCCCGCAGCGTGCGGCCGTACGCCGCGAACAGCTCGAGCACGTCGTTGGTTGCGAAGACCACGACGACCGGTTCGTCGTAGAAGTGGAAGCGCTCGCCGTCGGCCGGTTGCTGCGCCAGCAGCCAGGGGTCGAGGCTGCGCGGTGCCTGGGCGTCGGTGAAGAAGGTGCGGGAGTCCTGCTCGTCGTCGAGGGTCCGCAGGACCACGATCTCGCCGGGGTCCTCGTCCTCCTCGGGGTGGGCCCGGCGTGCGCCGACCTCGGAGTCGTAGTGCACGGTGAGGCGGTACTCCCCACCCGGCCGCAGCAGCGCGTGTCCCTGCCCGGTCAGGGTCCCGGTCAGTCCGCCGGCGTCGCCCGCCCCCTGGTCGGCGTCCTCGTCGGCCCGTTCCACCTCGCCGAGCGTGAGACCCTCGACCACCCCGACCAGGAACGACGGCGGCGTCATCCCGAACTCCTCGATCGCGACCCGCAGCGGGGTCACCCCGAGGTCGACATGCAGCGCCGGCGAGGCCAGCTTGAGGGTGACGAGGTGCTCCTCGAGCACCTTGTCGACGCCGCTGCGCACGAACGAGCGGGCCAACTCCACGTCATCCCACCACGGACCGGTCAGGTCGCGCCAGGTCGGGGGGAGCTGCGCGGCATCGGTGATCCGCTCGAAGGTGGCGGTGACCCCCGGGATTTCCGCGCCACCGGCAGCCGTGGCGTGCACCTGGACCAGGCCCTCGGCCACCATCTTGGGGTGCGTCCAGACCAGCAGGCGCAGCTCGACGAACGGACCTCCGGCGACGCGGACGACGTCGCGGAGGTCGGTCTTGCGTCCGTCGTCGATCTGGCGGAGCGCGTCGAGCAGCGGCAGGTCGAACAGCCCGTCGTCCTCGAGCAGGTCGACCAGCTGCTCGTAGGGCGCCTCAAGCACCTTGGCCACGCACAGCCGGGGGTTGGCCGCGCCGGCGACGACCGGGGACGCGCCCAGCACGTCGAGGTCCGGCAGCCGCGACAGGTCGGCGGCGGTGAGCGCGACCGAGGTGGCCGGCAGCACGCCATCGGCGCCGAGGACCAACTCCGGGCGACGCATCGGGGGCGGGGCGACGTCGGAGCGTCGGGGGTCCAGGACCCCGCCGGTCCCTCCGGTGACCGGGGGTCGTGGTGGCCGCGGCGGCCTCGGGGGCGTGGGTGGGGTGGGCAGCGTCGGGAGCTTGGGGCACGGGACGCCGGCGCCGAGCACCTCGGCCGGACGGTGGGGGAGTAGTCCGTCGAGGAGGGTGCCGGTGCGCCAGGTCTCAACGACGCGCACCTGCGTGTCGACCTGGCGCGAACGCACGGTGCCCGGGGCGTCCGGCCAGGCCTGACCGGGGAGCCGCCACCCCGCCTCGGAGGGGCCGAGCGGGCTGGCCCGGAAGGTCCAGAGCACGGCCGCCGGGACCGCGACCGGGTCGCAGACGTGGCCCCACTGCTCGTCGACGACCGAGTCCAGCGCCCGTCCCTCGAGCAGCGCCTTGTCTACGTTGGTCGGGCGCCAGTCGAGGACAGCGAGGTCGACCGGCATCGCGTCGCCACCGGCGGGCTGCGGTCCGGGGCGCCAGGTGTACGGGCGGGGGCCCTCGGTCGTGGGCGTCGTACCCGCCGGGGGCACCGCCCCGTTGAGCCGGACCAGTTCGAGCTGCACCGAGGAGACGGTGTAGCGCACGAAGTTGGGGCCGCGCTGCCGCCAGCCGTCACCACCCGCCACGGCGCCCGAAAGCACGCCGTCCACCGCGGAGGCAGCCATCAGAGGCGCCGCCTCGAGCTGCACCAGGGGGATCGCGTCGATGGGCACGAACACCTGCCGTTGACCGCCCTCGCCGTCGTCGACGGTGGGAACGCTGCCGTCGGTGGTGCCGCGGCACAGGATGGTGTCGACGCCGCGGTCGGTCGCCGTACCCTCCACCAGCGCGGGGGAGCGGCTCTGCAGCGTCAGGTCGCGGATCGGCAGCGGCGGGTGCGGGGCCCCGGGCACGTCGCCCAGGGCGAAGTGGACGCAGCCCTTCACCGAGAAGAAGAAGAACGAGACCTTGCCGCAGACCTCGCCCTCGATGCGGGTGTCGGTGCCGTCGGAGTCCAGGTCGAGCTGCGCGTGCACCGACAGGCTGACGATGAACAGGCGGAGCTTGCCGACGAGGAACACCCGCCCGGCGAACCGGAACGGGGCGAAGCCGACGCCCGCGTCGAAGCCGGCGGTGGCCCGGACGTAGAGGCCGACGCTGGTGTTGCCCCACAGCAGCGAGAGGGCGAACCCGGTGGCCAGCGAGAAGCCGTGCAGCCCGCCGGGCACGAGTGGGAAGTCGGGGATGCCGTCACCACGCACCTCGAGGTAGGCAGTGGCGTCGAAAACCTCGAGCACCTTGGCCGTGGCGGGGTTGGCGATGGTGCCGACGTCGAGGAACCAGTGGTCGGCGGGCTCGAGGAAGAAGCCGGCGTCGGCCGGGATGTGCACCTCGACCACGTGGGTGATCACGTAGTCGATCTGCACACCGACCAGCACGTGGTCGGGGGCGATGTCGACGACGGCGAACAGGTTGCCGGTCTCGGTGCCCAGCGTGGGCGGCCGCTGCTTGAGCAGGTTGGCCTTGGCCAGGATCAGCACGCGCGGCCCGGGCAGCTCGAGGATCAGCATCCCCTTGAGGTTGAGGATCGTGCCGCCCTCCATCGTGCCGGCAACGAGCCCGACCCCGAAGGCCCACTGGTCCAGCGCCGGCCCCCAGGCCTGCAGGCGAGTGGGGTTGCCCTGCGCCACGTTGACCAGCCAGTCGAGGGCCGGGATCCGCGCCGAAGGGTTCTCCAACCGATGGTGGTGCATGGCGAACAGGCCGGTGAACCCGAAGACGGCCAGCCCGGTGCCGCCGATCGGGACCCCGCCGGGGAACTCGACCCCGAGCGCCGCCACGATCCCGAGCGCCGACCGGTCACCCTCGGTGACCGTGCGTGCCGAGAGGGCCGCGGAGACCCGCAGACCCACGCTGGGCAGCTGCAGGTCGAGCGATCCCGCGAAGCCGTCCTCGAAGATCTGCAGGTAGCCGCCACCGGTGATCGTGTCGGGGATGTCGACGCCGACCCCGATCGCGGTGATGGTCGGTATGCCGGCCGGGTCGACCGGCACCCGCACCCCGAAAGTGTCCACCGTGAAGACGCCGAGGTCGACGCCGAGGCCGAGGTCGACCTCGATGTTGAGCGGGTTGGTGCGGGCGATCCGGGCAGCGAGGATCTGGATTAGGTCGTTGGCGGTGTCGCCGAGCGACGGCAGCACCCGCAGCGAGCCGGAGTCGGCGAGGTGGATGGTGTAGCCCTGCGAGCTGTCGAAGGCCGGCCGGAAGCTCACCGGCTGGTCGTCGACGGCGTCGAGCATGAAGCCGACCGCCTTGTAGCGCAGCTTCACCGGCTTGTCGGGCCGGGTAGTCAGGATCTCGAAGTCGTCGATGGTCACGTCGAGCCAGATGTCGCTCTCCACGTCGAAGAAGAGGGCGCCGTGCACCTCGTCGTCGTCGTACCTCACGATCAGCTCGACGCCGTAGTGCACCAGCCGCAGCACGTGCGCGAGCCCGAGCGTGGTCACCACCAGGGGGGTGGTGAGCGCGATCGCGAGTGGGGCGACGCTGCCGTCCGGCGGATCGTCGGCGGCGCTCGGGGCGGCGAGCGGGGCGAGGGCGAAGTAGAGGCCGAGGACGTCGCGCCAGGCCTCGGTGTCCGGCTCGCCGGTCGCGTCGGCGGCCGGGATCTCGCCCCACGACCAGAGTCCGTCCACGTCACCGGCGCCCGCCCGGGCGACCAGCGTGTGGGCGTAGCCGCCCGTCGCCAGGTCGTGGGTGATCGTGTAGCGCAGGTCGACAACGCCGTCCTCGGGGTTGGGCGGACCGTCGGGCAGCCGTCCCTCCTCGGCGGCCTCTAGGCCGGGCCTCATCGAGTCGATGTCGTCGCCGAACTTCTCCAGCCCGTCCTCGTGGGCGGTCTGCACGTCGACGCTCATCCGCAGCTCGAAGGCCGAGACCCGGTCGCGCTCGAGCCGGACGGTGCCACCGACCGAGCGCAGGAACGCCGGCTGCTCGCCCTGGGGCGGGCGCGGCTCGGGGACCGTCGGGTGCTCCTCCTCGGGCCGCTTCTGCCTCGTCAGTCGGCCGGAATAGGTCTCGGGATGGGACCTGGTCGCGAGCAACGACGCGCAGGCCATGCGGTACTCCGCCTTGTGCGCGGCGTACCGGTCCTTGTCAGCGTCCTTCGCGGCCGTGGCCGAGCGGTCGTCGATGGTCTGGCCGGTGGTGAGCCGCGGGTCGGGGGCCGTGCCTGCCGGGTGCCGGTCCTCGCCCCAGCCGAAGGGGGCGACGTCGGCGCCGGCCGGGAGCGCCGCCTTCAGGCGCGCGGTCAGCGCTGCGGCCCGGCGCAAGGCGAGAGCGTCGTTGTGTGCGACGTTCTTGCCGGACTCGAGGCTGGCGAAGGCGTCCACTCGGACACGTGGCTTCGGCGCCGGCGCGTCGGCGTACCGCTGGAGGAAGTTGGTCAGGTCCAGGCTGCCGGTGGGCGAGCCGCCCACCGGCGTGCCGCTCATCGGCACGTTGGTCTCAACCTCCTTCGGGTGGTCGAACTCGAAGAACGCCTTGATCCGCCCGAGCTCCTCCTGCCCGGTGATCGTCCACGCCACCTCGACCTGGAGGTCGGCTTCCTCGGCGACGGTGACCTTGAAGAGCCCGCTGGGCTCGGGGGTGAGCACGGCGCCGTCGATGCTCAGCGTCCCGCCGGGGAGCGTGAGCTCGAGGAAGACGTCGAGCTTCTCCTCGCGCACCTTGCGGATGTGCGCGGGGTCCTCCGGGAGCAGCTGCGCCAGCTTGAGCTTTGGCTTCTCCTCCTGCGTCGAGCTGCGCGTCTGCCGGTCCGGGAAGACGTCGAGGACGATCACCCGACGCTGCCCCGTATTGCTGCTGGTGACCCGGAGGGCGACGCGCTGGTCGGTGGAGAAGAGCCGGAGGCGCTGCAGCACCGAGATGTCCTGCGGCTGGTTGGCCGCGTCGTCGAAGAAGGCGTTCTCGGGGACCTCGCTCAGGTCGGCGGGATGCTCCTCGCCGCTGACGGCGGTGATCGCGAACGGAGCAGCGCCGGAGCGGACGTCGACGAACAGCAGGTAGTTCTCGGTCTCCGGACCGGCCAAGGATGGGACGGTCACCTGGTAGACGTCGACGTCGGGCGGGTCGGACGGCTTCTTCTTCACGATGGTCGGGTCGTGGGAGGACCCGTCGACGCCGTACAGCCGGACGCCGACGTCGAGCTGGTCGCCGAGGAAGTCGATGTCGAGGTTGAAGTCGCCCCAGACTTCGATGTCGTCGGGGTTGTTCGTGGCGATGATGCAGTCGCGGGCACCGATGTTGAACGCCGTGCCGGCGGTCTTCTGGGTGGTCGCGAATATCCGCACCTCGGGGAGGTAGATGCCCTCGAAGTCGTCCCCGATGCCGAAGTGCTCGAGCAGGTCCGGCGGGGTCTTGGTTCCGGAGAAGTCCACGACTGCCTTCTCGAAGCCGAAGCCGAAGTGCTCGTTGACGATGGCGTAAGTCGGCTCCATCCGGAGCAGGCTCGCGATGGCCGGGTCGGCGTCGTCCAGCGTCTCCGCGCCCCACGACCCGAGCCGAACGTCGAAGGCGGTGTCCGAGGCGGAGTCCTGGGTGACGATCAGGCGGATGCGCGGCAGGTGCAGTGAGACCGTCGCGTGGTCGGGGTCGGGGACCAGCAGGTGCCCCTGGAGCTTGCCGCCGCGGAGCCGAGGGATGGTGACCGAGACCAGCTCGAAGAGCAGGTCCAGCCGGAACTGGGTATCCGGGGCGTCCGACCGGGTGTTCGGCGTCGCCGGGCCCAGGGCGTCGACGACCAGGGTGACGCCCGGGTCGCTGACGTTGGCCGAGACCAGCGACGCCGCCGGGCGGCGAGGGACGGTCAGCCGGAACCCCACCGAGACGTCGTGGAAGGACCAGACGGGGACGTCGGACCCGGCCGTCGGCTTGCGCCCCCCGGCGTACGGCGAGAAGAGGGGTGAGCCGGGGTTAGTCGAGTCGACGCGGGCCACTCCAGTGATCACGACCCCGTCGTCGTCCCACGCCGCGTCATGTGTGTCGACGTGCAGCAGCTCAAGGATCTCGTGGACGCCCGGGCCGAGGTCCATGCCCACGAAGAAGTAGGGGCGTACGACATCCAGAAGCGAAACGTCACTCATGGCCAGGCCTTCCAAGGACCCGACCACGCTAGGACACCAAAACGAGGGGGTAAAGGGGTCTCAGCCGCGGCCGGTCCGGTAGGTCCCGGGATCGCACGACTCGTCGAGAGTTGGGTCCCTGTCCGGTCTTGACCGGCCTTGCCAAGGGGTGCTGCGTCGTGTTTGTGGAACCAGGGCAGGTCCGGAGTCGTCGAAAGCCGCGACGAGCGCCGCGCTGGACTCCTTTCGCACGTCAACTTGAATGCCGGCTGGTCGCCGGTGAGGCCAGCGTCGCGAAGGCGCCCTGTGCTGCTCGGGTGGAGCACCTCCTCGATGAGGTCAGGCACCCCTGGCTGGACATCCGCGCTTGGTAACGGCCCATCGCCTCGAGGGTTCTCACCCCTAGAGTTGAGTTGGGTGCGAACACGTCCGGGAATACGTCGCCGCGCAGCCAAATGACCGACTCCAGGTCGTCGTGAACAGTCGCGATGAAGTCGGCGAGCAACTGCTCGTCGGCGAACGCTTTCCTCCCTCGTACTTCTCAGCCATCGGCCGCCCCTCCGTCGGGAAACATCTCCAATCCATCGACACCCACCCACATCCGGTCGAAGCCCACCCAATAGCAACCGCGGGCCCGCCCAAAGAAGTGGGCCAGGACTCCCCCGACCTCGCGCTCGAACTGCTTCATCTCCGCCGGCATAAGTACCGCCTCCGGGCTGTCCTGCCGATGCGGGAGATCGTCACCGGCACTCGGCTCGCCGTCGGCGGCGAACGAGAGCAACGCCGGTGGCTACATCTGCCTGCCAGCAACCTCCTGGGAGGGTACGAACGCGCGGTAGTCGTCGAGGGTGTCGAACATCGGTTCGCCAGTGCCTACATACCGATCCTCGCCTCCGGAGCCGCCTGTCTGCCCCGGTGCGGCGGGCGCTGAGCACCAGCCGCGGGGCAATGGCTTCACCCAGCCCGCCGCCGGCTCCGGTGACCAGCGCCCGGCGGTCGCGTAGTTCGCCTCCCGGCGGCCGCCCGCGCCGCCTGAGCACGCCGGTGACCATCCTTGGGTCTCCGCCCATGCCCGTGCACCGTGGTGTCTTCGGGCGGCCCCGGCGCAAACCGGGCCACCAGGGCAAGGACCGTGTTGGTGGCCGAGACCACCGTGGTGACGACCGCCGCCCGGCGGGGAAGGTCGCCGCGCGCCCCGCCGACGGCCGCGCAGATGGCGTCGCAGGCATGGATCAGCACCGCCTCGCTGCGGGCGCGCCGGAGCGGCTCGCCGTGCAGCAGCAGTAGGTCGGCACCGAGGACAACGGTCCTGATCCCGAACATTCGGAAGGCGTAGTAGGGCGCGGTGCTGTCCGGGTCCTCGCTGGTGCGCCGGCTCAGCACTGCCGGTGCCAGCAGCCCGAGCAGTCCGTTGGTCAGCCGCACCAGGGCCAGGGTGCGTAGGGCCAGGTTGCCGGGGTCAGGGCGTCTGGACACGGGACCTCCCGGTCGAGGTGGGTTGCCAGGCGGCGAAGGCGTTCGGGACGTCCGCGATCGCCGGTAGTAGCTGGGGGTGGTGACGCAGCAGCACGGTCCGCATCGAGCTTTCCGCGATCCAGTCCATCCCGGGGCGGGTGTACACGTCGGCGGTGTAAGCGTCGGTGAAGAACCGGTCGCTGTTGAGCCGGCGCGAGGCCATCAGCACGAAGATCCGGAAGGCCGTGTCGCTAAACACGAACCCGCGCGGGCGCCGCTCGGCGTACATCCCGACCAGCAGGTCCACCTTCTCGATGTCGCCGCCGTACACGTCGCTGATCTCCCGGGCCCAGGTGGGGTTCTCGGTGAGCTCCTCGAAGCTCTGACGGGGCAGCAGGTGCATCAGTCTGCGGAACTCGTTGTACCGCGGCACCCCCAGCTCGCGAGACCGAAGGATGTCGGTGGCGGCGAGGTCCTGGAGCCGCCCATCGGGGCGCTCGAACTCCTGCATGAACCGCGGGTAGTTGTGCAGGGTAACCAGGCCCGGGGGCTGCGTCCCGAACGAATAGAGCAGGTCGGTCATCCCGACCTCGTCGAGGACCTCCAGTGCGTGCGGGCCGGTCAGGTCGCGGAAGGTGCACGCGCGGACCTCGCTGTCGTCGGCGGTCCTGCGCAGCGTCCAGTCGTCGCGCAGCAGCGGGTGCATCCGGTAGACGGCCACGAAGTCCTCGGTCAGCGAGAACGGGACGTCGTAGTGGTCGGCATGGGTGCCTGGGATGCCGCTGATGACCTCGCTGGCGCTGAGCCGCCCGAACAGCCGGTGCAGCCGTTCACCCGCGAGCCCGTACCAGTTGGCGCGCAGCCCGACGACGGTGGCGGGGTGGCTGATCACCGCCGGGGTCCACTCGACGGTGTGGATCTTGGCGAGCAGGGCCGAGTTGACCAGCCGGGCCCGCTGGAACAGCTCCTCGTCCGCCCAGGACGGGAAGGCCGACGCGAGCCGGTCGGCGATGGCGTTGTGCTCGTGGGTGAACAGGGTGACCAGCACGGCCAGACCGGCCCAGAACCCAGGCACCCGCGTCGGGTCCCGTTCCGGTTCGGTGGGCCAGGGCAGGGAGCCGTCGTCGTTGACGCGCAGCCGGCCGCCGACGCGGCTGCGCCGGGCGTCGGTCTCGGCCAGGCTGTCGCCGTACACCTGCGAGCCGTCCCACCAGTGCGTAAGCACGTTCACCCGGGTCTGCGGTGAGGTGGACCCGGGTGGCCGGGTCGGGTCGTCAGGGGTGCGTAGGATCGTCATCGGATTGTCCGGCCAGTCGTCGTTCTCGGCCAGGTCGATCACCCAGGGGTTCTCCGTCGGGCTGCGCCCGTGGCTGAACCAGTCGTGGATCATGAACTGCAGCCAGGCGGCGGCCAGGGAGTTGGCGGCCTCGGCCGCCTGCAGTTCGTGCCGGGTCATCAGCCGCCGGCTGACCTCGCGTGGGCTCGGGCTGCCCAGCACATCCGTGGCCGTGGCCGGGGGGATCCGCTCGAGCGGGATGTTGCGTCCGAACCGGGTGCCGGCCATCCCCATGCCTGGCGAGGACAGGTCGTTCCAGCTGCCATCGGCCATTCGCCGGGTGAGCCGGTCTGCGGGAGCAGTCGGCGCGGTTGGACCGCCCGTGGACGGCAGCGTGGTGGTGTCGACGAGGTTGCGCCGGCGCAAGGTGGTCCGCAACCCGACCAGCACGGCGAGGGCGGGCGGGACCGGCAGCCGGTCCCAGCCGACCCGGTGGTCGACCTTCTCGGAGACCGCGGTGAGCAGTCGCCACCCGAGCCCCTGCCGGTAGGCCACGATGGTGCCCCCTCCGGTCGACTCCGGCGCCCGTCCCGGTCGTCCCGGTCGTCCCGGATCGACAACTCCAAGGCCGACGGCTGCAAAGTTGTCTTTACGGTCGTTTCGATGTTTGTGGCCGGGTGCTCGGCGGGCAATAGCACGATGTGGCTAGTCCGGCCGGGTCAGCCGCCGTCTGATCCGGACCGGGCCGCCGGGGACTGACGGCGCGGCGGGGACCCGGGCCCTCACGCGGTCACCGGGCCGTCGGGCTCGGGCGGGCCGGCGCCCCGTTGCCCGTCCGCTCTCCGCCCCGTTGTCTGGGCCGTCCGTGGGGCCGTCCGTGGGGCCGTCCGTGGGGCCGTCCGTGGGGCCGTCGGTGGGGCCCCGTCTGTGGGGCCGGGGGCGTTGGTTGTTAAACCCGGATCCACCGATGGTCACGGCGGTGGTCGGGTGATCCGGGTCGCCGAGGGGTGAGCGGTTGAGGGTGTGCTGATCTCCCGGACCTTGCTGTCCGGCTGGTCCGCTTGTTTCCTCGGGTCGCGCAGTGGTGGCTGCTGGATGGTCAGGCCGCGAAGACGGACGGCGGGTCGCTGACCCGGTCGAACAGTGCGGTCCAGGCGAGCTCCCATGGCCAGGCCCGAGGAAGGTGCAGAGTGATACGTCGGGCTGAGGTCGCGACTCGTGCCGGCACGGTGATCAGTTTGCGGCGGATCGACGCGGTGGTAGCCCTTGCCAGGTCTGGTGCCGCGACGGTGCCTGCCGCGCGGGTGAGGTTGAGCGCGATGACTGCGAGCACCAGCCAGGCCGCGTTAGCGGTGAAGACCCCGGACGGCAGATGCGCCAAGGCGGAGTTCTTCAGGTCGGCGTGGACCTGCTCGATGACCGCGTGATGGCGGTGGGTCTTGTCCGCGGCGAGGGTGTCGAGGATCTGGGGGTCGGCGGTGGTGAAGAAGGCGTGGATGCGCCACACGTCGAACAGGGTGTCCTGGCCGGCGGCCTTGTTCTTCTCGGCGTTGAAGTCCGGGATCCGGCGCACCACCAGCCGCCCGGGCACCTGCTCGGACTTCTTCTGCGCACTGAAGGCGGTAAAGCCGAGCTCAGCGACCTCGGCGGAGGAGATCCAGCGGCCGGTGGTCTCCTCGAAGACGGCGTCGGTGTACTCGATCGTGGTCCACGCGTGGTCGGGCATCGCCGCGACCGCCTTCTTGACCGCCTTGTCCATGCGGACGGTGACCGACACCTGGGCGCCGCCGGCCAGGGCGGCGTGGACGGGTCCGCGGCCGTAGAACGCCGAGTCCATCCGCACCAGAACCAGTTGAGTCTTGCCGAGCAGTCGGCGGGTGGTCCTGACCGCGTCGCTGACCAGCCGCTTCGCACCGCGAGGCGACCCGGTCGCGCCCTTGCGGAGTCATTGGGCCACGATCACCGGCGCGGTCGTCGCGGCCGCGAATGGGACAGCGAGGGTGACGAGCAGCGCGTTGAGCCCACGGACACCGGAGTAGCCGAACCCGGCGCCCTGCTTGGCGTGGCCATGGACCTCGATGATGGTGTCGTCGACATCGAGCAACGCGTACCCGGCCTCCTGCCCGGCATCCTCGGCATCCTCGGCCCGATCGGTCCTGACGCCAAGCAGACCGCTGAGCCCGGCCACCGCGATCAGGAACCGGGAGGCGACCGCGTCGAGCTGACGGACGTGGCCGAAGGTGAACGCACGCAGGAACGACCCCAATGTCGAGGGCGCGTAGGCCCGGGCGAAGACCCGGCTCATCCCGCCGTGCCGCAGCAGCGCCATGTCATCGATCGAGTCCGCACCGCAGACCATCCCACCGACCAGCGAGGCGACCTTCAACCCCGCGTTCGCGCCCTTGTCGGCCGGCACGCTCAGATGCTCATCAGCCAGGTCCCGCAGCCCCGCGGACTCAGCCAGCGCGAGCACCGGCACCAGGCCACCGGTCGACACGAGATTGGGATCATCGAACGCTGCCGAGGTCGACGTAAGCGTGTGAGAGAGTTTCACCTCAGAGATGCCCCTTGCGTTTCGGTCGAATCGTTGCCTGAAGAACTCCGATTCTCCCGCCACACAAGGGCATTCTCGTTCTACGGCACGCTCAACCAGCCCAGCTCATCGGTGGATCCGGGCTAAGACGGTGGTCTCCTTAGTGAGCAGAGCGTCGTCAGATCCCACCAACGGCACGGACACGTGGGCACCCAGGTCGAGGATCGTCCAGCGGTACCGGCGAGTCCCGTCGCCAGCGGTAGTTTGTCGAGCGTGGGCGAGTGGCGTTCGGGGGATCCGGGGGTCTTGCTCCTGCCCTCGGGCCGCCTCGTGCGTGGCCGCGGGCTACGTCGACCTCTACTGGAAGGGGCTCTACCCGAGTTCGGGGGTGTACCTGATCAACAAACGACCGGAGCCCGTCTCGTGGGAATCCCGGTGGATCCGCTGGCCGGACTTCCGGCTGCCCCACGGACCGCCCCGACGCCCAAGATGGGCTGCGCGAGGCATGGCGACGCCGCGAACGAGCGGGTAGAACTCGCCTGCAGCGGGGCCCGCGGCAGGACCGGCACCGCGTTAGCTTGCTTAGCGGTGCTCGACGGCGTCCAGCGTCTCGACGCGATCGCCTACGTGCGCAAGCACTACGACCCACGAGCGGTCGAGACGCCCTGGCAGCGCGCTACGTCACCCGCTTCCCCACGTCATAGACGCCGCGCCGTTAGCCGATCCCTTACCGGACACCGGCAGCTCACTGGAGAGCGCGGCGACGGCAAGGACATGCTTGATGTGCGGTCGCGTCCATAAGCCGTGGAATGATCTCGGCCTGATCGCGCCGATGGCCCAGGTGCTTGCCGGGCGAAAAGCAGGTTGCCCAAGATCCGGCAAGGAGGGTGCGCCTCATGAGCGAGCAGTTCTACTCGGATGCGAGGTTGTACGACCGGTTGTTCCCCGGAGGCGAACAGGCCGTCGATTTCTATAGGGCCGAGGCCGATCGGCAAGGCGGGTGTGTTCTGGAACTCGGGTGTGGCACCGGACACAAGCTGATCCCGATCGCGTCCGACGGGCATCCGTGCATGGGCCTGGAGCTCTCGCCAGACATGCTTGCCGAGGCTCAGCGCAAGGCGGACGAGCGCGGCGCGGAGGTGGAGTGGGTGCAGGGCGACATGCGCGAGTTCGACCTAGGCCGAACGTTCGACCTCGTGTTCATCGCCGCCAATTCATTGCTCCATCTGCATGAGGC
>JBDSMW010000170.1:0-8912 GCA_039915665.1 Nocardioidaceae bacterium
ACTTCACGACGAGCTTCAAGCCGTGCCCGTCCAAGTCGCTGCCGAAGAAGTTCCCGGCGGGCGCCTCGCTGAGCACCTGCCTGGTCTTCCTGTCACCCGACCGCGGGACGCTGGAGTCGGTGAGCTACCGCCCGAGCCAGGAGTTCAACCCGATCACCTGGACCGGCGACCTGAGCACGCCGAAGCCCGCGCCGAAGAAGACGAAGAAGAATAAGGCCACGTCCAAGAAGAAGGGCTGAGCACCCAGGAGCGGCAAGGGGTCCGGTGCGCAGGAGGTTCGTGGTGCCGGCCGTAGCGGCCGCCGTGGCCGTGGCTGTCCTCGGTGTGGGTTCGGCGACGACCTCGGCGCGCGCTACAGCGAGCTGTACCCGGAGGTGCTCGGCTTCGGCGAGGGGCACGTCTACTGGCGGGACGCCGGCAAGGTCACCCTCACCCGGGCCTCCTCCGGGACGCCGGTGCCGCTCCAGCACCGCGACCGGTTCCTGTGGTTCGGCGGCTGGAGCGACGAGACCACGTTCTACGGGCTGTCCCGCTCTGATTTTGAGGCCTCCGGGCGGGCGTCCACACTGGGCACATGACGTTCCCCGTGCCCCGTGAGCTGCGCCTCGGGTCGCTGCGCGTGGACACGCCGGTGGTGCTCGCCCCGATGGCCGGCATCACCAACGCGGCCTACCGCACGCTCTGCGCCGAGCAGGGCGCCGGCCTCTACGTCAGCGAGATGATCACCTCGCGCGGCATCGTCGAGCGCGACGAGACGACGCTGCGGATGCTGACCTTCGACGCGTCGGAGACCGTCCGGTCCGTGCAGCTCTACGGCACCGACCCGGTCTATGTCGGCAAGGCCGCCGAGATCCTCGCGTCCGAGCACGGGGTCGCGCACATCGACCTGAACTTCGGCTGCCCGGTTCCCAAGGTGACCCGCAAGGGCGGCGGGGGAGCGCTGCCCTGGAAGCGCCGGCTGCTCGGGGACATCCTCGAGGCGGCGGTGCGGGCCGCGACGCCGTACGACGTCCCGGTGACCATCAAGACGCGCAAGGGCATCGACGCGGACCACCTGACCTACCTCGACGCCGGCCGGATCGCGCAGGAGGCCGGCTGCGCCGCGATCGCGCTGCACGGCCGCACCGTCGACCAGGCCTACTCGGGCCGGGCCGACTGGTCCGCGATCGGCGAGCTGGCCGCGCACGTCGACATCCCGGTGCTCGGCAACGGGGACGTCTGGGAGGCCGCGGACGCCGTCCGGATGGTCGAGGAGACCGGGGCCGCGGGCGTCGTCGTCGGCCGCGGCTGCCTCGGCCGCCCCTGGCTGTTCCGCGACCTGGCCGCTGCCTTCGCCGGCCAGCAGGTCGCCACGCTGCCCGCGCTCGGCGAGGTGGCCGCAATGATGCGCCGGCACGCCGAGCTGCTCTGCCGCCACATGGGCGAGGTGCAGGGCTGCAAGGAGTTCCGCAAGCATGTCGCGTGGTACCTCAAGGGCTTCGCGGCCGGGGGCGAGCTGCGGAACAACCTCGCACTGGTCTCGTCCTTGGGCGCTCTCGACGACCTGCTGTCCGGCCTGGACCCGGCTGAGCCGTTCCCGGTCGCCGTCCTCGGCACGCCCCGCGGTCGCCAGGGCAGCCCCAGGAGGGTCGTCCTGCCCCAGGGGTGGCTCAACGACACGGACGGGACCGGCTGCGCCGTCGCGGAGGACATGCACTCGGGAGGGTGAATCCTCAACGGGGGCATGAGTTTTGACGGCAGGGGCAGTGTGGGAGCATGCGCCCCTCGGTGATCGCCTTCGACGTGAACGAGACCCTGTCCGACCTCTCGCCGCTCGGCGCCCGGTTCGTCGAGGTCGGTGCCTCGGCCAGCGCCGCGCCCCTCTGGTTCGCCTCCGTGCTGCGCGACGGCTTCGCCCTGATCGCGGCCGGTGAGAACCCGCCGTTCGCCGGGGTGGCCCGTGAGCTGCTGCTCAGCCAGCTCTCCGAGGCCCAGCTGAACCGCTCTGTCGAGGAGGCCGCCAAGCACGTCATGGACGGCTTCATGAGCCTCGAGCTGCACGCCGACGTGGCGAGCGGGATCGACCGGCTGCACGGGGACGGCTTCCGGCTGGTCACGCTCAGCAACGGCGCCGCGTCCGTGGCCGAGCGTCTGCTCAAGGCGGGCAACATCCGCGACCGCTTCGAGCGCCTGCTCTCCGTCGAGGACGCCGGTGCCTGGAAGCCCGCCGCCCGACCCTACGAGTACGCCGCGCAGACCTGCGACGTGAAGCCGGACCAGATGATGCTCGTGGCGGTGCACCCTTGGGACGTCGACGGCGCCCGCCGGGCGGGGCTGCAGTCGTGCTGGGTGAACCGGTCCGGGGCGCCCTACCCGGCCACGTTCCTCGACCCGACGTACACCGTGGGCAGCCTGGAGGAGATCGCCGAGCTCTGGGACTGACACTCGACGCCGCTCGTGCGGAACTGCGGCGAACTGTCTGGTCCGGATGTGACGATGGACGGAGCGTTGTGCTCTACTCGTTGCTTTGCCCGCCGTCCCCGATTCCCCCGTTGGTGATTCCTCCGTGTCCTCGGCTCGCCACAAGCAGGTCGTCCCTCACGCGTTCCGCCGACGCCTCGTGCGTCTGGTCCTCCCGGCTGCTGCCGCCACCGTCGTCACCGGTGGCGTGGTCGGGATCGCGGTCGGGGCCGGCAACGGTCATCCCGACGCCGCGCGTGCAGCGTCCGACGCCGCGGCTGCTGCCTCGCCGCTGACCGTCGACCTGGACGCGGGCCAGCGGGCGGCGGACCCCGCGCGGGCCGCCGCGCTCGGCACCCGCGTCGGCAGCGTCTCGCGTTCGGCCAAGCGGGTCACCCTGCAGCCCAAGCCGGTCGTCAAGGACCGGGAGTACATGACGACCGACCTGAACCTCTGGGCGGTGCCGAACGAGTTGGGCAAGCCGCTCGACGTGCTCGACCAGGGCGACACCGTGGCGCTGACCGGTGTGGTCAAGAGCGGCTTCGCGCAGATCCTGCACGACGGCCAGGTCCGCTGGGTCAACGACGCGTACCTCACTGACGAGAAGCCGGTGGCGGCCACGGGCGCCGGTGCGGACGGGACCGCCGCGACCGCCGCGACCGCCGCCGCCGGGGTCTCCTCGGCGCCGTGCGCCGACGGCTCCGGAACCGAGTCCGGCCTGACCAGCTCGGCCGTGCGGCTGTTCCGCGCGGTGTGCAACGCCTTCCCGGCGCTGACCACCTACGGTGGCTACGACAACCACGGCGAGCACAGCTCCGGCCGGGCCATCGACTTCATGATCAGCGACCCGTCCCTCGGTCAGGCCGTCGCCGACTGGGCCAGGTCGCATGCCTCCGAGCTCGGCCTGTTCGACGTCCTCTGGGCGCAGCACATCTGGACGCCCGTGCGGTCCTCCGAGGGCTGGCGCTCGATGTCGGACCGCGGATCGGCGACCGCGAACCACTTCGACCACGTGCACATCTCGGTCAACTGACCTGGCACCCGTCGAGGTCAGGTCGCCAGAAGCGTGACGACGTCCTCCGCGGCGGGCATGGCGGCGATCTCTGCCGCCACCTCGCCCGCCGAGCTGCGGAACCCCGGCTCGTCGAGCAGCCGCCCGACGGCGTCGTGCACCCCCTCGGGGCTCAGCCGGTCCGGGGTGATGCCCAGGCCTGCCCCGCGAGCGACCACGGCGTCGGTGTTGCGGAACTGGTCCGCGGCCTGGGGCAGGCACAGCTGCGGGAGACCCAGGCCGAGGGCGCCCAGCACGGTGCCCGAGCCGGCGTGGGACACCACGAGCGACGCCCGGGGGAGTACGTCCGCCTGGCTGGCCCACCGCTCGACCCGCACGTTCTCGCCCAGAGGTCCGAAGGCGTCCGGGTCGCCGTCGCGGCCGACCGTGGCCAGCACCCGCACCGGATGACCGGACAGCCCCGACAGGGCGGCCCCCATCACCGAGGCGGAGCTGTGGACGGTCCCGAATGTCAGGTAGACCAGCGGCGCGCCGGCGAGTGGGGCCGGCTCGGACCCCGGTCCCGGACGCTCACCGCTGTACCGGCCCGGACGCAGCGGCTGTCGGTCGGGGACGTGGTCGAGCGGGACCGGCTGGACCGAGGGCGGGCAGAGGTCGAGGTACGTCGACGAGAACGACCCGGCATACGGCGCGACGTCCAGCCCGTGCGCCGCCCACACCGGTGCGACCTTTTCCCCCGCGGCGACCAGGAGCTCAGGGGGGACGGACCCGCCCCACG
This sequence comes from Nocardioidaceae bacterium, assembly GCA_039915665.1. Lineage (GTDB taxonomy): Bacteria > Actinomycetota > Actinomycetes > Propionibacteriales > Nocardioidaceae > Nocardioides_B. Next base: position 4,230 of record JBDSMW010000170.1, read on the forward strand.
AGTGGGTGAGGCTGCGGACCCCGAGGACGGCGCCGACCAGCGCTGAGGCGAGCTCGGCCGGTTCATGGAGGAGCAGGTCGGGTCGCCACGCCCGAGCGGTCTCGAGCAGGTCCGTCGCCATCGCCGGCGTCGCCCAGGCGCCGAACATGTGCGGGAAGGCGAAGCCGGCCCGAGCCGGACCCGGCAGCGGCGCCGTCCCTTCGGCGAGACGACGCCGGACCTCGGCCAAACCGTCGCTGCCCAGGCCGCCGGCACGAGCCTCGATCCCAGCGGCACGGACTAGCGCGCAGGTCGGCTCGTTGGTCACCCACAGCACGTCGTGGCCGGCTGCGACGAACGCGCGCGCGAGCGGGACCATCGGGAACACGTGCCCGACACCCCAGGTAGAGCTGAAGAGGACGCGCATCCGTAGCCTCCGTCGTCTGACCGAGCATCGCAGCCGCGAGGGCCGGCGACAAGATGCTCGGGTGCGGACGTGGTCGCCCACGAGCTCGGCTGCGACCGTGTCCTGCCGGAGGTCCGAGATCTCGGTGCGCATCTGCTCGCCGACCGCGGCGAGGAAGGCTGCACGCTGGACCGGCGCGAGGTTGCCGATGGTGCCGCTCGGCAAGGTCACCGATCGGGGCGGTCGATGGCCAGCCGGTCGAGGTGCCGCGCGAAGTCGGCGACGACGCCGTACACGTCGATGGTTTTCGAGCTCCTCTTGGAGCGGTCGTTCGGTCCCCCCATCGTGCGCGTGCACCAGGTCTGTTCGGTCTCGAAGGCGACCAGCCAATTCAGCCCGGTGCCAACGAGACCCGGTCTTGGATCGAGCCCAACCACCGACACCCACACCCGCTCGCGATGTCGGCTCCCGGCAGTAGGGTCGGCCGCGATGGGGTCGACACCGGAGTACGACGAGCACGCCCGCGCCCGCTGGGTGGACGAGCCGCCCAAGCGCGCCGCGCCGCACGGCCGCACCCCGTTCGAGCGCGACCGGGCCCGGCTGGTGCACTCGGCCGCGCTGCGCCGGCTGGCCGCCAAGACCCAGGTCGTGGGACCGGAGACCGACGACTTCGTGCGCAACCGGCTGACCCACACCCTCGAGGTCGCCCAGGTGGCTCGCGACCTCGGCCGCACCCTCGGCTGTGACGCCGACGTCGTGGAGACCGCCGCGCTCGCCCACGACCTCGGCCACCCGCCGTTCGGGCACAACGGCGAGCGCGCGCTCGACGAGGTCAGCGAGGCGTGCGGCGGCTTCGAGGGCAACGCCCAGACGCTGCGCATCCTGACCCGCCTGGAGGCCAAGACCTTCGACGAGCACGGTCGGTCGGTGGGCCTGAACCTCACCCGCGCGACGCTCGACGCCAGCACGAAGTACCCCTGGTCCCGCACGGGCGCCGAGGTGCCGCACGGCTCGCACGCGGACGGCACCCGCCGGGCCGTCAAGAAGTTCGGGGTCTACGACGACGACCGCGAGGTGTTCGCCTGGTTGCGCGAGGGGGTCGAGGGCCGGCGGCGCTGCATCGAGACCCAGGTGATGGACCTGGCCGACGACGTGGCCTACTCGGTCCACGACCTCGAGGACGGCATCGTCTCCGGCAAGATCGACCTGGCCTGGCTGACCGACGCGGGGCAGCGCGCCGAGGTCTGGTCGACCGTTCGCGACTGGTACCTCCCCGACGTCGTCGACGACGAGATGGAGGCCGCGCTGCGCCTGCTCCAGGGCATGATCACCTGGCCCGGTGCGCCGTACGACGGGACCCGCCGCGCGCTCGGGTCGCTCAAGGACCTGACCAGCGAGCTGATCGGACTGTTCTGCACGCAGGTCCGCGACGCCACCATCGCGAAGTACGGCGACCTGCCGCTCGTCCGCTACGCCGCCGACGTCGTGGTCCCGCGGGAGACCGAGACGGCGGTGGCCGCGCTCAAGGGCGTCGCAGCGCACTACGTGATGCGGGCCGACGACCGGGTGGCGGTCCTGCAGCAGCAGCGCGAGGTGGTCGTCGAGCTCGTCTCGCTGCTCCGGCTCCGCGGTCCGGCGGCGCTGATGCCGGTGTTCCGGGCCGACCTCGAGGCGGCCTCTTCGGACGCTGAAGCGCTGCGGGTGGTCGTGGACCAGGTCGCCTCACTCACCGACGCCTCGGCCGTGGACTGGCACGCGCGGCTGCGCTGAGGATTGCCGTTTGGCCTGGTTGTGGCCGATGGCTGCGCCGACACGCTGCACGACAAGGTCGGGATAGGCCACTTCCCCGCTGGGGACGGGCCTGTCCCCGCGACAGCCGGACCCCCGTAGACTCGCGCCCGTGGCAGGACTGATCCGGGACGACGACATCGCGCTCGTGCGCGAGCGGGCCCGGATCGACGAGGTGGTCTCCGGCTACGTCACCCTCAAGCACGCCGGAGGCGGCTCCCAGAAGGGCCTGTGTCCCTTCCACGACGAGAAGTCACCGTCCTTCAACGTCAACCCCTCCAAGAACTTCTTCCACTGCTTCGGTTGCGGAGAAGGTGGTGACGTCATCGCCTTCCTGATGAAGATCGACGGGCTGTCGTTCGCCGAGGCGGTCGAGCGTCTGGCCGACAAGTACGGCGTCCAGCTGCGCTACCAGGAAGGCTCCGACGGCCGACCGGTCAAGCGCGAGGCGAACCTGCGGCCGCGGATGCTCGAGGCGCACAAGGCGGCGCAGGCCTACTACGCCGAGCAGCTCGCCACCCCGGACGCCCAGCAGGCCCGCGAGTTCCTGGCCGGCCGCGGCTTCGACCAGGACGCCGCCGACAAGTTCGGCGTCGGCTTCGCACCCCGAGGCGGTGAGGACTTGTTCAAGCACCTGCGCCAGAAGGGCTTCAACGACGCCGAGCTCGTCACCGGCGGTCTCGTCGGGCAGGGCCAGCGGGGGCACTACGACCGGTTCCGCGGCCGGCTGCTGTGGCCGATCCGGGAGACCAACGGGGACACCATCGGCTTCGGCGCCCGCCGGATCTTCGAGGACGATCGCATCGAGGCGAAGTACCTCAACACCTCCGAGACCCCGATCTACAAGAAGAGCCACGTCCTCTACGGCATCGACCTGGCCCGCCGCGACATCGCCCGCGCGTCGCAGGCCGTCGTCGTCGAGGGCTACACCGACGTGATGGCCTGCCACCTGGCCGGTGTGAACACCGCCGTCGCCACCTGCGGCACCGCGTTCGGCGACGACCACGGCCGGGTGCTGCGGCGGCTGCTGCAGGACCACGACGAGTTCCGCGGTGAGGTGATATTCACCTTCGACGGAGACTCGGCCGGCCAGAAGGCCGCGCTGAGGGCGTTCGAGGGCGACCAGAACTTCGCGGGGCAGACCTACGTCGCCGTCGAGCCGGGCGGCCTGGACCCGTGTGACCTGCGCCTCAAGGACGGCGATGCCGCCGTCCGCGAGCTCGTCGCGCGGCGGATCCCGCTCTACCGCTTCGTGCTGGCCAACGTTGTAGCGCGCTACGACCTCGACCGGGCCGACGGCCGCATCGACGCACTGCGGGAGGCCGCCAAGCTGGTCTCCGCGATCCGCGACCGCTCCAAGGTCGAGGGCTTCTCCCGCGAGCTGGCCGGCATGGTCGGCGTAGACGTCGAGCAGGCCCGGTCCGAGGTGAAGCGGGCCGCGGCTCGGGGGCCCGAGCAGCCGCGCTCCCGGCCCGAGGACAGGCGCGCCGCCGAGCAGGCGCAGGCCGTCGAGCCGCAGCGTCCCGCCGCGCCGCCCCTCCCGGACCTCCGCGACCCGCGCTTCTCCCTGGAGCGCGAGACCCTCAAGCTCGTCGTACAGCATCCGCAGGCCGTGGGCCGGATGGCCAAGGACGTCGACGGCGCCGACTTCACCCACCCGACCTACCGCGCCGTCTGGGACGCCGTCACCGCGCACGGCGGCCCGTCGAGCGCACCCGACGGCGAGGTGTGGGTCGGCAAGCTCCGGGACAGCATCACTGCGCCGGGTGTCGGGCAGGCGCTGTCGGCGCTGGCCGTCGAGCCGCTGCTGTCCAGCAAGGAGCCGACCACGGCGTACGTCGCCGCACACGTCTTCCGCCTCCAGGAGGTGACCGCGATGCGCCGGATCGCGGACCTCAAGTCGCGGCTCCAGCGGACCAACCCGGTCGAGCACGCGACGGAGTACAACCGGATGTTCGGCGAGCTCGTCGCGCTCGAGCAGCACCGCCGGACCCTGCGCGAGAAGGCCATCGGCGGCGACCTGTGAGAGCACCCTTCCAGCGGCCCGCTCCGGTGCCCGCCGAGGTCGTCGCGCGCGCCGGTCTGCGCCGGGGCGACAAGGTGCTGGCGCACACCGGCGCCACCGACGGCACCTGGCTGCTCGGCACCCGGTCCGGCCTGGTCATCGTCGGCGAGACGGTCGAGACCCTTCGCTGGGAACAGGTCGAGACCGCCGACTGGAACCGCGACGAGGACCGGCTCCGGGTGTCCGAGGTGGGGGAGTTCGGGCAGCCGCGCCCGACCCACGAGTTCATCCTCGCGGACCCCGGTCGCCTCCTGCAGCTGATCCGCGAGCGGGTCACCGCCAGCGTGCTGCTGCAACGGCGGGTCGCGCTGCCCGAGTCGCGTTCCGGCCTCACCGTGGTAGCGCGTCGGTCGCCGCACCGCGACGGCGAGGTCGCCTGGGCGGTGGAGTACGACGTCGGGGTGGACCCCGAGGACCCGGCCGTCCGGGAGGCCGCGGAGGCCGG
>JBDSMW010000038.1:0-9217 GCA_039915665.1 Nocardioidaceae bacterium
GCCGCGTCGGCCGCCTCGTCGGAGATGGCGCCGCAGAAGGCGTCGTAGTCGATCAGCTCGGTGACGGTCGGGTTCTCCCCGCACAGCGCGCAGCCCGGGTCCTTGCGCACCCGGAGCTTGCGCCACTCCAGCTCGAGGGCGTCGTAGATCACGAGCTTGCCGACGGCCGGGTCACCGATGCCGGTCAGCAGCTTGATGGCCTCGTTGACCTGGATCGAGCCGATCGCCGCGCACAGGACGCCGAGCACGCCGCCCTCGGCGCAGGACGGCACCATCCCGGGCGGCGGGGGCTCGGGGTACAGGCAGCGGTAGCAGGGCGCGTCCTCGGCCAGCGACGGCGCGAACACGGACGCCTGGCCGTCGAAGCGGTAGATCGAGCCCCAGACGTAGGGGATCTTCAGGAAGTACGCCGCATCGTTGACCATGTAGCGCGTCGCGAAGTTGTCGGTGCCGTCGACGATCAGGTCGTAGCCCTCGAAGACCCGGAGCACGTTGTCGTTGTCGAGCCGCTCGTCGTGCACGACCACGGTGACCAGGGGGTTGGTCTCGGCGATCGACTCCTTCGCGGAGACCGCCTTGGACTTCCCGATGTCGCTCTGCCCGTGGATGATCTGGCGCTGCAGGTTGGACTCGTCGACCTCGTCGAACTCGGCGATGCCGAGGGTGCCGACGCCGGCCGCGGCCAGGTAGAGCAGGGCCGGGCTGCCAAGCCCGCCGGCGCCGATGACCAGCACCTTGGCGTTCTTCAGCCGCTTCTGACCGGTCATCCCCACGTCGGGGATGATCAGGTGCCGGCTGTAGCGGCGGACCTCGTCGATGGTCAGCTCGTCGGCGGGCTCGACCAGGGCTGGCAGGCTCACGTGCACTCCTCGAACGTCTGGGACTGGTGCGTCATGTCTCGGGTGGAACACCTCGGACCCGCTCCATGTTCCCCGCTACCGGCGCCGCACTCGCCCGCGTCCCGTCATCTGGAAGCGTCGGCGAGGGGCTGCTCACACGGCTGGCTCACACGGCTGGCTCACACGGGGTCGGCGAACACCACCGCGTTGGACAGGTAGATCGAGCCGTTCCAGTCCTCGCAGGTGATCAGCACCAGCCGGCCGGGTCCGCTCTGCCGGAAGATCCGGGCGGCGTCGCGGGCCAGGGACGCCTTGCGGTAGACCGTCACGCCCGTCACGGCGTACCGGATGACGCCGTGTGCGGTCCGCACCCGGACGTCGTCCCCGGTGCGCAGGGTCTCCAGGTCGTCGAAGGCGCCGCCGCCGGTGTGCACGGTGTGACCGGTGATCAGCGCTCCACCGTGCGCGGCGCCGGGCACCGCCCCGCCGTCCCACCAGCCGAGGGTCCGCGGGTTGCTCGGCGGCGTCAGCACACCGCCCGGGGCGCCGATCGGGTAGACCGGCGCGTCGACGCGCAGCCGCGGGACCACCAGACGGGCGGGTCGCCCCGCCTGCGGCGACCGGGCGGGACGGGGCGGCTCGGTGGCCACGACGCCCTGGATGCGCACCTTCGGCTCCACGAGGTACGGCGGCGCGAGCACGCGTGCGGCGTCGGGGACCGCGACCCGTTCGCGGGCCCGGAAGCCTGAGACCGCCGAGCCGATCAGCGTCAGGGCGACCACCACGGCGACAGCGCCGAGCACGGCGACCCCCCACCGGGGGCCGCCGTGCTCGTCTCGTTCGTCAGGCCTGGCCGACACCGCGCCTACGGGTGCCGAGACCGGACCAGGTTGCTCCCACGAGGAGCAGCAGGCCACCACCGAGGAGGGCCTCACCGACCAGCACGCGGGCGTCGGTCTGCTGGCCGGCGAGACCGGCCTCCACTGCACTCGGCACCGGGGCGCTGGCGCTGACGCCCGCAACCGTCGGAGCCGCAGCAGCAGCCTTCGTGCCCTTGACCACAGGGGTGCGAGTGGCCGGCGTGCCCTCGACCACAGGGGTCTTGACCGTGACCGGCGGCTCGTCGGTGCTGGCGTCGGTGCCCTTGACCTCGGCGCACTGCACGCCGGTGAGCCTGGCCAGGGCGGTCACCGTCGCGGAGACCGTCTGGGCCCCGGTGAAGGCGAACCCGTTGGCCGGCGTCGAGTCGAACCGGACCGAGCCGTCACTTAGCTCCGTGCGGACCACGGCGACCCCGGTCTTGGCGGCGGGTGCCACGACCGAACCGGCAGCGGCGCACGTCGGCGGGGTCGTCGACGGTGCGTTCGGTGCCACGAGGGTCGGGTTGACGACCGTCTCGCAGTTGCCACCGGTGAGCTGCGGCAGGACCGTGACCGACACGACGGTCGGGTTGGCGACCCCCTGCGGGAACGTGTGGGTCCCGTCGGGAGCGAACGAGAAGGCGTACGTGCCCGGACCGGCGCCGTTGGCGCCACCGCCCGAGGTGACGACCCCGGCGGGCTGCGTCGGGGCGACCAGCGTGCCGGCCGCGGTGCACGACGGCGGGTTCACCGTCGGGGTCAGCGGCGTGACGGGGGTCGTCTCGACCGGGCAGTGACCGGTCTTCGCGAGCACGGTGACGGTCTGGCTGGTGTCGGTGCCTTCGGGGAAGAAGAAGCCGTCGTCGGGCGCGTAGGTGAAGTGGTAGGTGCCCGGACCGGCACCGTCGGCTCCGTCAGCGGTGACGATGACGCCGTCCTTCTGCGCCGGGACGACCAGGTGGCCGTCGGTGTCACAGGTCGGAACAGTGGCCGACGGGTAGCTGGGCGTCACGGACTCGTCGGACGGCGGGACCTCGCTGTCGTTGCAGTCGGAGGCAGAGTCGGCGAGGTAGTCGTGCTTCTCGTCCCCCGCCTGGTGGGGGACACCGCGGAACGTGCCGGCGGTCTTCCACCGGCCCTGTCCGTTGTGGTCCTTGGCGGTGCCGGTGAGGTGGCCGTTGGCCTCGGCAGCGGGCACCTCGAGGTAGACGTACGGGTTGGTGTCGGAGTTCGTCCGGTGACAGACGCCGACCTTGTCCTGGCCGCCCCCTCCGGCGGTCGCGGCCGGTGCGGTCATCAGGACCAGCCCGCCGGACATCATGATGACGCTCGTCGCGCCCAGCAGGGCCGCGATCCTGGTGCGCAGCGGCCGCGTGGGCCTCCGCGTCGAGTTCGTGCTGTGTGGTGCCACCCCAGTTGTCCTTCCATCCCCACGGATGGTCGCAACGCCCCCGCCGCGACCAGCGGTCAGACCGGAGGGAGGACTCGACGAGACGACTGCGCGCACAGCGCAGCGCCTCGGACGTCAGGTTGGCCCCCCAGCCTGGTTCCGCACCGTCCGCACAGGTGCGCCGACGACACAACGACTGTGTCCCCGGTCAGGCAGCGGGTACCAGACCCATTCGGGCCATATTTGGTGACTTCCACGGATTTTACCTGACTCACCCGGTTTGGCCAGGTCGCCGAGCGGGACACGCACCCCCGGGTCGTGTGTCCCGCCCGACGACGGCTCAGCCCCGGTGTCCACTGTCCCAGATGTCCGATGTGGTCGATAAGATCTGTTCGGCCCGTTTCCTGCCGGAGAACGGTCGGTCCCGGCTGGCCGAACGGCCGATGGACGACGTACCGGGGCGTAGCGTTACCGCGGAGTAGGCTGCCGCCGTGACCACGACGCACGACCAGAAGCCGCGCGGCGGACGCATGCCCCGCACCGCTCGACGCGCCCAGCTGCTCGAGTCCGCCCTGGAGGTGTTCGTCGCCCAGGGCTACCACGCCGCCGCGATGGACGACATCGCCGAGAAGGCCGGCGTCTCCAAGCCGGTGCTCTACCAGCACTTCCCGGGCAAGCTCGATCTCTACCTCGCCCTGCTCGACCAGTCCTGCGACACGATCATCGAGGCCTGCAACGCGGCGCTCGCGAGCACCGACGACAACAAGATGCGCGTCACCGCGACGATGCACGTCTTCTACGACTACGTCGCCAGCGCCCAGGGTGCCTTCCGGCTCGTCTTCGAGTCCGACCTGACCAACGAGACGGCCGTGCGCGAGCGCGTCGACCGGGTCACCCGCGAGTGCGCCGAGGCCATCGCCGAGGTGATCCAGGAGGACACCGGCCTGCCCGGCGAGCAGTCCCGGCTGCTGGCGGTGTCCCTGGTGGGCATGGCCCAGGTCAGCGCGCGGTTCTGGCTGGACACGGGCCACGACATCTCTCAGGACGACGCCGCTACGCTCGTGGCGGGTCTGGCGTGGCGCGGCATCCGGGGATACCCCCGCACCGACGAGCCGGCCTGACCCCGCAGCCCCACGAAGCAACCAGGCAGAAGCGACACAACAGGAGGTCCTCCGGTGGAGGTCAAGATCGGCGTGCAGAACACCAACCGCGAGCTCGTGCTCGAGTCCTCGGACTCCAGCGACGACGTGGCGAAGGCCGTCACGGCCTCGCTCAGCGGTGACGACAAGGTGCTGGTCCTCTCCGACAGCAAGGGCCGCAAGGTCCTGGTCCCCGCCGACAAGCTGGCGTACGTCGAGATCGGCACCTCGACGACGGGTCAGGTCGGCTACCGCTCGTGACCGCCGGGACGGTGCTCTTCTACGTGATCGTGGGCACCGTCGTCGGCCTGCTCGGCAAGTTCGTCGCGCCCCGCAGCCGGGACAACATCCCGCTGTGGTTGACGATCGTGTGCGGCATCGGCGGCATGGTGATCGGGGACATCATCTACCGGTCCTTCGGGGGCGACGGCAGCGACGGTCTCGACTGGGTGCAGGGTCTCGTCACGATCCTGACCGCGGCCGTCCTCGTCGCCCTTGCCTCGACGATCTCCGGGCGCCGACGGGCCGGCCGGGCCCGACGAGGCTGAGCCTCAGGCCGCGAGGCCGAGGGACTCCATCCGGGCCGAGTGGTTCTCGGTGAGGCGGGTGAACAGCCGGCCGATGGCGGCGAGGTCCATGCCCGGACGGTCGACACCGCCGGCCAGCAGGGCGCTCAGCGCGTCGCGCTCCGCGGCGACCCGCTGCGCCTGCGACAGCGCCTCCCCCATCAGCCGCCGGCCCCAGAGGGCGAGCCGGCCGCCGACGCGCGGCTCGGCCGCGATGGCTCCGCGGACCCGGTCCACGACGAACGCGGACTGTCCGGCGTCGGCGAGGCTGTCGACGATGATCGTGCGGGTGTCCGCGTCCAGGAACGTCGCGATCTCCCGGTAGAAGTCCGCGGCGAGGCCGTCTCCGACGTACGCCTTGACCAGGCCCTCGAGCCAGTCGGAGGGCGCCGTACGCCGGTGGAAGGCCTCGAACGGCGCGACGAACGGCGCCATCGCCTCGAACGGGTCGGCGCCCAGCGAGGTCAGCCGGTGACGCAGGCCCTCGAAGTGCGCGAACTCCCGGGACGCCATCCGGGCCAGCTCGACCTTGTCCGGCAGGCCGGGGGCCATCTTGGCGTCCTCGGCGAGCCGCTCGAACGCCGACACCTCGCCGTACGCGATCACGCCGAGAAGGTCGACGACCGCGGCGAGGTAGACCGGGTCGGAGAAGGCCACCGGGAGATCCTCGGGAGTGCCCTCCAGCGGCGATTCAGTCATAGCGGCACCCTACCGATAGACTGGCGGCGTACCGCCGTCGAGTGCACGACGCACCGCGCCCCCGTCTGACGCGAGTCAGGGCCGCGGAGCGGGAGCTTTCTCTGGCGGGAATCCAGACGCCCAGCGCTGAACGTTGTGCCCAACAGAACAGGCAAGATCCTGACTACCTTCCGAGAGCTCGGGGTGCTCCCCGAGATCGCCGACGCCCTCGAGCGCGTCGGCATCGTCACCCCGTTCCCGATCCAGGAGATGACCCTGTCGGTGGCCCTCCTGGGCACCGACCTCATCGGCCAGGCGCGGACCGGCACCGGCAAGACCCTGGCCTTCGGCATCCCGGTCCTCCAGCGGACCGTCGCCCCGCACGACGCCGACTACTCCGACCTCGCCGCACCCGGCAAGCCGCAGGCCCTGATCGTGGCGCCGACCCGTGAGCTCGCGCTCCAGGTCTCCAACGACATGTCGGTGGCCAGCGAGGACCGCGGCACCCGCGTCCTGACGGTGTACGGCGGTGTCGGCTACGACAACCAGCTCGACACCCTCAAGTCCGGCGTCGACGTGGTTGTCGGCACGCCCGGCCGGCTCATCGACCTGATGAACCGCCGCGCGCTGGACCTCTCCCACATCAAGGTGCTGGTGCTCGACGAGGCCGACGAGATGCTGGACCTCGGCTTCCTGCCCGACGTCGAGCGGCTGATCGCCAAGACGCCCGAGACCCGTCAGACGATGCTGTTCTCGGCCACCATGCCGGGTGCGATCGTCTCGCTGGCCCGCACGCACATGCGCCACCCGATGAACATCCGCGCCGAGTCCGGCGACGCGCAGCAGACCGTGCCCGCGACGGCGCAGTTCATCTACCAGGTCCACGACCTCGACAAGCCCGAGATGATCGCCCGGATCCTGCAGGCCGAGAACTCTGGCCTCACGATCGTCTTCACCCGCACCAAGCGCGCGGCGCAGCGGGTCGCCGAGGACCTCGAGGACCGCGGCTTCGACGCCAGCCCCCTGCACGGCGACATGCAGCAGGTCGCCCGCGAGAAGGCGCTCAAGAAGTTCCGCAGCGGTGACCTTCGCGTCCTCGTCGCCACCGACGTAGCCGCCCGCGGCATCGACGTCGCCGACGTCACGCACGTCATCAACTACAGCTGCCCCGAGGACGAGAAGACCTACGTCCACCGGATCGGTCGCACCGGCCGCGCCGGCGCCACCGGCATCGCCGTCACGTTCGTCGACTGGGCCGACGTGACGCGCTGGAAGGTCATCAACAAGATGCTCGACCTGCCGTTCGAGAACCCGGCCGAGACGTACTCCACCTCCGAGCACTTCTTCCACGACATGGGCATCGCCCCGGGCACCAAGGGCCGTCTCAAGCCCGAGACCCCGCGCGAGCCCCGCGAGCGGACCGACCGCTCCTCGGCCGGCGGGCGCTCCGGCGGGTCGCGCGGCGGCTCGCCCTCCGGCTCCGGCTCCAGCTCCTCGGGCTCCTCCGGCGGTGGTCGCTCCGGCGACAGCTTGCCCCGCGAGGACCGTCCGCGTCGCGACGGCAGCCGCAGCCGGACCCGTGGCGGCGAGACTGTCGACGCCGCGAGCACCCCGGCCCCGTCGTCGGCCCCGAAGCAGGACGGCGCCGCCGAGGGTGACGGTGGCCGTCCCCGCAACCGGCGCCGGCGCCGCAGCAGCGGCTCCTCTTCGTCGTCCTCCGCGGGCACGTCGGCCGACTGACGCCGTACCCCGCCTGGGAGACGACCGGACGGGGTCAGGCGACGACGACGACCTTCGTGCCGACGGGCGCGAAGTCCCAGAGGGCGCGGGCGTCGGGACGCCACTGGCGGATGCAGCCGTGCGACTCCGGGGTGCCGAGGTCCGCTCGCGACTGCACCTTGGCACCGTCGAGCACGGGGATGTCGTGGAAGCCGATGGCCGCGTTGTCACCGTGGGTGAAGCGGACCATGTACTTCATCGTGCCGGAGTCGTCGACGCCGATGGCGTCCATCGACTTGGAGTAGACCGCATAGGTGCCGGGACCCAGGTTGTCGGTCACGCTGCCGGACACGAGATACGTCCGGCGTACGACGTCCTTGGCGCCGTCCACGAGCCACACCCGCTGCGAGTCCATCGCGAACACGATGCGTCGGCCCGAGCCGCTGTTGGCGGGCAGCGTCGGCGCGACCAGCTTGTCGGTCGCCTGCGCGCCACGGGTCCCCGCGGTCGGGACCGCGTCGGCCAGCTCGACGGCCCCACCCGCCTTGGGGTCGGGCTGCACGGTGCGAGCCGGGAGCCCGGCGGCCACGGCGCTGACCGAGTCGGAGGGCAGCACGCCCATCCCGCCGAGCACCGCGACCAGGGTCACCGACAGCGCACCGCCGGCCGCGCCGAGTCGCTTGTAGCGCGGTCGCGTCGGAGCGGGGGTGGCGCGGCGTCCCATGCTCGCCACTGTAACGGCGTCAGCGCTTGCGCTTGAGGAGGCTGGCCGCCACGGCGCGGTAGGCGTCGGCGCCCTTGTGCGTCCGGGTCGTGCTCAGGATCGAACGGCCGGCGGCCGGGGCCTCGGCGAAGCGGATCGACTTCGGGATCGGCGGCTCGATGACGTCGAGGTCGTAGGTCTCCGAGATGTTGTCGAGCACCGCGCGGGCGTGGTTGGTGCGCCCGTCGTACAAGGTGGGCAGCACGCCCCAGACCTCGAGCTTGCGGTTGGTGAACCGACGGACGTCGTGCACGGTGTCGAGCAGCTGGCCGACGCCGCGGTGCGAGAGCGTCTCGCACTGCAGCGGGATCAGCACGCCCTGCGAGGCGGTGAGGGCCGCCACCGTGAGCACACCGAGCGACGGCGGGCAGTCGAGCAGGACCCAGTCGTAGTCGAGGTCCTCGATCGCGAGCTTCACGACGTGCTCGCGCCCGGTGCGGGTCAGCAGGTCCATCTCGGCGCGGGCGAGCTCGATCGTCGCGGGCATCAGGTCGACACCGTCGTCGGTCTCGATGATCACCTCGGTCGCGTCGAGACCCTTGGTGAGCACGTGGTGAACCGACAGCTCGACGTCCTCCGGGTCGACGCCGAGGGAGAACGTGAGGCAGGCCTGCGGATCGAGGTCGACCAGCAGCACGCGCTGGCCGAGCTCGGCGAGGGCGGCCCCCAAGGAGGCGACGGTGGTCGTCTTGGCGACGCCACCCTTCTGGTTGGCGACTGCGAGAACCCGGGTCTTGGAAGCGGACACGGAACCATCATGCCTGGTGCGTGTTGCGGTTCTGTCGCCTGCCCATGAATGCTGAGCGGCATGTCCCGCCCTACCGCGCTGATCACCGGCCCCACGTCCGGCATCGGCCTCTCCTTCGCCCATCAGCTCGCCGCCGCGGGTCACGACCTGGTGCTGGTCTCCCGCGACTCCGCCCGGCTCGAAGCGCTGGCGGCCGAGGTCCGCACGACCTACGCCGTCGACGCCGAGGTCCTGGTCGCCGACCTCGGCGACCGGGCCGCGTTGGCCACCGTGGAGGCCCGGCTGGCCGACGCGTCGCGGCCCGTCGACCTCCTGGTCAACAACGCGGGGCTCGGTCTCAAGCACAAGTTCCTGGACAACTCGGTCGAGGACGAGCAGCACCTCCTCGACGTCCTCGTCACCGCCGTCCTCCGGCTCTCGCACGCCGCGCTGGGGCCGATGGTGGCGCGGGGCAGCGGCTCGATCGTCAACGTGTCGAGCGTGGCGGGCTACCTGCCGCGCGGCACCTACAGCGC
>JBDSMW010000074.1:0-34745 GCA_039915665.1 Nocardioidaceae bacterium
CCGCTGGTGGCCTATCTGCAGGGACGTCGGTTCGACGTCTCGGTCCACCCGCTGTTCGACGCCGCCGGCTACCTGCGCTCGCACCCCACGGCGGCGAGCCACCCCAGCGGCCCGCTCGGGCACTACACGGAGTCCGGGGCGGCCGCCGGGGCCGCCCCCAACCGGTGGTACCGGCCACGCCCCGACGAACCGCGCGGGCTGGTCGACTGGGCGGCCGTGAGCTGGCGCGCCTGGCACGAGCGCCGCGCGGACGTCACCGGGGAGCCGCCCTCGGTGGACTGGGACCGGCTGGCCGCGGAGCCTCGCGACGAAACCGTCGTCTCCGTCGTGGTCACCACCCGGGAGGACTGGCGAGCCACCCGCGCCGCCGTCGCGAGCGTGCTGGCCGCGGACGTCCCCGACGGGCTGACGGTCGAGTGCGTGGTAGTCGACGACGGGTCGGGATCGCTGGCCGCCCAGGTGCTCGACTCCCTCGAACGCATCCACGACCGGGTGCGGGTGCGGCACCTCGGCGCTCCGCAGGGCGAGGCGCGGGCGCGCGACCTCGCGCTGCCTCTGGCCCGCGGCGGCGTCGTGGTGCTCCTCGACCACACCGCCACGGTGGACCGGGGCTGGCTGGCGCCGCTGGTGGCGCCGGTCGCTGGGTCCGAGGTCCGGGCAACCCAGTCCCTGCTGCTGAACCCGTCGGGCTCGCTCCGCTCGGCCGGCACTGCGTTCCCCGGCCTCGGTGGCCTGCCCTACCCCTTCCTGGCCGACTTCCCGGTCGAGGACACGCGTGGCCTCGACGGGTTGACGTTCTCGGCGCTCAGCGGCTCGGCCCTCGCCATCCGGACCGCCGACCTGGTCGCGGTGCGGGGGTCCGACCCGGACCTGCCCCTCGACCTGGCGGACGCCGACCTCTGCCTGCGGCTGGCGGCCCTCGGGCCCGGCACGCTGCGGGTCGTTCCGGCGTCACGGGTGACGGTCGCCGGCTCCCGGCGCCCCGGGTCCGCGGCTGGGGACGCCGCCGGTCGACGGCGCTTCCTCGACCGCTGGGGCGAGACCGCCCCGGAGGACGATGCGGAGCTGTGGGGCAGCCGGGGCTTCGAGGTCGTCGGTCGGGAAGCAGCGACGGGCCCGATCCTCGCCCGGAGCCGGGCGCACGTCGCCGAGGGCGCGCCCCGGCTCCGGTGGGCGCTGAAGAACCCGGCCACCCCCGGCTCCTGGGGCGACGCGTGGGGCGACACCCACTTCGCCCGCAACCTGGCCACCGGGCTGCGGGCCCTCGGGCAGGAGGTCGTCGTGGACCGGCGGGACGACTACTACCGCCCCAGCGGCTACCTCGACGACGTGGTGCTGACCCTGCGCGGGCGCACCGAGCTCGTGCCCCAGGACCCGCGGCCGGACGGTCAGGTCAGCCTGGCGTGGGTGATCTCGCACCCGGAGATGGTGAGCCGGGAGGAGGTCGCGTCGTACGACCGGGTGTTCGCCGCGAGCCGGTCCTGGGCCGCCCGGTCGTCGCAGGACTGGTCCGTCCGCATCGAGCCGCTGCTGCAGGCCACGGACCCCGACCTGTTCCGGCCCGACCGTGCGGAGCCCGACACCGGCCACGAGGTCCTGTTCGTCGGTGGCTCCCGCGGCGAGGAACGGCAGATGGTCCGCGACGCGATCGACGCCGGCCTGCCCCTCGCGGTGTTCGGCTCGCAGTGGGAGGACTTCATCCCGGCCTCCCTCGTGCGCGGCGAGTTCGTGCCGAACGACGAGCTGGGTGCGCTGTACGCCGCGGCCGGCGTGGTGCTGAACGACCACTGGCCCGACATGCGCCGGGACGGGTTCGTCTCGAACCGGCTCTTCGACGCCGTGGCGTGCGGCGCCCGGGTGGTCAGCGACGAGGTCGCGGGGCTGGAGGACCTGTTCGGCGCGTCCGTCCGGGTGGTGCACGACGCGGCGGAGCTCGGCGCCCTGCTCGGTGGCGGCGACCTCGACGCGGTGTTCGGCAGCCTGGAGGAGCGGCGGACCGTGGCCGAGCGGGTACGGCGTGAGCACACCTTCCGGCAGCGGGCCCGGCGGCTGCTCGACGCGGCCCTGGAGGTCCGCGGCGCACGTGAGTGACGCCGATGGGCCGCCGAACCCGGTGCTGCGACAGAATGCCCGGGTGACCCCCGACGCCGACGAGACTGCTCCGCTGTGGGACCTGACCGCTTCCCTCGCCGACGGCTGGACCGCCGCGACGCCCCGGGAGGACGACGCCGCCGAGCTGACCGGGCTGCTGCGCCGTCACGAGGACGCCGGCCGGGGGTGGGCGGGCGCCTCCGAGCAGGGGATCCTCGTCGACATCTCCCCACGGGACGGCGACACCCGCGACAACGTCGTCGTGCGGGACGCCGACGGCGTGATCCGGGGCTGGGCCAGCGCCCACGACCGGGCGGCCGGGCGGATGCTGCTCGTGGTCGTCGTGGACCGCCGCCTGGACGACGGGACGGCCGACCGGGTCGCCGGGCAGCTCTTCGGCTGGGCCGACGGCACCGCGGTGGTCGTCGGGGTCCGTCGCGGCCTCGACGTGCAGCAGATCGACAGCGGCGCGTTCGCGGACGACGACCGCCAGCACCGCTGGCTGCGCGGGGCCGGGTTCGTGCACGTGCGCACCTGGTGGCAGATGTCGCGGCCGGTGGCCGCCGAGGAGGCCGACCTCGACGCCGAGGTCAAGGAGGGGGTCCGCATCCGGCCGGTCGAGCGGCAGGGCACCGGGATGCCGGCCGAGGACGACCTGCGCACGGTGCACGACATTCTCGAGAGCGCGTTCGCCGACCACTTCAACTCCCACGAGGAGACCTTCGACGAGTTCGTCTCCCGGCTGCGCGAGGATCCCGGTCACCGCTGGGACCACTGGTGGATCGCCGAGCTGGTCGACGGGCCCGGCGCCGAGCCGGAGCAGGCGGGTGCGCTCGTCGGAGCGGTGTCGCAGGGCTCCGACGGGTCGCCCGACGGCAGCTACGTGGAGTACATCGGCGTGCTCCAGAACGCGCGCGGCCGGGGCGTGGCGAAGTCCCTGCTCACCACCGCGATCGCCGACGCCGCCTCGAGGTCGCGCGACCGGGTCGGCCTCGAGGTCGACGCGGACTCCCCGACGGGCGCGGACGGCCTCTACGTCTCCATGGGCTGGGAGACGCGCTACGTCACCGAGTCCTGGCACCGGAACGTCCCGGTTCCCGGCCAGTAGGCTTCGCCCAGGACCAGCACACGGCTCATCACGGCCCGAGGAGACAGATGCCACCCCCGTCCACGCGCCGCATCCGGGACCGCGTCTCCGAGCAGGTCGCTCGCGCGCTGAAGCGGAACCGGAGCCACGCGGCAGGGTCGTCCAGCCCCTCCGTAGCCCGCACCGCACCGGCCCCGTCCGCTCCGGCTCCGTCCGCTCCGGCTCCGTCCGCACCGGCTCCGTCCGCACCGGCCCCGTCCGCGCCGGCCCCGGTCGCACCGCGCGCCGATCCCGCCGAGGCACCCCTCGTCGACTGGCTGCTGCGCGGTGCGAAGCTGGGCACCGCCGTCCTGCACCAGGTCCGCACCTGGCTCGCCGACGACCGCCCGGACGCCGCCGTGGGGCTGGCGGAGTCGCTGCGCATGCACGACGACACCCGTGCCCTCGGCGACCTGGCCAGCGCCGTCGTGGCCTTCGACCGCGGCTTCGCCGAGCTGGCGTGGGCCAGGTTCGCGCCCCTGGCCCGGGAGACCTGGGCGCCGTACGCCGCGGCGGAGTACGCCCGCTGCGGGCTGAGCGTCGACCGCGACGCCACCGTCCGCGAGCTGCGGCAGGTGATCGCCGACGAGCCGACGATCGTGAGCCTCGGCGACTGGATCACGCTGGCGGGCACCGCCTTCGGTGCCGGCGAGCACGCCCTGGCCGGCGAGATGTTCGACCTGGCCGAGACCGTCGCCACCGCCACCCCCGACCGTTCGGACAACATCGACCGCCGGCTCGCGTGGCTCACACCGTGGGTGCGGGCCGAGATGGGCAGCACGTCGCCGCGCCACGAGCGGCCCGTGTTCGCGGTCATGGACTACGGCCACCCGGGCATGTCCCGCGGCTCGGCCAACATCGGCGACCACGTGCAGAGCATCGCCTCGCTGGGCCACCTCGTGCGCCACCGGTCGGTGCGCTTCCACGGTGAGGCCGACCTCGTGGCGCTCCTGGACCGGCTGGCCGGACGCACCCGGCCCGAGCTGCGCCGGGACACCGTCGACGCCGACCTGGACGTGCTGACGATCCACCGCGACGCCTCGATGTACCAGGAGATCCCCGAGGGCACCTGGACGCTGTGCTTCGGCTGGTTCATGCACCAGATGTTCCGGATGCGCTACGGCTTCCCGCTGCACGACGCCCTCCGGCCGCTCTTCGTGTCGTTCCACTGCAACAAGCGCGACCTGCTCACCGACGACGCGATCGCCTACCTCAAGCGATACGGGCCGGTCGGCTGCCGGGACTGGACGACGGTCTACCTGCTGCTGTCGGCGGGCGTGCCGGCGTTCTTCTCCGGATGCCTGACCACCACGATCAGCACGACCTTTCCCGTGCTCGACGAGCCGCCACCCAGCGATGCACCGGTCGGGTACGTCGACGTGCCGGAGCGCGCCGTCCCGACGGGTGCGCCGACCTACGCCCACTCCGACCTGGCCGTGCGCAGCCGCTCCTTCCTCGAGAACTGCGACGACGCGGTCAGCCGGCTCGAGACCTACCGGCGGGACCTGTCGGCGGTGGTCACCAGCCGGCTGCACGCCTACCTGCCGCTCCGGTCGCTCGGCGTGCCGGTCGACTTCCGGCCCGGCAACCTCTCCGACATCCGGTTCGACGGGCTCAACGAGATCACCGACGCCGAGTTCGACACCATGCGCGACGACCTGCTGGAGCTGCTCGAGGGCGTCTTCGGGCCGGTCCTGGCCGGCGCGCCGGAGGACGAGGTCTACGCCCGCTGGCGGGAGCTCACGGCGGGCAAGGTCGCAGAGGCCGAGGCCCGGATGCGGGCCGACGCGCCGTCGTCGACCCCGGTCGCCCTCGACGGCCCGCTGGCCGCGGCGGTCGAGACCACGACCACGGTCCCGGCCCGCGAGCCCGCAGGCACCGGGGAGACGGTGCACTGCGCCGTCTTCGTGACCAAGACGGAGGTCACCCACCTGACGCCGCTCGTCCGGTCCCTGGTCGCCGGGACGAGCCGCCCGCTGCACGTGTGGGTGATCGGCCGCCCCAAGGCCGCGAAGACGCGCAAGTCCCTGGCGGACGCTTTTCCCGGCGCGACGTTCAGCTGGGTCCGCCCCGGCCGGCTCGACCGGGCCGTCGCCGCGCCGTACTCCAGCCCCAATGCGGTGGCCCGGCTGGTCCTCCCCGAGCTGCTGCCCGGGGTCCGACGGGTCGTGGTGCTGCCGGTCAGCAGCGTCGTCGAGGGCGACGTGGCCGAGCTGGCCGACCTGGACCTGGGCGGTCACGCGTTCGCGGCCGCCCGCGACCGGCAGAGCGCGACCAGCGGGTTCCATCTGCTGCACGCGGCCGCGGCCCGCCTGGGCCCGGCGACGGGGTTGTCCTCGACGCTGCGCCGCACCGCGCACGCCCGGCAAGCGTTCGACTTCGACGCTTTCGCAACCGACCTGCTCGTCCTGGACACCGTGGCGTACGGCGTCAAGCTGCCCCGCGACGCCGCGCTCGGGCTCGTCTCGGACTACGGGCTGCGGCCGCACGAGGTGCTGCACTTCCTGGTCGGACCGGACCGCGCAGAGATCCCCGAGACCTGGCAGCACGTCCCCGGCGAGGACGCGGTCGCCCTGCCCGAGCTGGTCCGCTGGCGCAGCCCGATCGTGCCCTGGGGCACCCGCTACGTCCCGGAGCGTGACCGGTGGCGGCGGCACTCGCGCCCGGTCCAGCCGGCGTCTGCCGAGCCGTCCCGTGCAGGGATTGCGTAACCTTTCCCGCACGGGGTCGGGTGGACGAGGAGATCAGCAGCGGATGGACGTGTCGGTGAAGCGCCTCAAGCGCACCCGGGCCGCTCAGCTCGTCAAGCGGACGGTGCTGCGGAGCGAAGGACCGAACCTGCCCCGGCTGAGCGTGGTCGTCCCCTTCCACGACGCCGTCGGGCAGCTGCAGGCGTGCGTGGAGAGCCTGCTGGCGCAGACCCATCCCCGGGTGGAGATCGTGCTGGTCGACGACGGGTCCGTGGACGGGTCGGCCGAGGTCGCCGGTCGGCTCGCCGCGGAGCACCGCAGCGTCCGGGTCGTCAGCCAGCCCCACCGCGGGGTCGGAGCCGCCCGCAACGCCGGTGCGGCGCAGGCCAAGGGCACGCACCTCGCGTTCTGCGACGCCGACGACACGGTCCTGCCCCAGGGCTACGAGCGGCTCGCGGCCGCACTCCTGGAGAGCGGCTCGGACATCGCCATCGGGTCGGTCACCCTCCAGCTGCAGGGCCAGCACCAAGAGCCCAACTGGGCCAGGCGCTCGAACGGCCACCGCCGGCTGGGGATCACGCTCGACGAGCGCCCCGAGATCATGGCCAACCTGATGCCCGGGACCAAGGTGTTCCGGCGGGACTTCTGGCAGCAGCACCGGTTGTCGTTCTCGGCGGAGGGCTTCCACGCCGACATCGTGACGATGGTCGGCGCGATGCTGGCCGCCCGGCGCGTCGACATCATCCCGTCCGTGGTCTACCGCTGGCACTGGCGCGAGGACGGCGCCTCGCTGCTCCAGCAGGGGCTGCTCGACCGGCGCCGGGCCGCCGACCGGGTGTCCCAGATCTGCAGGGCCGGCGAGCTCGTCACGTCGGCGGCCAGCGAGCCGGTGCAGAAGGCGTTCTTCTCGGAGGTGCTGCACACCACGGTGCCGGACCTGGTGCGGGCCGCGGTGACCCGCGACGACGAGTTCTGGGAGACCGTCGGCGCCGAGCTGAACCGGCTCCTCGAGCTGGTGTCCGACGAGACCTACCCGGCCGTCCCCGTCGAGGACCGGATCGTCGCGTGGCTGTGCGCCCACGACGAGCGGGATGCCGCGGAGAACTTCCTGGAGTACGCCTTCGACAACCAGAACGGCTACCCGCACCGGATGGCCGGCGACCGGCCGCACATCACCCTGCCGTTCATCGACGCACTCGCCGAGGCCTCGGACCGGCTGACCGCCGTCGCCGACGTCGAGCTGCGCTACCGGACGCGGCTGACCGAGGTGCGTTGGACGAGCCCGACCGTCCTGCACCTCGAGGGCGCCGCCTTCGTGGAGTACCTCGGTGACGACTACGCCGACAGCGAGATCACCCTGGTGCTGCGGGAGGCCGGGTCCGGGCGCACCGTCCGGCTGCCCACCCGACCGACGCCCGAACCCACCGTGAACCTCTGGTCCGCCCGGGCCAACGAGGACCACAGCGGGGCCGCCTTCACGTGCGAGGTGGACGTCGCTGCCCTGCCGGAGCAGCTCGGGGCCCCGCAGACGGCCGCCGGCGCACCCGTCCTGCTCGAGGTGCTCGTCGAGCTCCGCATCGGGGCGCACGAGCGCCTCCACGGCTTCCACAGCCGGGGCGTCAGCGGCAGCGCCGGGCTGCTGGAGCCCTCGGTCGTCGGGAGGAGTGCCGCCGAGCCGCTGTGGACGCCGCACGACGGCCTGACCATCGAGCTGCGGACCGCCACCCGCGACGACCAGCGTCCCGTGAGGCCCGCCGGTCCGGTCAGCGTCTCCGACTACTCCGTCGAGGGTGGCGTGCTGCGGCTCGTCGGGACCACCGACCGGTCCGTCGAGATCGCCCTCATCGGCCCCCGCGCCCGCAGCGCCTGGGTCTCCGCCACCCGCACGAGGAACGGCTTCGAGGTGGGCCTCGACGTCTTCACCGACGAGTGGGGAGTCGGGCGGACCTCCCTGCCGGCCGACCGCTACGCCGTGACGGCGCGCACGCCCGACGGGACCACCTTCGACGTCCTGCCGGAACGCTCCCTGTGGCGCACGCTGCCCCGCGTCGAGGAGGAATCCGGCCTGCACTTCCTCCCGCACGTGACGGTCGAGGGCACCCTGCTCATGCGGATCGTCCCCGCCGAGTGGCGGTCCAGCCGGCCGCCGTACCTCCGCCGCCGGCTGCGCGACGAGGTCTACCCCCAGGCGCGCACCGAGCCGCTGGTCGACGTGGTGCTCTTCGAGACGTTCGCGGGCAAGGCCGCCGGTGACAACCCGGGCGCGCTCTGCAAGGAGCTGCTCGGTCGCGACGAGGCCCTGGAGCTGGTCGTCAGCGTCATGGACTACTCGGTCGAGGTGCCCGCGGGCGCCCGTCCGGTGATCCGTTTCTCGCGCGAGTACTTCGAGCTCCTCGGGCGGGCCCGCTACCTGCTGGTGAACGCCTCGCTGCCGTACTTCTTCCGCAAGCGCGAGGGTCAGCTCTACTTCCAGACCTGGCACGGCAGCCCGCTCAAGCGGATCGCGCACGACCGGCCGCACCTGGACTTCTTCAACTGGCACCACCGCCGCCAGCTGCTGATCGCCCGCGACGGCTGGGACTACCTGCTCAGCCAGAGCGAGTTCTGCACCCGGTCCCTGTCCAGCGCCTTCCGGTACGACGGACCGGTGATGGAGCTCGGCTACCCCCGCAACGACCTGATGCTGACCGACGACGCCGGCGACGTGCGCCGCCGCACGCGGGCCGCCCTGGGGATCGCGGAGCACCAGCGGGTGGTGCTCTACGCCCCGACCTGGCGCGACAACCTGCGCGTCGGCCGGGTGTTCGACAAGGTCCTCTACCTCGACCCGCACGAGGTCGTCGAGCGCCTCGACGACGCGGTGGTGCTGGTGCGTGGGCACTACAACTCCGTGCGCGCCGCCGAGGACGTCGACCCGGACAACCGGGTGATCGACGTGACGCGCTACCCCGACATCGCCGACCTCTACGTCGCCGCGGACGCCCTGGTCACCGACTACTCCTCGGTGTTCTTCGACTTCGTGCTGACCGACAAGCCGATGGTGTTCCTCGCGCCGGACCTCATCGAGTACCGCGACGACAACCGCGGCTTCTACCTCGACTACCACGAGACGGTGCCGGGCCCGGTCGTGCTGACCACCGCGGAGGTCGTCGACACTCTGCGCGGAGCGGACGCCTACGCCGAACGTCGGCGGGCGTTCCGGGCGGAGTTCGCGCCGCACGACGACGGCAAGGCCGCCGCGCGCGTCATCGACGCGGTCCTGTCGGCGCACCCGTACCGTTGACGCGCCGCCCCACCCAGCACCCTCGGAACGGCTCACCACGAAGCACCACGAAGGGAATCCACCATGCAGGAGCTCGACGAGTCGCGGCTGCGGGAGATCGCCGGCGCTGCCGGCGACCGGCTGGAGCTGTGGGCGTCCTTCCTGACCGCGTTCGACGTGGCCTCGATGGCCGAGGTCGGCGTCTACCGCGGCGACTTCGCGGCCCGGATGCTCGGGGAGGCCCCGGCGATCGAGCGCTACTACATGATCGACCCCTGGCGGCACCTCGACGACTGGAACAAGCCGGCCAACCAGCCGGACGACATCTTCGAGCAGTTCCACGACGAGACGATGGCCAAGACCGAGCCGCAGGCGCACAAGCGCATCGTGCTCCGCGGCCGCACCACCGAGGTCGTCGACCAGATCCCTGACGCCGACCTCGATCTGGTCTACATCGACGGCGACCACACGTTGCGCGGCATCACCATCGACCTCGCCCGTCTGTTCCCCAAGGTCAAGGAGGGTGGCTTCGTCGCCGGTGACGACTTCTGCCGCAACATCTTCCAGCACCAGGCGGGTTTCGAGCCGACACTGGTGTTCCCCTACGCCGTCTACTTCGCCGAGGCGGTGGGAGCCCGGATCTACGCCCTGCCCTACAAGCAGTTCGTGATGCAGAAGGTGCCCGCCGGCGAGCACGCGTTCATCGACCTGGCCGGCCGCTACGACCGGACCACGCTGGACGAGCAGATCGCGGCGCGCGACCGCAAGATCGCCAAGCAGCGCCGTCAGGAGCGGAAGGCCGCGCGAGAGCAGGCCGAGGAGTCGGCCCCGCGTGACGCCACGTCTACGGTGCGGTCCGTCGTACGCCGGCTGCGGTCGCGCTGAGCACCGGGACACACCATGATCCGCTCCGAGCTGCCGCCGAACAAGACGGCCACCTACGTGATGAAGAAGTGGAAGACCGTCTACGTGTCGGTCCCCAAGGCGGCCTGCACGAGCCTCAAGTGGATGGTCGCCGACCTCCAGGAGGAGGACCCTGCGCACTTCTACCAGGCGCTGAGCCGGGAGACCGGACGCAGCATGACCATCCACCACCGGGCCCGCTGGCAGAAGACCCCGATGCTCAACGAGCTGTCGGACGACGAGCTCGCCGAGATCCACCCGGACAACGGCTGGTTCGTCTTCGGAGTGGTCCGGCACCCGTCGGCGCGGCTGTGGTCGGGCTGGCAGTCCAAGTTCCTGCTGCGTGAGCCGCATTTCTTCGCGCACTACCCCGAGGCGCCCTGGCCCCGGCTCCCCGAGTCGACCGAGGACGTCGTCGAGGACTATCAGACGTTCGTGCAGACCCTGGGCCGCGAGCCGGAGCAGCCGATCTTCGGTGACCGGCACTTCCGTTCGCAGAGCGATCTGCTCCGCGACGACAAGGTGCCCTACTCCCGGATCTACAAGACGGCCGAGTTCGGTCAGCTGATGAGCGACCTCGAGGCGCACCTCAAGCCGTTCGGCCTCGACCAGATGCCGCGGCTGCGACGCAGCAACGAGACGCCTCTCCTGCCGGTGGCCGGGCTGTTCACCCCCGAGGCGAACGCCGTCGTCGAGCAGCACTACGCGGCCGACTTCGCGCGGTTCGGCTATCCGGACGTCGTGCCGGACACGCTGTCACCGTCGCCGGAGTACACCCCCGAGCTGCTCGCCGAGGTGGGGCGGCTCGTGGAGCGCGGCGAACGCATCGGCGACCTCTACCTGCTGGCGAACCAGCAGCGGCGCCGGATGCGGCAGGAGATCCGCGGGATCCGCCGGGAGCACCGCAAGAAGCTCGCGCGGGCGACCGCACCCCCTCCGACGACCCTGCAGCGGGTCCGCGGCAAGGCCGGGCGCGTGGCCCGGCGCGGCCTGCGCGCGGTCCGTCGCGGCGACGTCAGCGGAAGTTGAGCCGGAGCGAGGCGTCGGGGGCGTAGCCGACCTCGACGCCCGGCGGCGACGCGGCCGGGCGGCCGACCAGGGTGTCCCACGCGCTGTTCTGCCACACGAACCTCAGCCGCAGACGTACGTCGTCCAGGGCGCCGTCCTCGCCGAGCACGTCGTCCAGCCGCACCGTGCTCGAGACCCGGAAGCCCTCGCCGACCCGCTTGACCTCGAGCGGCACGTCGACGGCCAACCCGGTGTCGATGTGCACCGCGGCCAGCGTGACCTCGGCGTCGTCGAGCGAGGACCGGCGGCTGTGCCCGGCGACGTGCAGGACGCCCTCGAAGCGCAGCGCCCCGTCACGGTCGGCGAGCACGGGAGCGGACCGGACCGATGAGCGGCGCCCGCGGCCGTGGCTGCGGACGGACTCGAGACGCTCGACCTCGAGCCGGATGTCGTCGATCTGGGTCCGGAACGGCTGGAGCTCGACGGCCCGGTCGAGGACCTCGGTCCACTCGTCGAGGAAGCGCCGGTGGCCGTGGTGGCGGGCCTTGTCCAGGGCCGCCTGGCTCATCGTCTCGACGAGCTCGGGGTTGGTCAGCATCTCCACGATCCGTGCGGCCATCGGCTTGATGCCCCCGCTGGGGACCAGGAAGCCGTCGACGCCGTCGGTGATCTGCTCGCGGGGGCCGTACTTGATGTCGTAGCTGATGACCGGGCAGCCGTGGCTGAGGCTCTCCAGCGTGGAGAGCGGGTAGCCCTCGAAGAGGCTGGTCATCAGGAACGCGCTCGAGCTCCACAGCGCGTCGCGGGCCCGCGGGTCGTGCCCGTGCAGGGTGACCGCGTCCGCGACGCCGTGCTTCTCGGCGAGCTCGGAGAGCATCGACAGCTGGCTGCCGGAGCCGTAGATGTCGAGGCGGGCCGTCGGCACCTTCTCGGCGGCCTTGGCGAACGCGCGGATGGAGTGGCCCAGCCGCTTCTGCTTCTCGAGACGAGCCACCACCGTCACCCGGTTGGGGTCCCGGGGCGGCAGGTCGGGGTCGCACTCGGGCATGTCGACGGGGTTCGGCACCACGAAGAGGTTCGAGGTGCGGCCGCGGCGCTCCGCGATGTCGTCCTGCTGGCGGGCGGTCAGCGTCACGAACGCGTCGATGCCGCCGACCTTGCCGATCAGCCGGTCGTAGATGTCGCCCATCGGTGAGCTCCACAGCCGCGGAGGAGCGACGTGGATGTTGTGCAGCACGTAGACGAGGTGCACGTTGCGGGCCCGCATCGGCACGAGGTGCTGGGCGCTGAACCGCGAGTCGATGAACAGGAAGCTGCGCTCGTCCCCGGCGAGGTGCCGCACGAAGCGCTTGAACCACTGGCCCAGCGACTTGAACTCGCCCGAGACGTTGCCGTCGGGCGACACCCGCTGGATCGAGCCCGGCCAGCTCGCCGGGTCCTTGAAGACGAAGCTCGGGATCCGCAGGAAGGTCGACCCGTCCGCCCGGTGGTAGTCGTGCACGTTCCGGTCCAGAGCCTCGGAGCGGTAGACGGTGCGGAACGGCGACCCGTCCGGGAAGAACTCCTCACCGATGACGTGGGCCGACAGGTCGGTCAGCTCGTGCGGCTCGGCCGGGTCGTCCTCGTGGTCCCCGTCGTCGGTGTCCCACGCGTGGTGGCGGTAGTGGTCGTAGATGTTCGGGGTGCTGATCTCCGGCAGGAGCATCCCACGCTCGAGCAGCACCGATCGTCGCTCGACGAGGTCGGTGCGCGCGTTGAACGTGGCCACCACCGGCGAGACGCCGCCCTCGGTGACGAAGATCCGGTTGCGCATCAGCATCGCGCGGGTCTGTCCGCCGGCGTCCGGGCTGAGGTCGACCGGACAGTTGAGGTACCGACCGGCGGGGAGCTCTCTCGACGACACGGGGCGACCCTATAGGTGTCCGGTCGGTAGGGCTTGTCGAGACCTCACTTGTCGATGTCGCCCACCACGAAGAACATCGAGCCGAGGATCGCCACCATGTCGGCCACCAGGGTGCCGTCGAGCACCTCGGGGAGCACCGCGATGTTGTTGAACGAGGCGCTGCGCAGCTTCATCCGCCACGGCGTCTTCTCGCCGCGCGAGACCAGGTAGTAGCCGTTGATGCCGAGCGGGTTCTCCGTCCAGCAGTACGTCGCCCCCTCGGGCACCTTCAAGATCTTGGGCAGCCGCACGTTCACCGGTCCGGACTGCAGCGACCGGAGCCGGTCGACGCAGGCCTCGGCCACGTCGAGGGACACCTTCACCTGGTCGAGCAGCAGGCCGAAGCGGGCGTAGCAGTCGCCCTCCTCGCGCAGCGCCACCTGCAGGACACCGTCGGCGGTCAGCTCGTCGTAGGCGAGGTAGGGCTCGTCGCGGCGCAGGTCGAAGTCGACACCGGCCGCCCGCGCGATCGGTCCGCTGACGCCGTACGCATCGACGAGCTCGCGCGAGAGCACCCCGACACCGCGGGTGCGCGCCCGGAAGATCTCGTTGCCGAAGATCAGGTCCTCGATCTGGGAGAGCCGGCTGCCGACGGCGGTCACGGCGTCCGCGACCCGGTTGAGCCAGCCGGCGGGCAGGTCCTCCTTGAGGCCGCCCACGCGGTTGAACATGTAGTGCATCCGGCCGCCGGAGACCTCCTCCATCACTGCCTGGATCGTCTCGCGCTCACGGAAGGCGTAGAAGATCGGCGTGATCGCGCCGAGCTCGATGGGGTAGGAGCCGAGGAACATCAGGTGGTTGAGCACCCGGTTGAGCTCGGCCAGCAGCATCCGGGTCCAGGTGGCGCGGACCGGCACCTCCATGCCGAGCATCCGCTCGACGGCCAGCACGACGCCGAGCTCGGAGGAGAACGCCGAGAGCCAGTCGTGACGGTTGGCCAGCACGATGATCTGGCGGTAGTCGCGCACCTCGAAGAGCTTCTCGACGCCGCGGTGCATGTAGCCCACGATCGGCTCGCAGGCCACGACCCGCTCGCCGTCGAGAGTAATCCGCAGCCGGAGCACGCCGTGAGTGGCCGGGTGCTGCGGCCCGATGTTCAGGACCATGTCCTGGGTGGCCAGCCCGTCGACGCCGCCCCGCTCGTGACCGGTCAGCCCGGCGGCCCCGGCGCCGATGCCGACGATGCGCTGCTCGGTCACCGGCTAGGGACGCAGGCGTCGGCGCAGGGAACCCAGGGCCCGGCGGGCGGAGGTCTTGAGCGTCGCGACGTCGACCAGCTGGTCGTGCTCGACGCGGCCCACGTCGACGTCGGCCGGGTGCTCGAGCGCCTCGTGGGTCTGGGGGGCCCGGACCACGGCGCGGCTCAGGTCGCCGGACAGCCGACGGGCGCGGCTCGACACGTGCGTGAACCCCTCTTCGGGGCCGTCGTACCACCAGGTGCCGGTGATCGAGTCGACGACGTCGTCGATGTCCTCGCGGGAGTCCTTGAGCCGCAGGGCGCGGGCGAAGCTCGACGTGCGCTCGAAGCGGGCGGCGGCGCCGTCGGGCATCGTCACCGAGACCAGGCCGCGGACCTGGTTGTTGGCCTCGCGGGTGAGCTTGCGGAGGCTGTCCTTGCCGGGTGCCCAGCCGGCGGGGATCTCGAGCCGCCACGCGGAGGGGAAGGCCGTGGTGCCGACCTCCTTCTGGAAGCGGACCCGGGGCTCGCCGACGTACTCCGCGTTGAGCATCCGGCTGTCGAGGTGCTCGTCCTCCAGGGTCGGGCGACGTTGGTCGCCGCGGCCCACCCAGTCGCCGAGCAGCACGATCTCGAGGTCGGCGACGCTGCTGCGCAGCAACCCGTCGACGGTGTGTGCGACCGCCTCGTAGCTGGCGCCCTCCGTCTGCACGACGGCCTGGAGCCACGGCACGGAGTAGGTGCGGCCCTTGGTGCGCCAGTGCCGGAGGTCGGTGATGCGGTCGGTGACGAAGGGCCGGTTGTAGCGGTTGACCTCCTCCTGCCGCAGCATCAGAGTGGAGCGGCCGAGGTGCCACGAGCGGGCCTGGCTGTCCGGGACGAAGAGCGCCCCGCGCTGCGCGAGCCGGTAGCCGAGCTCGACGTCCTCACCGAGCTTGAGGTCGGAGTCCATGCCGCCGCTGGTCTCGTAGAAGTCGCGGCGCACCGACGCGCTCGCGCCGACGTGCACGAGGTAGGCGTGGAACGCGGCGGCGTTGAGCCCGTCGTGCTTCGCGGAGAACTCCTCCACCCAGTCGTGCCGCGCGGTCCAGCGGTCCTCGAACATGTCGCCGGCCCGGCCGGCCCGGACGATCTCGTAGACCGTCTCGACGTCCGCGAGACCCTCGGTGGGATCCACGAAGAGCTTGTGGCCGAGCACCACGGCGTGGTCGATCAGGTGGTGCCAGCGCAGCTGGGCCTCGACCTCGTCGTGGTGCAGGAGCATGTCCGCGTCGAGCCAGTGGATGACGTCGCCCTCGGCGTACGCCGCGCCCTCCGCGCAGGCGTGCGCCCGGCCCCACGACTCCGAGGTGCGCAGCACCTGCGTGTTCTCCGGGCGGCGGTCCGGCAGCACGACCGGCGGGTCGCTGCCGTCGTCGACGACGAGGACCTGCATCAGGTGGGCGGGGTAGGTCTGGGCGGCGAGGCCGGCCAGGCAGTAGGCCAGCGTCGACTCGGGCTGGTGCGCGGGGATGACCATGCTGACGGACAGGCGGGGCTCCCAGGCGCCGATGGCCGGCGGCTGGAGGGAGCGCCACTCGTTGCCCCGCACACGGGGCTGCTCGGACTGCCTGCTCATGTGGGGGACTCCTCGCGGTTCGTCCGTGCAGGCCGGTCCGTCGGCTCGAGCTCCAGCAGGGGGCTCGGCCTGAAGCCCCGCCACTGCTGCCAGGATCGTCCACGACTCACGAAGTAGCCCAGTCCGGGCTCCCACGTGTGCCCGCCCGCCTGGCGACGGAGCAGGTAGTTCAGTCCGTGTGAACGGTAGATCGTCCCGCCGGCGGCCCGCACCGCGCGGAACAGGTTGGCGTCGACGTACTTGCGGGTGTCACGGAACCCCCCGACGGCGCGGAACGCCTCGTGGGAGACCATCATCGTGCCGCCAGCCACAACAGGACGATACTGCTCCGTGGCGTCCCGGCGCCGCACGGTGACCCAGAGCGGCTCCACGAACATGAACTCCGGAGGGCACCCGACGACGTCAGCACCGGTGTAGTCGCGGGCCAGCAGCAGGTCCGAGACGAAGTCCGGGCCGTACCAGTCGTCGTCGTCCATCTTGAGCAGCACGTCTCCGGTGGCCCGCCCGGCCGCGAGGTTCAGCAGCCGTCCGAACGACTCCTCGGCGGGCACCGCGAACGCGTCCACGGTGACCCCGCTCGACTCGGCGAACGCCGCGATGACGGCCGTGTCGGCGGTGAAGCCGTGGGTGGCAAGCAGCAGCTCGAGCTCGACCCCGCGCTGGCGACCGACTTGGCGCAGAGAGTGCGCCAGGTGGGCCGGACGACGGGTGGCCATCAGGACCGAGACGCGGGCCCGGCGCGACAGCGGTCCCTCGGGCGCGAGGCGTCGGCGCCAGGCGCGGGAACCGTGGGTGCCCAGCGCGGCCCGCCGGAGGCGCACGCTGTGCACCTCGCGCTCGAGCACCTCGCCCAGGTCCGGCTTGGTCTCCAGCAGCCCGCAGACGGTGGGGTCAAGCAGGGCTCGCGCCCAGGGCGGCACGAAGTCGGCGGTGAGCGGCACCCCGGCCATTGCGAGCGCGGCGACCGTCCGGGCGTAGGCGTGCGGGCCGTCGCCGCCCTCCCACGTCAGGTGCACGCCGGTGCGGTCGCGCAGCCGGGCCACGGTGGCGTCGCCGGGACCCCGACGGGTGTCCACGACGGTCTCGGTCGCCCCCTCGACGTGCAGCAGGTGCCGGCTACCCGGGACCGGTCGCAGGTCGACGGTGCCTACGCTCGGCCGGCGCGCGAAGCCGATCGGGTTCAGCAGCATCTCGTCGACCGGCCCGATCCCCGCCGGCCCGGCCGCCTGCAGGCGCGACAGCGACTCGTGCAGCGGCAGCCGCTCGTAGTCCGCCCAGCTCATCGAGCGGCCCAGGACGCGCTCCTCCTGGACCCGTCCGGTCACGGCGTGCGGCTCGGCCGGCGGCCCCGCCCGTCGTACGCCGGGGGAGTCGAGGAGCAGGAGGTCGGCGGGATAGTCGCCGGACACGTCGTGGACGGCGTCGTCGTCGTCGACCACGGCCAGCGCGTCGCCGGGCGGCCAGCGGGTGGGCTCGTCGGTGCGGGCGCCCAGGACCGGCCAGCCGGGGCTCATCAGGTGCTCGACGGTGGTGCGGCGGGCGAGCTCGGCGACGAGCAGGCCGGCCGCGATCGGGGCGGCCAGCTCGACCATCACCCGGGCGCCGCGGTCGGTCTCGACCGTGAGGGAGACCAGGGCCGGCCAGGCCGGTGACGGCACCGGCACCGGAGGCTGGCCGCCGAGCTCCTCCAGCACGCAGACGATGCGCCGACTCGACGGCAGGCGTTGGGCGGCCCCCGCCGCCCGCCGCAGCGCGACCCGGTCCGCCAGCACCACGACCACGGCGTCAGGACGGCCCCCCGGCGCGGCACGCAGGGCGGCCAGGTCACCGGTCAGCAGCACGTGGGTGGCCCGGCTCGTGAACCGTCCGAGCCGTTCGAAGGCGTCGTCTGAGACGCCCTCGTCGCGGACGACGAGGACCGAGGTGGCTGTGGACAGGAAGCTGTCGAGCCCGGATGCCGACCGAGGGCTCAAGGGCGTACCGGTCCCACCACGAGAGACGTCTCGCGACGGCCCCCACCGCTGACCGTGCTGCGCATGGCGATGAGTCTAGGGGTGAGCCGCCTCGGGTCCGCTCCGCACGTAGGCTCACCAGCGTGGACGACCTCTTCGCGCCCCCGGGCACCGCCTGGCAGCCCGTCTCGCCGTCCCTGGCCCGGATGCGGCGCCTGGTGCTCGCCCTGACCGTGCTCGTGCTGCTGGTCGGTCTGGTGGTGGTCTCCCTGGTGCTCGGTCTCCCGGCCGTCGTCTGGCTCCCGGTGCTGGTCGTCCTGCTGGCGCTCGGCGGGTTCGCCTGGGCGCTGATCGGCCGCAACGCGCGGTGGTGGGGCTACGCCGAGCGGGACGAGGACCTCACCATCAAGCACGGCGTGATGTTCCGGTCGCTCGTCGTCGTGCCCTACGGCCGCATGCAGTACGTCGACGTGCAGTCCGGCCCGGTCGAGCAGCTCTTCCGGATCGCCAGCGTGCACCTGCACACCGCCAGCCCTGGCACGAGCGCCCGGATCCCGGGGCTGCCCGCCGACGAGGCGGCCCGCCTGCGCGACCGGCTGACCACCCAGGGCGAGGCGCAGGCCGCCGGTCTGTGAGCGAGCCCGAGCGCCCGTTCAAGCGGCTGTCCCCGCTGACGCCCCTGGTCCGCAGCTCCATCCTCGTGGTGGCCGCCGTGGCGTCCACCTGGGACGACCTGCTGCGTGGCGACCTCGGCCCGCTGGCGTGGGGCTTCCTGGTGCTGCTCGTCGGGGGCGGGGTGTACGGCGCCGCGTCGTGGCTGCGGACGAAGTACTGGATCGAGGCCGACGAGCTACGTGTGGACACCGGCGTGATCTCGCGGCAGTCGCGCCGGATCCGTGTCGACCGGCTGCAGGGCATCGACATCAGCCAGCCGTTCGTGGCCCGGATCCTCGGGCTGGCCGAGCTCAAGATGGACGTCGCCGGCGGCGGGTCCGGCGAGGGCTCGCTGGCCTTCCTCACGCTGTCCGAGGCCCAGGACCTCCGGGCCACCCTGCTCGCCCGGCGGGACGCGGTGCGCGCCGGGCACGAGCCCGTCGTCGATGCGTCCGGGCAGCTCGCCCCTCCGCCGCCGGAGCGCGTGCTGGCCCGGCTCGACCTGCAGACCCTGCTGCTGAGCCTGCTGCTGTCCCCGGAGGCCGTCGGGTTCCTGGTCTCCGCGGTCGCGTTCGCGCTCCTCTTCGGGTGGTTCGGCGGCTTGGGAGGGGTGGCCGCCGCCCTCCCGGTGCTGGCCGGGTTCGTGCTCACCCAGTTCCGGCGGCTGTCGGCCTACTACGGCTTCACGGTGTCCGAGACACCTGCTGGCCTCCAGGTCCGCCGCGGCCTGTTCGAGCGGGACGCCCAGACCATCACGCTCGCCCGGGTGCAGGGCGTGGTCGTCAGCGAGCCGATCCTGTGGCGTCGGTTCGGCTGGGCCCGGCTCGACGTCGCGCTGGCCGGCTCGGCCTCCAGCTCGGACGCCGACGGTGCGCCGTCCGCGTCCACGGTGATGCCGGTGGCGCCTCGCGCGTTCGTGCTGCACCTGGCCCGGATGATGCTCAGCGCGTCCGGATCCCCGGACCCGGAGGTCGTCGAGCTGCTCGCGCCGCCGCGGCGGTCCCGCTGGGCGGCTCCCGTGCGACGACGCTTCCTGGCGGCCGGCGTCGGCGAGCACCTGGTCGTCAGTCGCGAGGGGCTGCTCACCCGCCGTACCCACGTCGTGCCGCACGCCCGGGTGCAGTCGCTGCGGATCCAGCAAGGCCCGTGGCAGCGCCGGCTGGGCCTAGCGGACGTCCTGGTCGACAGCCCGCCCGGGCCGGTCCAGGTGCGCGCGCGGCACCGCGACGTCGTGGAGGCCCGGCAGCTCCTGGACCTCGAGAACGAGCGCGCACGGCTGTCCCGCGCGATCGGGGAGCCTGGCCAGGTCTGACATGCGGCCGCTTGGCTGCACCCACCGTTCCGTCCCGGTTGGCCCGGTCCTGGCCCACGGTCGCGCTGGCCCTCACCTGGGGCCGCGACCTCGGACCGGTGCCGGTCGTGCTGCTGACGCTGACCGTGGTGGTCAGCATCCTCACGGTGATCCCCGGGCGGGCGACGCGGCTGCAGGCTGCCGTGCACCTGATTCTGTCCGTCAGTCCCTGACGATCGACCGCCGTCAGTCCTTGACGGTCACGACCCACCAGAAGTCGCCGAGGCCCCCGTCTGCGGTGAGCTCCGTCGCCTCGCCGGCGGAGGAGAGCGCGCCCACGTAGCCGGCGGGATCGCTGGTCGCCAGGGCCAGGTCGGGTCGCTCCCCAGAGACGCCGAGGTCGTGGAGCACGTCCCGCTGCCGGCGCAGCTCGCCGTCGACCCGCTCGGCGACCGCGTCGACGGCGACGTGGGCGGTCACGTCGCAGGACCCGTCCGGGTGTACGTCGACCTCGTGGCCGTCGCGGTAGGACCGCATCGACCCGAACGCCGGCCGGGCCTCGAGCAGGTGCCCGTAGTCCACGGCCACCGCGATGCCGCGCGTCACCCGGGCCACCACGTCGGCCCAGGCGGTGTCGCGCGTCGTACCGATCTCGGCGCGGGTGCCCGGCTCGCTCAGGTCCAGCGGCCACCACCGCTCCACCCACGCGGGGAGCGACGCGGTGACGGAGGAGTGGGTCAGCGGCTGTCCGAGGGACTCGGCGCCGGTCGCGGGGTCGACGTGCACCAGCCGCAGCCGGCCGTCGTGGGCCACCTCGACCACGTGGCACGGGATGTCGTCGAGCCACTCGTTGGCGACCACGAGGCCCTCGACGGACTCGGGAAGGGCGGTGGTCCAGGCGATCGAGGCGTCCAGGCCCGGCGGTCGGGTGGCGACCTCAACGCCGAGCAGGTCGAGCGCGGGATCCAGGTCGTGCAGCTGGCTCAGCAGCTCGCCCCGGCCGGCCCCGATGTCGACGACCGTGTCCAGGCCCGCCTCGCGGGTCATCCGCGCCAGCGCGGCGGCGAACAGCGGGGAGGCGTGCACGGAGGTCCGGAAGTGCTGCGCCGGTGCCTCACGGCGGAAGAACCCCTCGGGCCCGTAGAGCGCCGCGTCCCACGCCTGCTTCCAGGTGGGGTCCGACGTCGGCGGCGGCACGACGGGCATGCCGAGCGAGGTCATCACGCCAGGCTAGCCGCCACCGGTGGTCGAGCCGTCGGGCAGCGACCCCCTGTGACCGAGGCCACCTCGGGCGCGGGTTCCGGCCTGGCGCAGTGCGCGCGTACGCTCGTAGGCACACGCATTGCACACGTCCGGTACCTCTCGCGAGGACTGGAACGAAAGGTGATGAGTCCATGACCCGCATCGGGGTGATCGGCGCCGGCCGGGTCGGCGCAGTCTTGGCGGCCGCTCTGCGCGCCGCGGGCCACGAGATCGTTGCCGTCGCGGGCGAGTCCGCCGCGTCGCGCACCCGCATCGAGACGCTGCTCCCGGGCGTGCCGGTCGACAAGCCGACAGCCGTCTCCCGGGCCTGCGACCTGCTGCTGCTCACCGTCCCCGACGACATGCTCCCCAACGTGGTCAGCATGCTCGCCGCCTCCGGCGCGATCCGCCCAGGCCAGCAGGTCGTGCACACCTCCGGCAAGCACGGCCTGACGGTCCTCGCCCCGGCTGCCGACGTCGGCGCCGAGGTGCTGGCCGCCCACCCGGCGATGACCTTCACCGGCACCGACGTCGACGTGGCGCGGCTGCCCGGCTGCGTCTTCGGCGTGACCGCGACCCCGTCCACCCGGCCGCTGGCCGAGTTGCTGGTCACCGAGCTGGGCGGCAGCATCGTCTGGGTCGACGAGGACAAGCGCACGCTCTACCACGCGGGTCTGGCGCACGGCGCGAACCACCTGGTCACCCTGGTCTCCCAGGCCATGGACCTGCTGCGCGAGTCCGGCGCCACCGACCCGGCCGCGACGCTGCGTCCGCTGCTGACCGCGGCGCTCGACAACGCGCTGTCCTACGGCGACGCCGCCCTGACCGGGCCGATCGTCCGGGGTGACGTGGAGACCGTGCGCGCGCACGTCGCGGAGATCGCGGCCCACCAGCCGGGCACGCTCGCGTCGTACGTCGCGATGGCCCGCGCCACGGCCAACCGGGCGGTGCTCGACGGGCGGCTGCTACCTATCCGCGCCGCCAAGCTCGTGGGGATCCTCAACGACGCGCTGCAGACCGCCCGCGCGTGACCACCACTGTCCTCACCCCGCTGGTCGTCCGCACCCGCGCCGAGCTGGCCTCGACCCTGGCCGCGACCCGTCGACGGGGCGGCCGGGTAGCGCTCGTCCCGACGATGGGCGCACTGCACGCAGGTCACGCGGCCCTCGTCGACGAGGCCCGCAGCCGGGTGGAGGACACCGACGCCGTCGTCGTGTCGGTCTTCGTGAACCCGCTCCAGTTCGGGGCAGGCGAGGACCTGGACCGCTACCCGCGCACGTTCGACGCCGACCTGGAGATCTGCCGCGAGCACGGCGCGGACGTGGTGTTCGCGCCGGGCGTCGACGAGGTCTACCCCGGTGGCGACCCGCAGGTCACCGTCGAGCCCGGCCCCCTCGGCTCGGTGCTGGAGGGCGCGACCCGGCCCGGGCACTACCGAGGCGTGCTCACCGTGGTGGCTAAGCTGTTCGGCCTCGTGCGGCCGGACGTCGCGGTGTTCGGCCAGAAGGACTACCAGCAGCTCGTGCTGATCCGGCGGATGGTCTCGGACCTCTGCCTGGGCGTCGACGTGGTAGGCGCGGAGACGGTCCGCGACGCGGCCGGGCTGGCCCTGTCCTCGCGCAACGACTACCTCGACGCGGACCAGTTGCGGATCGCGCTCGCGCTGTCCGGGGCGTTGCGGGCCGGGGTCGCGGCGGGTCCCGCCGGTGCCGAGCGGGTGCTGGCCGACGCGACCGCCGTACTCACGGGCACGGACGGGGTCGAGGTCGACTACCTCGCGCTCACCTCGCCCGAGCTCGGCCCGCCCCCGGTGCACGGCGCGGCCCGGCTGCTCGTCGCGGCCCGGGTCGGTGCCACCCGGCTCATCGACAACACCGAGATCGACCTGCCGCTAACCTCGGGCCGGTGAGCCTGCCGCAGCGTCTCGCTGCTCCCGTCCCCGGCTGGTCGACCTACGCCGACGTCGTGGTGATCGGCTCCGGCATCGCCGGGCTGACCGCCGCCCTGCAGCTGCGGGCCTCGCCGGACGTCGGGTCGGTCATGGTCGTCACCAAGGACATCCTGTCCGCGGGCTCCACCCAGTGGGCCCAGGGCGGCATCGCCGCGGCCCTCGGCCCCGGGGACACCCCGGACCAGCACCTGCACGACACCCTGGTCGCGGGCGCCGGGGTCTGCGACGAGGCCGCGGTGCGAGCCCTGGTCACCGAGGGCCCCGACGCCGTCCACGCGCTGATCTCGCTGGGCACCGTGTTCGACCACACCGAGGCCGGCGAGCTGTCGCTGACCCGGGAGGGTGGTCACCACCGCGACCGCATCGCGCACGCCGGCGGCGACGCCACCGGGGCCGAGATCCAGCGTGCGCTCGTCGCGGCGGTGCACGCCGCCCCGGACATCGACGTCACCGAGCACGCCCTGGCGCTGGACCTGATCCCCGGGGCCGGCGGAGGGATCGCCGGCGTCACCCTGCACGTGATGGGCGAGGGCCAGCGCGACGGCGTCGGCGCGGTCCTGTGCCGCGCGG
The DNA here is from genome assembly GCA_039915665.1 of Nocardioidaceae bacterium. Lineage (GTDB taxonomy): Bacteria > Actinomycetota > Actinomycetes > Propionibacteriales > Nocardioidaceae > Nocardioides_B. The sequence goes on from JBDSMW010000074.1 coordinate 23,478, forward strand.
TGGTGCTGGCCAGCGGCGGCCTGGGGCAGGTGTTCTCCGCGACCACCAACCCGTCGGTCTCGACCGGCGACGGGATGGCCCTCGCGCTGCGGGCCGGGGCCGTGCTCCGCGACCTCGAGTTCGTGCAGTTCCACCCGACCGTGATGTGGCTCGGCGCCGAATCGAAGGGCCAGCAGCCGCTGATCTCCGAGGCGGTCCGCGGCGAGGGCGCGTTCCTCGTCGACGACGCGGGCGTGCGCTTCATGCGGGGCCAGCACGAGCTCGCCGACCTCGCCCCTCGCGACGTGGTGGCCAAGGCGATCATGCGGCGGATGCGCGAGACCGGGGCCGAGCACGTATGGCTCGACGCCCGTGCGTTCGGCGCCGCCAAGTGGGAGCGCCGCTTCCCGACGATCCTGGCCACCTGCCGGTCGCACGGCGTCGACCCGGTCACCGACCTGATCCCGGTCGCCCCCGCGTGCCACTACGCCTCCGGCGGCGTCGCCACCGACCTCGACGGCCAGTCCTCGGTCGACGGCCTCTTCGCGTGCGGCGAGGTCGCCTGCTCCGGCGTGCACGGCGCCAACCGGCTGGCCTCCAACTCGCTGCTGGAGGGCCTCGTGTTCTCGCGCCGCATCGCCACCCGCCTCGCGGCCGGCCTGCCGGAGCGCCGTCAGCCCGCCACCGACTCCCGCCCCGCCGGCCTCGTGCCCGGGGACGTGCGGCCCGAGATCCAGCACGCGATGACCGAGACGGCCGGTGTGCTGCGCTCGCGCACCGGTCTCGACGAGGGCGCCGCCGCGCTCGCCGCCCTGTCCAGGCGTACGACGGACGTGGCCGACGTCGCCGCGTGGGAGACCACCAACCTGCTCACGATCGCGAGCGCGCTGGTCGACGCGGCGATGCTGCGCCAGGAGACCCGGGGGTCGCACTGGCGCGAGGACTTCCCGGATCGCGACGACGCGCACTGGGCCCGCCACGTGGACGTCATGCTCGACGGTGGGATGCCGCGGCTCGACGTCACCCCGGTGCTGACGGGGGTGCTGGCGTGAGTGTCGCCGAGGAGCTGACCGCTGCGGGCCTCGACCCGGACGCCGTCACCGCTCAGGTGGAGCGGGCCCTCGCCGAGGACCTGCCCGGTGAGGACGTCACAAGTGTCGCTACCCTCGACCCGACCGTGCCGGCGTGGGCCGACCTCGTCGCCCGCGGGGGCGGCGTGGTGGCCGGCCTCGGCGTGGCCGAGCTCGTGTTCCGGCTCGTCGTGGGTCCGGACGTCGAGGTCGAACGGCTCGCCGCCGACGGGGACCGGGTCGCCCGTGGGGACGTGCTCCTCTCGGTGCACGGTCCGGTGCCGGCGCTGCTGACCGCCGAGCGCACGGCGCTGAACTTCGTGTGCCACCTGTCCGGGGTCGCCACCGCCACTTCCCGCTGGGTCGACGCGCTCGCCGGCACGGGCGCGCGGGTCCGCGACACCCGCAAGACGACGCCAGGTCTTCGGGCCCTGGAGAAGTACGCCGTCCGCTGTGGCGGCGGCCTCAACCACCGGGCGACGCTGTCGGACCAGGCCCTGGTCAAGGACAACCACGTGCTGTCCGCCGGGGGAGTGGTGCCGGCCTACCGCGCGGTCCGCGAGCGCTACCCCGACCTGCCGGTCCAGGTCGAGGTGACCACGCTCGACCAGCTTCGCGAGCTGCTCGGCGTCGGCGCCCCCGAGATCCTGCTGGACAACATGAGCACCGCGCAGATGGCCGAGGCCGTCGCCCTCACCGCAGGCCGCGCCCGGCTCGAGGCCTCCGGCGGGCTGACGCTCGAACGCGCCCGCGAGGTCGCCGAGACCGGCGTCGACCTGATCGCCGTCGGCGCGTTGACACACTCGGCGCCGGTGCTCGACGTCGCGATGGACCTCCGGCCGCAGGAGGTGACGCCTTGAGGCCCCTGCTCTGCGCCGACATCGGCAACAGCCACACCACGCTGGGGCTGCTCGACGAGGGCGAGGTCGTCGACCACTGGCGGGTGGCGACCGACGAGCGGCGCACGGCCGACGAGTGGGGCGTGCTCCTCAAGGGGCTACTCAACGACTCGACCCTGGGCAGCGACCTGCGCGGCGTCTCGGTCTGCGCGACGGTGCCGGCGGTGCTGCACGAGTGGCGCGACATGCTCCGGATCTACCACGGCGACGTCCCTCAGGTGATCGTCGAGCCAGGAGTGCGCACCGGCGTACCCGTCCTGATGGACAACCCGCGTGAGGTCGGCACCGACCGGATCATGAACGCGCTCGCCGCCTCGCAGCTCTTCGGCGGCCCGGCCATCGTGGTCGACTTCGGCACCGCCACCACCTTCGACGTGGTCAGCGCCCGCGGGGAGTACGTCGGCGGGGCGATCGCCCCGGGCATCGACATCTCGTTGGAGGCCCTGGGACGCCGGGGGGCCCAGCTCCGCAAGGTCGAGCTGCTGCGGCCCCGTTCGGTGATCGCCAAGAACACCGTCGAGGCGCTGCAGTCCGGCATCCTCTACGGCTTCGCCTCGCAGGTCGACGGCATCGTCGGCCGGATGATCGACGAGCTCGGGCTGCGGCCGGGCGACCTCGAGGTCATCGCCACCGGCGGCCTCGCCCCGCTCGTCGTGGAGGAGTGCGCGGTGTTCACCGAGCACCAGCCGTGGCTCACGCTCCTCGGCCTGGAGATCGCGTTCGGCCGCAACCAGACCTGAGAGGTTCCTGAGGGGACCGGTAAGGTGCTGCTGTTTCAGGGGTGACCGCTCGTCGTGAGCGGCGCCCACGACCGTGCAGAGGGAGGACGACACCGTGGTGGCACCGCACCAGGAGTCCCTCGGCGAGGTCGACGTCCTCCGCGAGGAGCTCCGGCTGTGCCGGCTGGAGCTGGCCCAGGTCCAGGCGGAGAGCGAGCGGGTCCTCGAGGACCACGCCCGGGTCCGCCGGGGCCGGCGCAAGGCGCAGAAGGAGGCCGCGGTCCTGGCCAGGGCGCTGGCCGAGGTGCTCTACCGCGAGCTGCGGCAGCGCGTCGAGGGCGGCGGCCGCTGGGGACGCCGCAGGAACAGCGATCAGAACACGGGTTCCGTCAGCCAGGACGAGTGGCAGCAGGTGATGCTGCTGCACCGCGCGCGTCACTTCCAGGCGGCGTGGTACCTCCGGCAGAACCTCACCGTCGCGCGCCAGGGCATCGAACCCGCGCTGCACTTCCTGCGCTTCGGCGTCATCGAGGGACGGGACCCCGGGCCCGACTTCGACGTCCGCGACTACCTCCTCGAGAATCCGGACGTGCGCGCCTCGGGGCAGAACCCGGTCGTCCACGCGATCGGCGCCCAGGACCTCGACGCGGCCGCACGTCGCACCCCCCTGTGATGTCCATGCCTGCCGAGGAGTTCCTCGGTGCGTGGCACGGCGTGGTGGCGACGCGCTTCGTCGGTGCGGGCTTCGCGGACCGTCAGACCGTCGTGGCCGAGCTGCTCGACCGGGGCCTCGCGGCGGTGGCCGGGAAGCGCCCGGGTCGTGCTCCGTCCGAGGAGGACGTGCGGCTGGCCGAGCAGCAGGTCGTCGCAGCGAGCGGCTGGTTCGACGTTGCGGCCTACACGTCCGCGAACCAGCGGGTGCGCGCCGGCTGGGCCCCGGCCCTGGAGCACTTCTGCGGTGAGGGCTGGCGCTCCTTGTCCAACCCGAGCCCGGCCTTCGACGTGTGGTGGTACTGGTCGGAGCACCTGGACCCGGCGGCCACCACCGTCAACCCGCTGCTGCACTTCCTGCTCGACGGCCGGTTCGCCGGCTACCGCCCGCTGCCCGAGATCGAGACTCCCCACGACGTGCCGCAGGGGCTGACGCGACCCAACCGCGTGTGCCTGTTCGCCGGCTACGACGCGCACAACGTCGTCGACGACTACGTGGTCGCCTACCTGAAGGAGATGAGCCGGCACGCCGACGTCTACTACCTGTTCGACGGCTACCTCCCGGCCGACGAGCTGGCCCGCCTCGCGCCGTACACCAAGGGCGCCTGGGCGGTGCCGCACGGACGCTACGACTTCGGCTCCTACTCGCTGCTCTCCCGCGACCTCGTCGGCTGGCCCACCATCGAGCAGTACGACGAGCTGGTGCTGGCCAACGACAGCGCCTACCTGCTCCGCGACCTCGACGGCGTGTTCACCGAGATGGACACGCGGGCGTGCGACTGGTGGGGGATGCAGGCCAGCAAGCACGACTACCACTCCTACGAGGACGACGGGCCGACGCAGCCGCTGGCCGAGGCCAAGCGGGAGATGATCGGCCAGCGGCACATGGACGACGTGGACCACCTGCACGTGAGCTCCTACCTGCTCACGTTCCGGTCGCGGGTGATCGGCGACGCGGGCTTCCGCCGCCGGCTCGACGCCGTGGTGGCGCAGCCGCACAAGTCGCTGATCATCCGGAAGTACGAGATCGGGCTCAGCCGCTACCTGATGTGCCGCGGGTTCGACGTCGACACCTTCATCCCGGACCTCTATCCCTTCCACCCGCTCTACACCTCGCGGTTCTTCGAGCTGCTGGAGCGCGGCTTCCCGCTGCTCAAGCGCAACCTGCTCTCGGAGAACAGCGGCCACGTCGCGGACCTCGGCCGGTGGAAGGAGCGGGTGCGCTCCGTCGTGCCCGGTGCCGACGTGGACCTGTTCGAGGCCAACCTGCTGCGGGTGGCGCCTGACGACCGCCTGCACCGCAGTTTCGCGCTGAGCAGCGCCGAGCGGCACACGGACCGCGTGCACCGGCCCTGGAACCAGTGGGAGATCGCGGAGGAGGACCTGGCTGCGCCGAAGTTCGACCACTGGTGGGCGTTCCTCGTCGACGCCGCCGACCACTCGCTGACCGGGAGCCTGCGCGCCGTCTTCGAGGAGGTGCGGTCCGACCCGACGCTGAAGAAGGTCGTGCTGACCCGGTCGCGGGCGATCGACCTCGACGGCGAGAACGTGGTGGTCCTGCCGCTCGAGAGCCCCGAAGGCCAGTTCCATCTCGCCCGGAGCCGCTACGTGTTCGTGCGCGAGATGCCGGGCGACGCGTCGTACGGCTGGTTCTCGCCGGCCAACCACGACATCGTCCACCTGGGCGGGGTGCCGCTCCGTCCGTTCCCGGCGTCAGAGGACGACACGGCACCGCGCGAGAGCCCCTACCGTGCCGTGGTCGCCGCCTCACCGGCGCAGGCGCTCGCGGCCGCGCAGGCGTTCGCGCCGCTCGCACTGGCCGACGTGTGGCAGACCGGAGAACCGCGCAACGACCTGCTGCTGCGGGCCTCCGCGGACCTGCCCGACGACCTGCGGCGTCAGGAGCAGCGGCTGACGGAGGCGCTCGGCGGTCGTCCCCTCCTCCTCTTCGCCCCCGCCTTCGACCGGAGCGGGTCGAAGCCGGCCTACCGGAGCGCCGACCGCGACGTCGTCGATGCGCTCTCCGGCTGGTGTGAGCGGCACGGCGGCGTGCTGGGCTACTACGACGACGTGCGGGACCGCGGCCGGGAGCTGTCCCGGGTGCTCGAGCCCGTGGACGCGCTGAATCTCCGCCGGCTCGCCGTCACCGACCACGTCGTCGTCGACCGGGTGGCGACCGTGCTGCTCACCGACGTGTCCGCCCGCGCCGTGGACTTCGCGGCCACCGGTCGGTCGATCGTGCTGCTGCTCGACGAGACGTCCGAGGGCGAGCTCTTCCACGACCCCGGTCTGCTCCCCGTCCATGTGGTGCGCGACCGAGGCGACCTCGCCGCCGCGCTCGAGCTCCCCCCGGTCGACGCCGGTCACCGGACCAGGCTGCTGTTCTCCACCTTGGACCAGGGCAGCTCCGGTCGCCTGGTGCGCCGGATCCGGGCCGAATACTTGCGCGGGGACCGGTGACCGGCAGCTGCGGCGAACCCTTAGGGTGATCCGGTGAACAGCAACCGGGGTGCGCGTCGTGGTGTGCTCGCCCAGGCGGTCGGACCGGTGCTGCTCGTGTTCTGCGCACTCCTGGTCGGAGCCGGCTGGAGCCTGGCGTCGCCCCCCGGGTCCGCTCCCGACGACAACTGGCACCTGCCCTCGATCTGGTGCGCGCCCGGCTCGTCGGCCGTGCACTGCGCGATGGTCCCCGACCACCCGGAGCAGCGGATCGTGCCCAGCGAGGTGTCCGGCTCGACGTGCTTCGTCCAGGACCCGACCAAGAGCGGCGCCTGCCAGTACGACATGGACGGCAAGCTGGTCCTGGACGCGCCGACGACGACCGGCAACTGGCTGCACAGCTATCCGCCGGCGTTCTACATCTTCATGCACCGGTTCATCACCGGCGACTTCTACGCCTCCATCCTGCTGATGCGGCTGGCCAACGTGTTCCTGACCGTGGCCTCGATCGGTCTACTGGCCTGGCTGGTGCCCCGCCGGCTGCGGGCCGTGGCCACGGTGCCGGTGCTGCTCACCTCCATCCCGCTCGGTCTCTCGCTGCTCGCGTCGACCAACCCGAGCTCGTGGACCTACTTCAGCGCGGCCACGCTGTGGGTCGCGCTGTACGCCTCCTTCGAGGTGGAGGGTCGACGGCGCTGGGGCCTGTGGGCCCTCGCCCTCGTGATGGCCGTGACGGGCTCCGGCTCCCGGGCCGACAGCGCCTTGTTCTGCGTGATGGCGGTCGGCTTGGTCCTGCTGCTGCGTCTGCCGTTGCTGCTGCGCCACAAGAGCACCCTGCTGGTGATGGCCGGGTGTGTCGCGATCGCCGCGGTCTTCTTCATCACCGCGGGCCAGGCGACGGCGGTCTCCGACGGCTTCGTCGCTGCTCCGCCGCCCACTCCCGTCTTCGGTCTCACGATCGCCAACATCCAACAGCTGCCCGTGCTCTGGTTCGGCAGCCTCGGGTTCGGCTTCATGGGCAGCATCGGCTGGCTGGACACGGTCTTCCCGCCGCTGCTCACGTTCTTCACCCTCGGCGCCTGGGCCGGTGTGGTGTTCGCGGCGCTGCGCGTCCAGAGCTGGTTCAAGCTCGCCGGTCTCGCCGCGCTGGCGTTCGCGATCACGATCTACCCGCTCTACCTCCTCGCGAAGTCGCACCTGCCGGTCGGACAGGGCTTCCAGCCGCGCTACGTGCTGCCGATCCTGGTGATCCTGACCGGCGTGGCCCTGCTGCCGGTCGCCCACGACCGGGTGCGCCTGAGCCGGACCCAGGCCCTGGTCGCCGCGTTCGCGCTGTCCCTGGCACAGCTGATCGCGCTCTACACGCAGATCCGCCGCTACGTCACCGGCACCGACCGCTCCGGATTCGACCTCGACAAGGGTCGCGAGTGGTGGTGGCTCCCCGCGGTCCCCGCCACGGCGGTCTGGCTGATCGCCTCCGCGGCCTTCGCCGTGCTCTGCGTCGCGGTGTTCACGACGCTGACCCGGGTGCCGGACGATGCTCCGCGACGACGGGTCGCCGAGCCCCGGGAGACGGCGCAGGAGCAGCCCTCCTAGGCTGGGCGCATGAGCGAGCAGCCGCACGACGCGCCGCCCGAGCCGGCGGAGGACGACCTCCCCGAGCAGATGCGGGTGCGCCGGAGCAAACGCGAGCGGCTGCTCGCCGACGGCGTTGCGCCGTACCCCGTCGTCGTCGATCGCACCCACACGCTCGCGCAGATCCGGATGTCGTACGACGGGCAGGAGCTGGAGCCCGACACGCACACGGGTGTGCGGGTCGCGGTCACCGGACGCGTGATGTTCCTGCGCAACACCGGCAAGCTCTGCTTCGTCCGGCTGCGCGAGGGCGACGGCACCGAGCTCCAGGTGATGCTCTCCCTGGCCGAGGTCGGGGAGGAGCGGCTGGCCGAGTTCAAGACGACCGTCGACCTCGGCGACCTGCTTGCGGTCACCGGCGAGGTGGTCACGAGCCGCCGCGGCGAGCTGTCCGTGGCCGCCACCGGCTGGTCGCTGGCGGCCAAGACCCTGCGGCCGCTGCCCAACGAGCACAAGCCGCTCTCCGACGAGGCGCGGGTCCGGCTCCGGTACGTCGACATGATGGTGCGTCCCGAGCCGCGCGACATGGTCCGCAAGAAGGCCGCCCTGCTCAAGAGCCTGCGCGCCACCCTCGACGGGCACGGCTTCCTCGAGGTCGAGACGCCGATCCTCCAGCTCACCAACGGCGGCGCGGCGGCCCGGCCGTTCCGGACGCACCTGAACGCCCTCGACCAGGAGATGCTGCTGCGCATCGCTCTCGAGCTCGACCTGAAGCGCGCCATGATCGGGGGGGTGGACCGGGTCTTCGAGATCGGCCGCACCTTTCGCAACGAGGGGCTCGACGCGACGCACGCGGCGGAGTTCTCGATGCTGGAGGCCTACGAGGCCTACGGCGACCAGCACACGATGATCACGCTGGCCCAGGACCTGATCCGCAGTGCGCACGCGGCCATCGGCAGCCCCGAGGTGGTCGGCCGCGACGGCAGCGTCATCGACCTGGCGGGCGAGTGGCGCGAGGCCCCGATCTTCGAGCTGGTCTCGGAGGCGGTCGGCACGACCGTGGACGTGACCACAGACGCGGAGACCCTGCGCGCGCTGGGCGGGCGGCACGAAGTCGAGCTTCAGGACCAGTGGGGTGCGGCCGAGATCGTCGTGGAGCTCTTCGAGCAGCTCGTCGAGGACACGCTGATCCAGCCGACCTTCGTCATGGACTACCCCGAGGCGGTCAAGCCGCTCGCCAAGCAGCACCGGTCGACCCCCGGACTGAACGAGGCCTGGGACCTGATCATCAACGGGGTGGAGATGGGCGCGGCGTACTCCGAGCTCAACGACCCCGTGGTGCAGCGCGAGCGGCTCGAGGCGCAGTCCCGGCTCGTCGCCGGCGGCGACGACGAGGCGATGGAGCTCGACGAGGTGTTCCTCAAGGCGATGGAGTACGGCATGCCGCCGGCCGGCGGCATCGGGCTCGGGGTCGACCGGATGCTCGGCCTGCTCACCGGCGCCTCGGTGCGCGAGACCATCCTGTTCCCGCTGCTCCGTCCCGAATAGCGCGAGGTTTCGAATTCGGGGTTTATCGCTGGCTATTCCGGTGGGGATAAACGGCGCTGTCGATTTGCCATTTCCGATCGTGGCCCAATAAACTTCTTGTGCCCCCGATTCGGGGATTCCGAGGGGATATTCGAAAGGCCATGAAATGGCGCAACGAGTGAACGTGGTCCTCGTCGACGACATCGACGGCAAGGACGCCGAGGAGACCGTGAGCTTCGCCCTCGACGGGGTCGACTACGAGATCGACCTCTCGGACAAGCACGCGGGCGAGCTGCGCAACGCGCTCAGCCTCTACATCGGCCACGCCCGGCGCACCGGTGGTCGCCGCAAGAGCGGTCGTCGCCCGTCGGCCCCGACCGCCGACAACGGCACCTCCGCAGCGGACATCCGCGCCTGGGCCCGGGAGAACGGCTGGGACGTCCCCGAGCGCGGCCGGGTCAGCGCCGACGTGCGCGAGGCGTACGCCGCCGCGAACTGACGCCGGTCCGGACCACTCGCCGTCAGCGCACAGGGACAGCTCTGTTCGCTGTCGGCGAATGCTTTAACGCCCGTTGGCCGGAACACGTAGGCTGACTCAGGGGTTGAACAAGCAGTGGCCCGCGACGACGCGGGACTACTGTTCGTCCGACGAGTTCCCCACCGCATCCGGCTCCGGGCCGGGAGTGGCACGGCGGTCACGGCAAGGAGCGATGAGGCACATGTTCGAGCGGTTCACAGACCGAGCCCGCAGGGTGGTCGTCCTGGCGCAGGAAGAAGCCCGGATGCTCAGCCACAACTACATCGGCACCGAGCACATCCTCCTGGGCCTGATCCACGAGGGAGAGGGTGTCGCGGCCAAGGCCCTCGAGAGCCTCGGCATCTCGCTCGAGGCGGTGCGCGCCCAGGTCGAGGAGATCATCGGCCAGGGCCAGCAGGCGCCGAGTGGGCACATCCCGTTCACGCCGCGCGCCAAGAAGGTGCTCGAGCTCTCGCTGCGCGAGGCGCTTCAGCTCGGCCACAACTACATCGGCACCGAGCACATCCTGCTCGGCCTGATCCGTGAGGGCGAGGGCGTCGCCGCCCAGGTGCTGGTCAAGCTCGGCGCCGACCTGAACCGGGTCCGCCAGCAGGTCATCCAGCTGCTCTCCGGCTTCCAGGGCAAGGAGACCGCTGCTGCCGGCACTCCCCAGGAGGGCGCTCCGTCCTCGTCCCTGGTCCTCGACCAGTTCGGCCGCAACTACACGCAGGCCGCTCGCGAGGGCAAGCTCGACCCGGTCATCGGGCGCGAGAAGGAGATCGAGCGCGTGATGCAGGTGCTGTCGCGACGCACCAAGAACAACCCGGTGCTCATCGGAGAGCCCGGGGTGGGCAAGACCGCCTGCGTGGAGGGTCTGGCCCAGGCGATCGTGCGCGGTGACGTGCCCGAGACCCTCAAGGACAAGCAGATCTACAGCCTCGACCTGGGCTCCCTGGTCGCCGGCTCCCGTTACCGCGGTGACTTCGAGGAGCGCCTCAAGAAGGTGCTCAAGGAGATCAAGACCCGCGGCGACATCGTGCTGTTCATCGACGAGCTGCACACCCTCGTCGGCGCCGGAGCGGCCGAGGGCGCCATCGACGCGGCCTCGATCCTCAAGCCGATGCTGGCCCGGGGCGAGCTGCAGACCATCGGTGCGACGACCCTCGACGAGTACCGCAAGCACCTCGAGAAGGACGCCGCCCTCGAGCGGCGCTTCCAGCCGATCCAGGTGCAGGAGCCGACGATCGCGCACACCATCGAGATCCTCAAGGGCCTGCGCGACCGCTACGAGGCTCACCACCGCGTGACGATCACCGACGAGGCGCTCGTCGCGGCCGCCACCCTGGCCGACCGCTACGTCTCCGACCGGTTCCTGCCCGACAAGGCGATCGACCTGATCGACGAGGCCGGCTCTCGGTTGCGGATCCGCCGGATGACCGCTCCGCCGGACCTGCGCGAGTTCGACGACAAGATCGCCGACGTGCGCCGCCGCAAGGAGAGCGCCATCGACAGCCAGGACTTCGAGCTCGCCGCGTCCCTGCGTGACGAGGAGAAGAAGCTCTTCCTGGCCAAGGGCGAGCGCGAGAAGCAGTGGAAGGCCGGCGACATGGACGTCGTGGCCGAGGTCGACGAGGAGCTCATTGCCGAGGTCCTCGCCGTCGCCACCGGCATCCCGATCGTCAAGCTATCCGAGGAGGAGTCGACGCGGCTGCTCAAGATGGAGGACGAGCTGCACAAGCGCGTCATCGGTCAGGACCAGGCCGTCAAGGCCCTGTCCCGGGCGATCCGGCGCACCCGTGCGGGCCTCAAGGACCCCAAGCGTCCCGGCGGGT
>JBDSMW010000084.1:0-9411 GCA_039915665.1 Nocardioidaceae bacterium
GTGCTGGTGATCGGCTACCTCGACGGCGTGACCTTCGACAACGACTCGTTCGCCGAGCCCTCCGTCGTACGACGGGCGGGAGAAGCGATCCGGCGGCTGCACGACGGCCCGCGGTTCACCGGGACCTTCGACATGTTCGCGCGGCAGGCGGGCTACCTCAGGACCGTGCAGCACCAGGGATTCCGGCTCTCCGACGGCTACGTCGACCACGACGAGGCCTTCCACCGGGCCGAGCGCGCGCTCGCGGTGAACGCGCCGTCGCCCGTGCCCTGCAACAACGACCTGCTGGCCGGCAACTTCGTGGACGACGGCGAGCAGGTCTGGCTCATCGACTACGAATACTCCGGCAACAACGACGCCTGCTTCGAGCTCGGCAACACCTGCACCGAGTGCGACTTCGACGACGACCAGGTCGAGGGGCTCGTGGCGGCGTACTTCGGGGAGGCCGGACGAGCGACGCTGGCGCGCACGCGGCTCCAGGCGCTCGTGTCGGCCTACGGGTGGTCGTTGTGGGGAGCCATCCAGGCCTCGGCGAGCGAGCTCGAGTTCGACTTCGACGCCTGGGGGCTCGAACGGTTCGAGAAGGCGGCCCGTGGGTTCACCTCGTCCGGCTTCGAGGGCCTGTTGGAAGATGTCGCCCGTGACTGACCTGCCGGCCCGCGCCCGGGTCGTGATCGTCGGTGGGGGCGTCATCGGCACCAGCACGGCCTACCACCTGACCCGGCTGGGCTGGACCGACGTTCTGCTGCTCGAGCAGGGGCACCTCTCCGGCGGCACGACGTGGCACGCGGCCGGGCTCGTCGGCCAGCTGCGTGCCTCGGAGAGCGGCACGCGACTGGTGCAGTACAGCGGCGAGCTCTACGCCCAGCTCGAGGCGGAGACGGGCCTGTCCGCGGGCTACCAGCAGTGCGGCGGCGTCATCGTGGCGCGCACGCCGGACCGGATGACGCAGCTGCGGCGGACCGCCGCCACGGCCGACGCCTACGGTCTCGAGTGCTCGATGATGACGCCCGGCGAGGCGCTCGCACGCTGGCCGGCGATGCGCGTCGACGACCTGCTCGGCGCGATCTGGCTGCCCGGCGACGGCAGGGCCAACCCCACCGACCTGACCATGGCGCTGGCCAAGGGCGCCCGTCAGCAGGGTGCCCGCGTCGTGGAGCAGACCCGGGTGCTCGACGTTCTGGTGCGCGACGGTGCCGTGACCGGCGTACGCACCGACCGGGGCGAAGTCGAGGCCGAGGTGGTCGTGAACTGCGCCGGCCAGTGGGCCGCCCAGGTCGGTGCGATGGCCGGCGTGCACGTGCCGCTGCACTCGGCCGAGCACTTCTACGTCGTCACCGACCAGATCGAGGGCGTGCACCCCGGCCTGCCGATCCTGCGCGACCCGGACGGCTACACCTACTTCAAGGAGGAGGTCGGCGGTCTCGTCGTCGGCGGCTTCGAGCCCGAGGCCAAGCCGTGGGTGGCGCCGGACCAGGTGCCGTACCCCTTCGAGTTCCAGCTGCTCGACGAGGACTGGGACCACTTCGGTGTGCTGATGGACAGCGCCGTGCACCGCATCCCGGCGCTCGGCGACACCGGGATCCGCAAGTTCTACAACGGTCCTGAGTCGTTCACGCCCGACAACCAGTTCCTGATGGGCGAGGCGCCGGGCGTGCGCGGCTTCTTCGTCGGCGCGGGCTTCAACTCCGTCGGGATCGCGTCAGCCGGCGGCGCCGGGCGGGCGCTGGCCGAGTGGGTGGTCGAGGGCGAGCCGACCAGCGACCTGGTCGCGGTGGACATCCGTCGGTTCGCGCCGTTCCACGCCGAGCCCGGCTGGCTGCGGCAACGGGTCGTGGAGATCCTCGGGCTGCACTACGCGGTGCCCTGGCCCAACCGCGAGCTCGAGAGCGCCCGGCCGCTGCGGCTGTCGCCCGTGCACGACCTGCTCGTGTCCCGCAACGCCTGCTTCGGCTCGAAGATGGGCTGGGAGCGGGCCAACGTGTTCGCGCCGCCCGGTGACGAGCCGGTCCTGGACTACTCCTGGGGCAAGCCCGCCTGGTTGCCCTGGTCGACCGCCGAGCAGCGGGCGACGCGCACCGGGGTGGCCGTGTTCGACCAGACGTCCTTCTCGAAGTACGTCGTGTCCGGCCGCGACGCCGAGGCCACGCTGCAGTGGATCTGCACCAACGACGTGTCGGTGACCGTCGGCACGGTCGTCTACACCGGGCTGCTCAACCGGCGCGGCACCTACGAGGCCGACCTGACGGTGACCCGGGTGGCCGACGAGGCGTACCTGCTGGTCAGCGGGTCCGCCACCACCGAGCGCGACCAGGACTGGATCCGGCGCCACGTGCCCGACGGCCACGACACCGAGGTGAGCGACGTGACCGCGGCCTTCGCCGTGCTCGGCGTGATGGGACCCCACTCGCGCGACCTGCTGGCGCGCATCACCGGCGAGCCGATGAGCGATGCGTTCGCGACCTCGCGACTGGTCCGCATCGCCGGGGCCGAGGTCCGCGCCTCCCGGATCACCTACGTCGGTGAGCTCGGTTGGGAGCTCTACGTCCCGACCGCTCAGGCACCCGCGGTGTACGACGCGTTGATGGACGGCTCCGACGCCGTGGACGCCGGCTACTACGCGATCGAGTCGTTGCGCCTGGAGAAGGGCTACCGCGCGTTCGGCCGCGAGCTGACACCGGACTTCGGACCCGTCGAGGCCGGCCTGCTGTTCGCCTGCAAGCTGAGCGGCGACGTCGACTTCCTGGGCCGCGGTGCGGTCGAGGAGGCGCGCGCACGGGGACCCCGACGCCGGCTGGTCTCGTTCGTCGTCGACGACCCCGACGCGATGCTCTGGGGCGGCGAGCTCGTGCTGCGCGACGGTGTGCCGGTCGGCCAGGTCACCAGCGCCGCCTGGGGCGACACCGTCGGCGCCTCGGTGGGGCTGGCGTACGTCGCCGACCCGGCCGGAGTGACGTCCCGCGAGTGGGTGACGTCCGGGTCCTGCACCGTCGACGTCGGCGGCTCGGTGCACGCCGTGACCGTCGGTCTGCGCGCGCCGTACGACCCGGGGAACGAGCGGATCCGCGCCTGACCGCCCACCCGGACTACGGTGAGGAGTCCGGGATGCAGCACGAGGGGGATGTCATGCAACAGGTCTACCTGGACGACGGGTCCGTCCCCGGCTTCGCCGGCTCGGGCGGATCCCCCGGCCGTCAGCACGTGACGTTCACGGCCGAGGGCGCGACCGAGGACGACGAGCACCTGCACGCCTCGGACGTCGGGAAGCTCGGTCGTCGGCTGAGGCGCCACGTGATCGGGGTGGCCCGCCGCGACGACCGGCCCACCTTCGCCGGGCTGCTGGCCGCCCACCTCGCGGTGCCCCTCGAGGGCTTGGAGGTGGTCGAGGAGTCCTGGCCGTCGTACGAGCTCGTGAACGTGCAGGTCGGGCTCGACGCCTGGCTGGGTCAGGGAGGTCGTACGCACGAGCTGGTCGGGCTCGCCAACTTCCGGCACCGCGAGTTCGGGCTCACGGACCTGCTGCAGACCCCGTCCCGCTACGACCAGGGTCCGACACCGGGCAACGTCGCGTGGTCCAACCTGGCCAGCGGACCCGACGGCCAGTCGCTGCCGGCCGTGCGCGCCGCCCTGTACCTCGTCACCGACGGGGCCACGCGCTCAGCGGTCCTGGTGCAGGCAGCCGACCCTCAGAGCGGGATGGGGATGGCCCAGGTGCACGTGGTCGCGAACCGACCCGACGCCGCCGCCTCGGCCGCGGCCGAGGTCCGAGGGCTCGCGGTCGAGCACAACGTCTTCCGCGGCCAGGTCATCTCGTTCGGCCACGAGATGTTCGGCGAACGAGGCGGCGCGTTGCAGTTCCACCGTCGCCCGACCGTGTCGTCGCAGGACGTCGTCCTGCCCGGAGACACGATGGCCGCGATCACCCGTCAGGTCGTCGGCGTCGCCGAGCACCGCGACCGGCTGCTGGCGGCCCGCCAGCACCTCAAGCGCGGGCTGCTGCTCTACGGGCCTCCCGGGGTGGGCAAGACGCACTCGGTCCGCTACCTCACCAGCCGGCTCCCCGACGTCACCATCCTGCTGCTCTCCGGTGACTCCCTCCAGTTCATCAGCACGGCCTGCTCGGTGGCCAGGACGCTGCAGCCGGCGATGATCGTGGTGGAGGACGTCGACCTGATCGCGGAGGACCGCGGGATGCACCCCGGTCAGCATCCGCTGCTGTTCATGCTGCTGAACGAGATGGACGGCCTCGCCGAGGACGCCGATGTCGTCTTCCTGCTCACCACCAACCGGGCCGACGTCCTCGAGCCCGCCCTCGCGGCGCGGCCCGGTCGCGTCGACCAGGCCGTCTCACTCGACCTGCCGGACGCCGATGCCCGGCGGCAGCTGTTCCGGCTCTACCGCGGAGGGCTCGAGGTCGACGAGACCCGCCTCGACGGAGTCATCGAGCGGACCGACGGCGTGACGGCCTCCTTCCTCAAGGAGCTGCTCCGCCGTGCGGCGCTCATCGCGGCGGCCGCCTCGTCGGAAGGCAGCCTCGCGGTGACCGCCGACCAGCTCGACGAGGCTCTCGCCGACCTGCTCGACACGCGCAACGCGATGACCCGCGTGCTGCTGGGCGGTGCGGACGCCGCCCGTGGCTAGGGTGGCGGACGTGCCCGACCTGCGACCGCTGCGCGACACCGACGTGGCCGACGTGCTGATGCTCAACGAGCGCAACGTCGTGAAGCTGGCCCCGATGGACGAGGCGAAGCTGCACCGGCATCGCGACACCGCCGACCGGTTCGACGTGCTCGACGTGGACGGCGCGTTCGCGGGGTTCGTGATCACGTTCGCCCCCGGCGCGTCGTACGACTCGGAGAACTACCGCTGGTTCACCGACCGGCACGGGTCGTCGGGCTTCTACTACCTCGACCGGATCGTGCTGCACGAGAGCTTTCGCCGCCGCGCCCTCGGCGGTTTCGTGTACGACGAGATCGAGACCGTCGCGACGCCGTACGGCCGGCTGTCGCTGGAGGTCAACCTGGTCCCGCGCAACGACGCCTCGCTGGCGTTCCACGACGCACGGGGCTATAGGGAGGTCGGCCGGCTCGGCGACGAGGAGCACCTCGTGTCGTTGATGGAGAAGAAGCTGTGACCCCGGACGAGGTCGCCCGGCGCAGCGCGGACGCCATGTGGGCCGGGGACGCGGCCAGCCGATCGCTCGGCCTGGAGATCGTCGAGGTCGCCGCCGGCCGCGCGAAGGTGCGGATGACGGTGCGCGAGGACATGGTCAACGGGCACGCGATCGGGCACGGCGGGATCACGTTCACACTGGCCGACTCGGCCTTCGCGTTCGCCTGCAACTCCTACAACCGCAGGACCGTCGCGGCCGGTGCGGAGATCCGGTTCCTCGCCCCCACCCGGCTCGGGGACGTGCTGGTGGCCGACGCGGTGGAGCGCAGCCGCGAGGGACGGGACGGGGTCTACGACGTGACCGTGCGATCCGGGGAGACCCTGGTGGCCGAGTTCGTGGGCCGCAGCAAGGAGATCCGCGGGTCGCTCTTCGAGGAGGAGTGGTCAGCATGAGGTCGACGTTCACGATGCCGGACACCACCGCCGAGCAGGTCCGCGCGCAACAGCTGATCGACCTGCGCGAGACGCTCGAGCGGGTCTACGAGCACGTGCCGCACTACCGCCGGGCGTTCGACGCCGCCGGGGTGGCGCCAGCGGACCTCCAGTCGCTGGCCGACCTCGCGAGGTTCCCGTTCACCGCGAAGGAGGACCTGCGGCAGAACTACCCCTTTGGCCTGTTCGCGGTGCCGCGCGGCAAGGTCAGCCGCGTCCACGCCTCCTCCGGTACGACGGGCAAGCCGACCGTCGTGGGCTACACGCACGACGACCTCGAGGTCTGGGCCGAGGTGATGGCGCGGTCCATCTACGCCGCCGGCGGCCGTCCGGGGGACATCGTGCACGTGGCCTACGGCTACGGGCTGTTCACCGGAGGGCTCGGCGCGCACTACGGGGCCGAGCGGCTGGGCTGCACCGTGGTCCCCGTCTCCGGCGGCATGACGCCGCGCCAGGTCCAGCTGATCGTGGACTTCGAGCCGCGCGTGATCATGGTGACGCCGTCGTACTTCCTGGCGATCCTCGACGAGATGGAGGCCCAGGGCGTCGACCCGCGGAGCACCTCGCTGGAGATCGGCATCTTCGGCGCGGAACCGTGGACCGACGAGATGCGACGCGAGGTCGAACGCCGCACCGGCATCTCGGCCGTCGACATCTACGGGCTGTCCGAGGTGATGGGGCCGGGCGTCTCTCAGGAGGCGGTCGTCACCCAGGACGGGCTGCACGTCTGGGAGGACCACTTCTATCCCGAGATCATCGACCCGGTGACCGGTGAGGTGCTGCCCGACGGCGAGGAGGGCGAGCTGGTGTTCACCTCGCTGACCAAGCAGGCGATGCCGGTGATCCGCTACCGGACCCGCGACCTGACCCGGCTGCTGCCCGGCACGGCGTACCCCGCCTTCCGCCGGATGCAGAAGGTCACCGGTCGCACCGACGACATGATGATCGTGCGCGGCGTCAACGTCTTCCCCACCATGATCGAGGAGCAGATCCTCAAGGTCGAGGGCCTCACCCCGCACTACCTGTGCGTGCTGACCCGCCCCGGCAACCTCGACGAGCTCACGGTGCAGGTCGAGGCGCACGAGTCGGTCGCCGAGCCCGATCGCGAGGCGCTCGGCCGGGTGCTGGCCGAGCACGTCAAGGACAACGTGGGCACGTCGGTCCGGGTCGAGGTGCTCGCACCGCACCGCCTCGAGCGCTCGCTGGGCAAGGCGAAGCGGATCTCCGACCAGCGCTGAGCGGATCGGTCCTGCCCCGCGGAGTGGACGAGCGGCCTACCATCGAAGGATGACCTGGGGATCCGCCATGAGCGCTTTGCTGCTGCTCGCCATGATCGTGGCGAGCGCGCTCGGCCGCCCGCGGCTGGCCCGGCTCCGCAAGGCACTGGTCCGCGGGCTCGACCGGTTCCGGAGCGCCCTGCCCTCGACCCCGCAGGCACCCGGCCGTCCCATCGAGGAGATCGCCCGCGACGCGCACCGGATCGGCACGCGCTTCCACGGTCTGCCGGCCCGCAACTCCTTCGCCCAGCTGGAAGGTCGCCGGATGGCGTACGACGGCGTGCTGGTCGAGGCCTGTGTGGCGCTCGGCGTCGACCACCTGCTCGAGGTGCTGCCACCCGGTCCCGAGCTCGACGGCGAGCGGCGTCGCGTGGAGTCGGTGCTGGACGCCGCGGGGCTCGGCCTCGGCCTCGGTGACGCTGCCTGAAACGGCCCCGGCGAGATGCTTCCCGCACCTACACTCAGCGCGTGCTTCGTCCCCTCTTCGCCGTGCTGGCCTGCAGCCTCGCGCTGGGCGTGGCCGGACCGGCCCGGTCGGCCGAACCACTGGTCCAGACCTCTCCGGGGCAGCACACCGACAGCTACTACCCCTCGGTCGGCAGCCCGACCGTCGACGTGCAGAGCTACGCCCTCGACCTGCACTGGCAGCCCACGACGCGCACCCTGGACGGGGTCGCCCGGGTGCGACTCGTCCCCACCCAGGACGGCACATTCCGGCTCGACCTGTCCGAGCGGTTGCGGGTCCGGGGCCTCTCCGCCACGGACGCGGCCGGGACGACCGTCGCCACGACCTTCCAGCACCCCGGCCGCTCGCTGGTGGTCTCCGCGCCATCGATGGTCGCAGGGACGCCGTACACCGTGACCGTCGACTACCGCGGCACGCCCGCCCCGGCCAGGGCGCCGTCGAGCCGGCAGGACCTGAGCGGCCTGGGCTGGCACACCACGCTCACCGGACAGGTGTGGGCGATGCAGGAGCCGTACGGCGCGTTCACCTGGTATCCCGTCAACGACCACCCCTCCGACAAGGCGACCTACGACGTCCGGCTCGACGTGCCGGAGAAGTGGGTCGGCGTCTCGAACGGCCGGATGGTCAGCCGGATGCGCGCGCACGGCCGCACCGTCACCCGGTTCACCAGCCGCGACCCGATGGCCTCCTATCTTGCGACCATCGCGATCGGACCCTACGAGCGCCACACGCAGACCGGCCCGCACGGGATCCCGCTGACCTACTGGATCCCGCGCGACAAGCCGAAGTACCTCGCCGCGCTGCGGGCGACACCCGGCACGCTGCGGTGGCTGGAGAGCCGGCTCGGGCCCTACCCGTTCGACCGGGCCGGAGTGGTGGTGACGCCGTCGGACTCTGCGATGGAGACCCAGACGATGATCACGTTCGGCGCCGAGAACTACCGCTACGGCACCCGTGAGGTGCAGCAGACGGTCGCCCACGAGCTCGCACACGCGTGGTACGGCGACACCGTCACGCCCGACGACTGGTCGGACCTCTGGATGAACGAGGGCATGGCGATGTACGTCGAGGCGGAGTACTCCGTCGCCCGGGGCTGGCGGTCCGCGGCCTACTGGGACCGGGAGTTCTCGCGCAGCGACGCGTTGTGGCGCAAGGTCTACGGGCCGCCCGGCGCCTACCACCGCGACCAGTTCGCGCAGATCAACGTCTACTACTGCGCGGCGCGGATGTGGGGCCGGCTGCGCCAGGTCGTCGGGGCCGTCGCGTTCGACGACCTCGTGCGTCGCTGGCCGCAGGAGCACCGCAACACCGTGCAGGACCGGGCCTCGTTCACGGCCTGGTTGAGCGCCAACACCGGCCGCGACCTGTCGCCCTTCTTCGATGAGTGGCTGCGCTCGCCGGCCGCGCCCTCCTGATGCTCTCCGACCTGGTCGTCGTGGACCTGACACGTGCGCTCGCGGGTCCGCACGCCGCGATGATGCTCGCCGACCTCGGCGCCCGCGTCATCAAGGTCGAGTCCCCCGACGGCGACGACTCCCGCTCCTGGGGACCTCCGTTCGTCGGCCCGGACGACCACCCGGTCTCGACCTACTTCCTGTCGGCCAACCGCAACAAGGAGTCCGTGACCGCCGACCTCAAGACCGCCGAGGGCAGGGACCTGCTGACCCGGCTGGTCGCCCGCGCCGACGTCCTGATGGAGAACTTCCGCACGGGCGTCCTGGACCGGCTCGGCTTCTCCACCGAGCGGCTGCACGAGATCAACCCGCGGCTCGTCGTGCTGTCGATCACCGGTTTCGGCCACGACGGGCCCGAGGGCGGCCGGGCCGGCTACGACCAGATCGCCCAGGGCGAGGCCGGCCTGATGTCGCTCACCGGGCCGTCCCCGGACCAGCCCACCCGCGTCGGGGTGCCGATCAGCGACCTGCTGGCCGGGATGAACGGTGCGTACGGCGTGCTCGCCGCCCTGCACGAACGGTCCAGGACGGGACGCGGCCGCGTGGTGCGCACCTCGCTGCTCGCGTCGGCGGTCTCCGTGCACGCCTACCAGGGCACCCGCTGGACCGT